>JAQAZZ010000211.1:0-17040 GCA_032127075.1 Micrococcales bacterium | reverse complement strand
CACCACGGCATCCTAGCCAGCGCCGGCGATGGTCCCCGGCGGTCCGGCTGTTGGCGGACCGACCTGCCGACCTGCCGACCTGCCGACCTGCCGACCTGCCAGGGCGGTGGGTGCACCGCAGCAGCAGCGGGCGGGGCGCCTGGCGCTGATGATCGCGGCGGGTCTGGCCCGGATGGTTGCCGAGTTCCTGGTAGCGCCGCCGGCTACAGCGGCAGCACCGCCCGGACCATGTTGTGGTCTGAACCGCGGTACTTCGGATGGAACTTCCTCTTCTTCTTCAACTTGAGCACCACCTCGTACTCCACCGCACGGGGGAAGTTCTTCGTGACGACGACATCGATCTTGGGACCGGGGTTGAAGAACTTGCGCGCCTTCGGGGGGAAGCCCTCAAAACGTTTGGGGGTGCCCGCCTCGTTCACGGTGCTGAATTTGATGTTGCGGGCTTTCCGGGCACGCTCCGCGTTGCTGTATCCCGACTGAGCGAAGATCGACTGCGGCCCGTCCTTCTCCTTTTCCGGATGGGAGTTGACGTCGCCGCCGAGGATCACCTTCGGGTTGGAGATCCCGAGTTCAGCGGCCTTGCGTGCAACCCACGCGGGCAGACCCCGCGCCTCGCCCAACCGGGCGTGGCGGGCGTTCTGGAACAACTGGCCCTGACCTTCATATCGCTTGGTCAGGTGCATCGACACGACTGCTACCGGCTCACCGGTCGCATTGATCGTGAAGAAGGCGTAGCCGAGCGGTCGATCGTGGACCTGACCTCTATAGAGCGACGGGGCGGAGAATTCGCTCATTCGGACGTCACCGACATGCCCGGAGGCGAGGTTCCCCATCGGCGTCAGCGCTTCCGGGCGGTAGAAGATCTGGTTGGAGCACTCCACGGGCAGGCACCGCTCCCGTTCTTGGTTGGCGAAGGCGTAGCCCTGGGCGGCCAGCGCCGCGGCCATCTCGTCCTCGGTACCATCCCAGTCGTCGGTCTCCTGCAGCAGCAGCAAGTCGGGGTTGACCGACTTCACCGTCCGCAGAATGGCCGCTTTGCGCTTGGCCCACGACCCGCCCTTCTTGGTGCACGTGTGCGGTCGGCAGATGTTGTAGGTGGCGACGTGCAGTCCAGCGGCCGCGGCTGAGACCTTTCCGCGCGCCCGCTGGCGCTCCTCTGCCTCGGTGGCCGCGCCCACCGGGGCGATCACCAATGCTGCGACCAGGCTGACGACGAATCCGACTATCTTCACCATGGGCAACTCCAAGCGGGAAGGCTCAAGTCCACAGTTGTAGCACGCTCCGTGTTTGTTTCATTACTCCAAGTTGGTGATTTGTCCGGATTGCAGGTGATGGAATGTCTGGATCGACGAACACCGTGGTGTTGGACAGTCCCCCTCCATCAAGGGCCTTGTGGTTCTGGGGGCGTCAGTTTCCCTGAGATCTTCATGGACTTCGGGTGCCCTCAGCCTTTGGCTGCAAATCGTGACGCCCGTCTCAAGGCGCGGCACAGCGAGCGGATTGTCGTGCGAGCATGGGCCGGTGCCCGGGACGCTGACGATCGCCGCGACTCCGATCGGCAACCCCCGCGACGCCAGCGGTCGGCTGGTCGAAGCCCTGCGAGGGTCCCCGATCATCGCCGCCGAGGACACCCGCCGCATCCGCCGCCTGGCCGACGACCTCGATGTCGCGCTGGTCGGCACGGTGATGTCGCTGTTCGCGGGCAACGAGGCTGCTCGCACCGAACAGCTGCTGCGGCGGTTGACCGGCGGAACCGACGTCCTGGTGGTCAGCGACGCCGGGATGCCCGGCGTCAGCGACCCGGGCTACCGGCTGGTCGCGGGCTGCGCCGCGGCCGGGATTCCGGTCACAGTGCTTCCCGGCCCGTCCGCCGCCCTCGCGGCGCTGGCGGTGTCCGGCCTGCCGAGCGACCGGTTCTGCTTCGAGGGGTTCCTCCCGCGCAAGAAGGGCGAGCGCAGCCGACGGCTGGCCGCACTCGTGGCCGAGCCGCGGACCCTGATCTTCTTCGAGTCGCCCCGGCGGGTGGAATCGCTGCTGACCGACCTCGCCGGCCAGTTCGGCGGGGACAGGCCGGCGTGTGTGTGCCGCGAGCTCACCAAGACCTACGAAGAGGTCCGGCGCGGCACGCTGGGGCAGTTGGCCGGATGGGCGGCCGAGGGGGTCCTGGGCGAGGTCACCGTCGTGGTGGCGGGTGCCCAGCAGGCTCGGACCGCCGGAAGTCCCGAGACGTGGCGGCGCGACGTGGCGGCGTTGGTGGCGGCCGGATCCTCCCGGCGCGACGCGATCGACCAGGTGGCCACTGCCGCGGGGGCGGCGCGCCGTGAGGTCTACAACGCGGTGCACGGCTGACCGCGGCGACCGGGCGGACCGTAGGCGGGCACGACCCCGCCGCCGTCCCCCTACGATGGAACCTATGCCCAAGTCGTACTACGCCACGACGCCGATCTACTACGTCAACGACGCGCCACACATCGGCCACGCGTACACCACGGTCGCCGGCGACGTCGTGACCCGTTGGCATCGCCAGCGGGGGGAGAGCGTGGTGTATCTGACGGGCACCGACGAACACGGCACCAAGGTGCAGCTCAAGGCCGAAGAACACGACGTCACTCCGAAGCAGTGGGTCGACCGGCTGGTCAAGGAGCACTGGAAACCGGTGCTGGAGACCATCGACGCAGCCAACGACGATTTCATCCGGACCACCGAGGACCGTCACCGCCGCGGGGTCCAGCGCTTCTGGGAGGTGCTGAAGGAGAAGGGCTTCGTGTATCCCGCGCCCTACGAGGGCCCTTACTGCGTGGGATGCGAAGAGTTCAAGTTCCCCGCCGACCTCGAGGCGGGCACCGGGGACTACGAGGGCAGCGAGGTGTGCCGCATCCACGGCAAGCCGGTGGAGATGCTCAGCGAGCAGAACTGGTTCTTCCGGCTGTCGGACTTCACCGATGATCTGCTGCGCCATTACGAACTCAACCCCGAGGCGGTCGCCCCGCGCAGCGCCCACAACGAGGTTGTCAGCTTCATCCGCCAAGGGCTGGAGGACATCTCGATGTCCCGCTCCAGCGTCGACTGGGGCATCCCGTTGCCGTGGCAGGACGACCAGGTCGTCTACGTGTGGTTCGACGCACTGCTGAACTACATCACCGCAGTCGGATACGGCGACACCAGCAAGACGCACTACTTCGAGCAGACCTGGCCGGCGGATGTGCACCTCGTGGGCAAGGACATCCTGCGCTTCCACGCCGTCTACTGGCCCGCCATGCTCATGGCAGCGGGGTTGCCGCTGCCGCGGCAGGTCTTCGCCCACGGGTGGTTGCTTGTGGGCGGGGAGAAGATGAGCAAGTCCAAGCTCACCGGTATCGCACCGGAGCAGATCACCGATTTCTTCGGTTCAGACGCGTTCCGCTACTACTTCATGCGCGCCATCAACTTCGGTTCCGACGGGTCCTTCTCGTGGGAGGACATGCGCAGCCGGTACACCGCGGAACTGGCCAACGGGTTGGGAAACCTGGCGTCCCGTTCGGCCGCGATGATCGGCAAGTACTTCGACGGCCAACTGCCCGCCCCGGTTCGCTACAGCAACAGCGACCTCGCCCTGCAGGACCTGCTCGCGCGCACCGCGGCGGATGCGGACGCCGCGATGCTGCGGTTGGATTTCAGCGGTGGGATCGCAGCGATCAGATCCTTCGTGGAAGCGGTCAACGGGTACGTCACCGCCGAGCAGCCCTGGGTGCTCGCCAAAGACCCCGACCAGCGCGACCGCTTGGCCACCGTGCTGTACACGGTGGCGGACAGCCTGCGCGCCATCGCGGTGCTCTTCCACGCGGTGATGCCGCGGTCGACGGCTGTTCTGTGGGAGTCGCTGGGGGCCGATGACAAGGTCGGTCCGATCGCGGATCAGAAGGTGACCGCACTCGAGTGGGGCGTCCTGCCGCCGGGCGCGACGATCACCAAGACCCCGCCGCTGTTCCCCCGGCTGCCGGAGGAACCCGAAGCCGACGGGGCGGCATGACCGCGGTGGAACTTCCGGTCCCGGCTCCCCCGCCGCTGCCGTCCCCGGTCATCGATTCCCACTGCCACCTCGACATCACCCACGAGTACAGCGGACTCGCCGTCGCCGACGCCCTGTCGGCGGCCGCCGACGTCGGAGTCGGGGGAGTTGTCCAGGTGGGTGTGGACCTGCCCTCGTCGCAGCGGTCGGTCGAGATAGCCCACGAGCACCCGCAGGTGGTGGCGGCGGTTGCGCTGCATCCCAATGAGGCACCCGCCGTCGCCGCCGCGGGCCAACTCGGCCAGCAGTTGGACCGGCTCGCCGAACTGCTCGCGGACCCCGTCGTCGTGGCGGTGGGCGAGACCGGCCTGGACCATTTCCGCACCGACGAGTCCGGCCGGGGCGCCCAGGAAGATTCGTTCCGGGAACACATCGCACTGGCCCGGCAAACCGGCCGGACGCTGGTGATCCATGACCGTGATGCCCATCGCGACGTCCTGCGGGTGCTGGCCAGCGCAGACCTGCCGCCCCGGGTGGTGTTCCACTGCTTCAGCGGCGACGCCGACATGGCCCGCGTCTGCGGTGATGCCGGCTGGTACCTGTCCTTCGCGGGGGTGGTGACGTTCCGCAACGCCGCCGGGTTGCGGACCGCTCTCGACGCCGCGCCGCCGGAACAGATCCTGGTGGAGACCGATTCCCCGTTCCTCACCGCCATGCCGAACCGGGGGAAACCCAACGCGTCGTACCTCATGCCGTACACGGTCCGGGCCATCGCCGAACGGCTGGACCTGCCCCTCGCCGAGACCTGCGACCTGCTGCGCCGCAACACGGTGCGTGCCTTCGAGCTGGACCCCGGCTTCGCCGGATGAAGCTCCTGGGGGCTTCCGACATCCGGCGGCTGGCGCGGTCCGCCGACGTGTATCCCAGCAAGGCGCTGGGGCAGAACTTCGTCGTCGACGGCAACACCATCCGGCGCATCGTGCGGCTGGCGGAACTCCCGGCGGGCGCCCCCGTGCTGGAAGTGGGTCCCGGGCTGGGCAGCCTCACCCTCGGCCTGCTCGAGGCCGGCCACCCGGTGACAGCCGTGGAGGTCGATCCGGCCCTGGCCCGAATGCTGCCGGACACGATCGGACAGTTCGCCCCCCAACTCGCCGGTTCGCTGCGGGTGGTCACCGCGGATGCCCTCACCATCGACGCGGGCATCGGCGACCCGGCGGCTCTGGTGGCCAACCTCCCGTACAACGTCGCCGTCCCGGTCCTGCTGCATTGCCTCGCGGAACTTCCGGGGCTGACCCGCTGCCTGGTCATGGTGCAGCGGGAGGTGGCCGACCGGCTCGCCGCGCCGCCGGGATCGCGGGTGTACGGCGTTCCCAGCGTGAAGGCGGCCTGGTACGGCGAGGTGCGCACCGTGGGTGCGGTGCCCGCCTCGGTGTTCTGGCCGGCGCCGAGGGTTGAGAGCGGACTGGTGCGCATCGACGTCCGGCCGCCGCCGGTTGCCGCGGTGTCGCGTCAGGAGGTCTTCGCGGTGGTCGATCTGCTGTTCGGCCAGCGCCGCAAGATGGTCCGGGCCACCCTGGCGGTGGCCTATGGGCGGCCGAGCGCCGCGGCAGCGTTGAGTGCGGCGGGGATCGATCCCGCGTCCCGGTGCGAGGAAATGGCACTGGACGACTTCTGCCGGCTGGCCGAATCGATAAAGGCCGTGGCCGGGCCTACCCTTTCGTGAGATGTCTGCCACAGTGCACGTGCGGGTGCCCGCCAAGATCAACCTCAGCCTCCGGGTCGGCCCCCGGCGGCATGACGGCTACCACGAGTTGGCCACCGTCTACCAGGCCCTCTCCCTGTTCGACACCGTCGAGATCACCGACCGCGGCGACGGTGACGGTATCCGCCTGACCATGTCCGGCAGCGAGGCGCGAGCCGTCCCCGCAGACCGAACCAACCTGGCCTGGCGGGCCGCCGACGCCGCCGCCGCCGCATTCGGGCGGGCCGCCGACCTCGACATCGCCGTCACCAAAGGCATCCCGGTCGCCGGAGGCATGGCTGGGGGGAGTGCGGACGCCGCCGCCGTGCTGTGCGGGCTCGCGGCGCTGTGGGGCGGGGATAGCGGGGTGGATCTGACCGACCTTGCCGCGGGACTCGGCTCGGACGTCCCCTTCGCGCTGATCGGCGGCACAGCAGTGGGCCAGGGCCGGGGAGAGCAGGTCGCCGCCGCCATGACCACGGGCCAGTTCCACTGGGTGCTGGCGCTGTCGGACGGAGTGTTGGCGACGCCGGACGTGTACGCCCGAATAGACCGGCTGCGTGCCGATGCCGCCGTGGCTGACCCGAAGGTGGATGCCGCCGTGCTGAAAGCCGTGCGTTCCGGCGACGCGGCCGCCCTGGGCGCCGCACTGGCCAACGACCTGCAGCCCGCCGCCCTTTCGCTGATGCCGCCATTGTCGATGCTGCTGGAGCTGGGTCCCGAACACGGCGCGCTGGGATCGATCGTCTCGGGCAGCGGCCCCACCTGCGGGTTCCTCGTGCCCGATTCGGCGGCCGCCATGGAACTCACCGTGGCGCTGTCCTCATCGGGCCTGTGCCGGACCGTGCGGCAGGCGCACGGCCCCGTGCCGGGGGCGACGGTGCTGCTCGCCTGACATGCTGCGGATGGCCGCACACCAGGTGAGGGCCGCATGCGAGGATGGGTCATCGCACCGCGATCCGCCGTGGGGTAATGGCAGCCCGACAGCCTTTGAAGCTGGAGGTCCAGGATCGAGACCTGGCGGCGGAGCATCGCTCCCAGTGGAGTAGCAGGGGACCCTGCGGGGTACCCTGCCCTGGTCACGCCACGCCACCCGAGAGGGATCAGATGACCACGCAGCCGTCCGCAGTGATAGTCCTGGCCGCGGGCGAGGGAAAACGGATGAAGTCCGCAACACCCAAGGTGCTGCACGAGATCTGCGGCCGATCCCTCGTCGGGCATGTTGTGGCCGCTGCGCAGTCGGTGGGCACCGGTGCCGTCGTTGTGGTCGTGGGTCATGGCCGCCAACAAGTCGAACAGCATCTCGCCGACCGGGGCGACGATGTGGTGATCGCGGTCCAGGAGCAGCAGAACGGCACCGGGCACGCGGTCCGGGTGGCGCTGGCGGCCCTGGCAGCCCGGGGGATCACTCCCGAAGGTGGGCCGGTCGTCGTCGCAGCCGGTGATGCCCCGCTGCTGGGCGCAGAGACCTTGGAACTGCTGCTGGCAGATCACGAGGGTGCCGGTGCAGCCGTCACGATGCTCAGCGCGGTGCTGCCCGACCCGACCGGCTACGGCAGGGTGGTGCGGGATGCCGATGGATCGGTGACCGCCATCGTGGAGCATCGCGACGCCGACGAATACACCCTGGCCATAGACGAGGTGAACAGCGGCACCTACGCTTTCGACCCTGCCTTCCTCGACGACGCCATCACCAGGCTGTCCACCCAGAACTCCCAGGGCGAGGAGTATCTGACGGATGTGGTGGAAATCGCTCGCGCCCACGGCCGCGTCGTGTCCGCAGTGGCAGCCCCCGACCCCGCGGACATCATGGGAGTCAACAACCGCGCCCAACTCGCCGAGGTCGGCGCGGTGCTGCGGGAACGGATCAACCGTTCCTGGATGCTGGCGGGGGTCACCATGGCAGACCCCGCCGCGACCTACGTCGATGTTGATGTGGTGATGGAACCGGACTGCACGATCCTGCCCGGCAGCGTCCTGCAGGGCGCCACCACCGTCGCTGCCGGAGCGGTGGTGGGCCCGCAGAGCACTCTCATCGACACCGAGGTGCTGGAGCGTGCCCGCGTGGAACGGTCGCACTGCGTCGGTGCGGTTGTCGGAGCGGGCTGCGAGGTAGGGCCATACACGAGGCTTCGGCCGGGTACCGAGTTGCTGCCCGGCGCCCGGGCCGGTTCCTTCGTCGAGATCAAGAACTCCCGCGTCGGACCGAACGCCAAGGTCCCGCATCTTTCCTACGTGGGTGACGCCACCATCGGGTCGGGCACCAACATCGGGGCCGCAACCGTCTTCGTGAACTACGACGGTGTCGCCAAGCACCGTACGGTGGTGGGGGACGACGTGCGCATCGGCAGCGACACCATGCTGGTGGCACCGGTCGAGGTCGGCGACGGCGCCTACACAGCGGCGGGTTCGGTGATCACTGCGGATGTGCCCCCGGGGGCACTGGCCATCGCCCGGGGCGCACAACGCAATATCGAAGGGTGGGTCGCTGCCAGGCGGCCCGGGACTACGGCGGCAGCGGCCGCGTCGGCTCAGGAGGACGGGCAGTGAGCACACACGGCGAGGGAGTGACGCTGGCGGCGCAGAAGCGGTTGCTGCTCAGCTCGGGCAGATCCCACGGGGAGTTGGCCGACGAAGTCGCGCAGGCGCTCGGTGCGGAGATCAGCCCCGTGTCCGCCTACGACTTCGCCAACGGCGAGATGTTCGTGCGGTTCGAGGAGTCGGTGCGCGGCTGCGACGTGTTCATCCTGCAGTCGCATACCCAGCCGATCAACAAATGGATCATGGAACAGTTGATCATGGTCGATGCCGCCAAGCGCGCCTCGGCCAAGCGCATCACCGTGGTGTCGCCGTTCTTCGGCTACGCCCGCCAAGACAAGAAGCACCGCGGCCGCGAACCCATCACCGCCCGACTGATGATGGACCTGTTCCGCACCGCCGGCACTGACCGGGTGATGACCGTGGACCTGCACACCAGCCAGATCCAGGGCTTCTTCGACGGGCCGGTCGACCACCTGTTCGCCCTGCCGCTGCTGTCGGACTACGTGAAAGAGAACTACGAGGGCGAGCCGATCACGGTGGTGTCGCCCGACGCCGGGCGGGTCCGGGTGGCCGAGCGGTGGACCGACGTCCTCGGCTCGCCGCTGGCGATCATCCACAAGCGCCGGGATCCGGACGTCCCCAACCAGGTGAGGGTGTTCGAAGTCGTCGGCGACGTGCGAGACCGGCTCTGTGTGGTCGTGGACGACATGATCGACACCGGGGGCACCATTGCCAAGGCGTCGGAGACACTGTTCGAGAACGGCGCCCGGGACGTTGTTGTGGCCGCCACCCACGGGATCCTCAGCGATCCGGCGACCAAGAGGCTGGCGGCGTCCGGGATCGCCGAGGTCATCGTCACCAACACGCTGCCCATCCCCGCGGAACGGCGGTTCGACGAGTTGACGGTGCTGTCGATCGCGCCGGTGCTGGCCAAGGCGATCCGCGAAGTCTTCACCGACGGCTCCGTCACCAGGATGTTCGAGTTCCCCAAGGCCGACATCTGACTCACCGGTCTCGACACCCTGGCCCTTGCGCGATCGGGTAGGGGGACGACTGCCCGGGCCGGGGATGCACGGCTCCGGTTTGGCCCCGACCGCGGCGCGCCCTATGCTGGGGCTGCCTCGGCGAGGGCGGTGGAGCCGCCGTTATCGACGCGGCGGTGCTGCACCGGCCGGGGTGTGCGTCCGCCGTCTACCGAGGAGTTCCCAGATGTCGCGAGAAGTTCGTATCAGCGCGCAGTTCCGCAGCGATTTCGGCAAGGGCGCGGCCCGCCAGCTGCGCCGCGAGGGCCGGGTGCCCGCGGTCATGTACGGCTCCGGCAGCGAGTTGCGGCACGTGACCGTGCCGGGCCACGATCTCGACCTTGCTCTGCGCATCCCCCGGGTGGTCCTCGACATTGATCTGGAGGGGACGCGCGTCATCGTGGCGCCGGCGGATGTCCAGCGTGACCCGGTCCGCACCGACCTGCTCCACGTGGACCTGCTGCTGCTCAGCGACGAAGAAGTGCGTGAGCGCTACGCCTACGCCGATGCACTGGCCCGCGCCGAGGCTGCGGCCGAAGAAGCGGGGATGGACCCGATGCAGGCCGCCGCAGTCATCGAAGAGGCAGCCGCGAACGAGGAAGACCTCACCGACGTGGCCGACCGGATCGTGGAAATCCTGGAGGAGAGGGCCCGCGCGATGGCCGAGGCCGGTGCCGCCGCGGCGGCGGCGGAAGAGGCCGCCGAGGCCGCGGGGGCTGCGGAGGCTGGTGAAGGGGAGGCCGCTGAAGCAGGCGGGGAGGCCGATGAAGGGTGACCACGAACCCCGCGTGGGCCGTTGTCGGGCTCGGGAACCCGGGTCAGCGGTACGCCCGCACCCGCCACAACGTCGGGGCGATGGTCGTCCAACGCATGGCAGACAGCGCCGGGGCCCGGTTGAAGTCCCAGCGCCGGGCGCGATGTGACGTTGCCGAAGTCCGTGTCAAGGGGCGACGGCTGGTCCTGGCGGTGCCGCACAGCTACATGAACGAATCCGGCGGCCCCGCCGCCGCGCTGCTTGGCTATTACTCCATCGCAGTCGACCAGCTCATCGTGGTGCACGACGAGATCGATCTCCCCTTCGGCGCGCTGCGGCTCAAACTCGCCGGCGGCGACAACGGTCACAACGGCCTGCGGAGCATCCGCCGTTCGCTGAGCACCGGCGACTGGTACCGGGTCAGGGTGGGGGTGGGTCGTGGGCGGGCAGAAGCCGCCGACCATGTGCTGACGGCGTTCTCCGGCGCCGAGCGCAAGGAACTGCCGGAACTCGTCGAACGCGCGGGCGCCGCGACCGAGGACCTGATCGCAGAGGGTCTGGCCACTGCGCAGAACAGGTTCAACACCTGAGCCGCTGCCGCGTGGGCATGCCGTACCCGCGGTAGGCTGCGCCGATGAGCAACGACAACTCCACAGCCCAGCAGGATCTTGCGATGGCGGTGGACACCGCCGCGGCAGCCGGGCGGCTCCTGCTGCAGATCCGGGCCGACCACGGCGAGATCCGCTCCGACGACAAGCCAGCGCTCAAGGCGCTGCGGGACACCGCAGACGCCCAGTCGCAGACCTTGATAGACGCCGGCATCACACTCTCCCCGGGGCAAGCCATCCTCAGCGAGGAGGCTGTGGACGATCCCCGTCGGCTCAGCGCTGAACAAGTGTGGATCGTCGATCCGCTGGACGGCACCTGGGAGTACGGTCAGGGCCGCCACGATTGGGCGGTCCATATCGCGTTGTACGACACGTCATCCGGCCGCATGCTGCTCGGCGTCGTGGAACTGCCGGCGCAATCGCTGACCCGGACCTCCGGTGACGCCGATGCCCAACTGCCGTCGCTGCCCGACGACCGTCCGCTGCGGGTGGTGGCCTCGCGCACCAGGCCGCCGGCAGACCTCGACGGCATCGTCGCCAGGCTGGCGCAGCGGTTGGGGCGCGAGGTCGAAGTCGTCAGCGTCGGATCGGTCGGGGCCAAGGTCAACGAGATCCTCAGCGGCCGAGCCGAGGCCTACCTGCACGACACCGGCTTCTACGAGTGGGACCTGGCGGCTCCCCTCGCCGTGGCCAAGCACTACGGCTTGGTGTGCAACCACTGGGACGGTTCCGAGGTTGTCTTCAACCAGATGCCGCCGTTCGTGCGGAACATCTTCGTATCGCATCCTGCGATCGCCGAGGAACTGCGGGCGTGCCTGTCCGGCTGAGTCGCCGGCCGGACTAGCTGCCGGCTAGTCCAGCAGCATCGCCAGATTTCGACGGGTTGGGCTCACTGCGAGACTCGCATACCATAAGTAACCAGCGGTGAGTTGACGTCGGTGTATGCGCCTGTGGGGGCCAGTCAGGCGGCCTCACATCACCATTCAGCGGATCAGATGGAGGCCGAAGTGTCTGGGGAACGTCCCGAGGTCTTGAACGACTACCTGCAGGTGCTGCGACGTCAGTGGCTGGTCATTGCCATCGCCACGGTGATCGGCGCTCTCGGGGGCTTCGTTGCGGTGGAGTTTATGCCCAAGACCTACGCCGCAACCTCGAGTGTGGCGCTGAACCCCACGCCCGCAGACGCAGGAGCAGTCGTCGGGGGGCGCACATTGGGCCAGATCAACCTCGATACCGAGGCGCAGATCGTGAAGTCGACCGAGGTCGTCGAAGGAATCCGCAGAGAGCTCGGTGGGGCCTCGCCTGGGCAATTGCCGGGCAAGATCGACGTCGCCGTCCCGCCCAACACGTCAGTTATGAACCTCACCTTCCGCGCGGGAGATGCGACGCTGGCCCAGCAGGGATCCATCGCAACCGCGGAAGCCTACCTGCGCAACCGCCGGGCAGTGTCCGAGAGCTCTTCGAAGACTCAGGCCGATGGCTTCAAGGCCTCCGTGGCCGAGCTGGACAAGCAAATCCGGTGCACCCGCGACGAAGGCCCGCGCTCACGGCTGCTGGAGACGCGGGCCCAGTTGATCGGGCAAGTGGCGACGATTGAGGCCCAACGGATCACACCGGGGCGGATCATCACCCGCGCACCCCTACCGAGGGCGCCCGAGTCGCCGCAGCCCACCCTGGTGATCACGAGTCTCACTGCACTGGGGTTTCTCCTGGGACTGCTGCTGGCCTTCGTTCGAGACCGCCGGAGCGGGAAGATCCGCACCCGGCGGGATGTGGAGCGGATCGACGGTGCGGAGGTCGTGGCCGACCCGACGGACCCGCAGGGACCCGGTGTGGCAGTGTTGCTGCGGAGAATTGCCACGGCTGCCGGGGCCGAGCAGCGGGGACCGCGTGTCGTGGCCCTCAGCGACTTGGGGACGGGCGCGTCGGCCGAGGCCCTGAGCCGGCAGATGGCCCAGCATCTGCTCGAGTCGGGACATCGATCGACGGTGCTGGCGCCGTGGAGCGCCGAGACGGATCCCAACAGCCCGCTGGCCACTGCCGAGCAAGTCAGGCAGGCCGAGAGGGAGGGCCGGCTGTCCTCGATCCTGCGCCAGATGGCCCAGCCGGACGTGGTGGTGCTCGTGGCACTCCCGGCTGCGCACTCCGATGCCGAAGGGCTTGCGGTGGCCAGCGCCGCGGATGTGAACCTGGTCGTCGCCCGAGTTGGCCAGGACACGGTCTCGGAGCTGAGAACTGCACTGGCTGAGTTCCGCGGAGTTGGCGCTCCGGTGCGCGGTGTGATCTTGGAGTCACAGGGAGCCTCTACCAAGCAGTCCGCGTGACCGCTGTGAATCGGCTCCAGGAGTCGGCCAGCTTCTCCACGCTGGTCAGCATGCCGCCGTGGGGACAACCGAGGTACCTTCTGCCGACGCGAGGACGATCTGCATGGATCGCCGCTCAGATCTTCACGGCGGGGCAATCCCGGGTCACCAGCCGGGCGCTGCGGGGAATCGCACGATCAGGTCTGTTGTCCCTGCTGCCCCGCGCGACCGGAGACGGGATCGACTCTGCCGTGATCGCGGAGCTGCAGTTCCGCTTGCCGTGGATCACCGACATCGCGGTCTATTTCGGCCCTCGCCGGGCCAATGCCAAGCCTGTCCTCGCCCTCATGAGCGACGATCGGGTTGCGGCCGTCGCCAAGGTGGGGGATAAGCCACTGACCCGCCAGCTGGTGCTGCACGAGACGGAGGTCCTTCGTGCGGAAGTGACGCGGAGCCACGCGCAGTACTGCGCACCGAAGGTGCTCGATGCGTTCTCGGTGGGGGAAACCGCCGTGCTGGTTCTCAGCGCGTTCGACCTGCGGGAGTCGACGCCCGGCGGTGCAACCGGACAGCGGCGCACCGAGTGGATCGAGATGGCGCACGCCATCGCCCGCCCGAGGCCGGCGCAACCGCTGGGCGGCACGGACTGGTGGATACAGACCACCCCCCAACTCTCCGACCTCGCCCGGAGGAACCCGGCCCTACGGCGGCTCGACGACCATTTGCGGCGTCTGGCGGATGTCATGGTTGTGCCGTCGGCCTCGCACGGCGACTTCACGCAGTGGAACGCGCGACGCCTTCAGGATGGTTGGGCCGTTTGGGAC
This sequence comes from Micrococcales bacterium, assembly GCA_032127075.1. GTDB lineage: Bacteria > Actinomycetota > Actinomycetes > S36-B12. Next base: position 3,259 of record JAQAZZ010000211.1, on the reverse strand, counting down.
TGGGAGCGGCAGACCGAGTCCTCGATCTGGGGATTCGACATACTCCACTGGGAGTTGTTTGCGCGACTGCGGGGCGGATTGGCCGGAGCATGCGACCAGATCCGTCGCAGCCACCGGTCGATCTTGTCGGGAACCGGAATCGGAACGCAGGACTCCGGCGTTGTCGCCTTCCTCTACCTGACAGACCTCGCCGTCCGCTTCGAGACTGATCAGCAGGCGGCGGCGCCCACCGTGACCGCCGCCGCCGTGGCGGCCGCTTCGGAGGTGGGAGGTGCCTGACACCGGAGAACGCACCAAGGACGTTGCGCGATCGATCTCCTCGGTTTGGGGGCGCTCCACCAGCCAAGGACGTGCCTTGCCGACGCTGCTTGTTGCCGGGGCGCAGCGTTGCGGCACCACCTCGCTCTTCCAGGCGCTGCGCCAACACCCCGCGATGCTCCCGCCCAGATTCCACAAGGGGCTTCACTACTTCGATGTGGAATACGGCCGGGGGCTCGACTGGTACCGGGGTAACTTCGCCACCCGTGCCGGCCTGAAGCGACTCGCTCGGAAGACCGGTGCTGACCCGGTTCAGTTCGAGGTGACCCCCTACTACATGTTCCACCCGGCGGCCCCGGAACGAATCGCCCGCGACCTGCCCGGGGTGCGAGTCGTGGTGATGCTGCGGGACCCCGTGGAACGGGCGTACTCGGCCCACGCACACGAGTTCGCCCGAGGCTTCGATGAACTGAGTTTCGCGGAAGCGCTCGAGGCGGAGGACTCCCGGCTGAAGGGGGAGACTGACAGGCTCCGCCGCGACACCGGGTATATCAGTCGAGCCCACCGACACCAGGCGTATGTGGCCCGCGGCCGCTATGTGGAGCAGTTGCGGGAACTGGCGGACCGCCTGGGACGCGAGAACGTCCATGTCATCGACAGCGACCGCTTCTTCGCCGATCCGGCGGAGGCAGTTGCGGGGGTGCTGGACTTCGTCGGGCTCCCCCCGGCGCCGGGGATGTCGTTCGAGGTGCACAACGCCCGACCGCGTCCGGACTTGCCGGCCGGCACACGAGATCGTCTCAGGCAGTACTTCGAGCCGTGGGATGCACAATTGGCCGACTGGCTGGGGTGGGAACCGTCATGGCGACAACAAAGCTGACCGCCTGGGGCGGGGGCGGCCTGCACAGCGAGGTGAGGCCGCTGCTGCGTTCCGTGGTGGGGATGGTCCTGGGATCCGGTGTCAGCGCCTTGGCCAACTTCGCCCTAGTGGTCGTCCTGGCCCGCTCATCCGATCCCGAGACCGTCGGCATCCTCATGGCGGGGATATCGCTGTTCCTCATCGCCGTGGTCGTGGCCAGGATGGGCACACCGGCGGGTTTGGTCTACTTCATCTCGCGGTCCCGCGCTCTCCGGCGGCCCGGCTACATCGGCCGCTCCCTGAAACTGAGTGCCGCACCGGTGGTGGCTGCATGCCTGGTGGTGTCTGCGGCGCTGTGGTTCTGGGCGGAACCGTTGGCGCGCACCCTCGGCGCCGACGGTGCGGACGCCGAAACGGTCGCGATGATGCACATCCTGGCGGCGAGCGTCTCCCTCGCGGCCGTCTTCGAGATCGCCACCGCGGTGCTCGAGGGATTCCGGAAGATGGGACCGACCGCGCTGCTGGATCGAGTGATTCGCCCGCTGCTGCAACTCGGACTCGTGGCAGCCGTAGCAGCCCCAGGAGCCCTGGTCGTTCTCACCGGCGCATGGGTGCTGCCCTACCTCCCGGTTCTTGCCGTGGCGCTGCTGTGGGCCTGGTGGGTGGTTCGGGAAGCGACCAAGTCCCCCGCGGACGGCGGCGCGGTCGACAGCGACGGGGCCGAGCAGTCCGGGCGGCTGTCCGCCCGGGAGTTCTGGGTGTTCACCACCCCCCGGTGGTTGTCCAGCATGCTGCAGGTGGCGCTGCAGCGCCTGGACATCTTCCTCGTCGCCATCTTGGCGGGTCCCACCCAAGCCGCCATCTATGCCACGGCCACCCGTGCCATTGTCGTGGGGCAGATGCTGCAGCAGGCCATCGGGCAAGTCGTCCAACCCCGATTCGGTGAGAGCCTCGCCATGGGCGATCGCCAGCATGCGCAGGCCCTCTACACAACCTCCACGTCGTGGCTGGTGCTGTTGACGTGGCCGATCTTCCTGACCGTCTCGATCCTCTCGGTCCCCTTCCTCGGACTCTTCGGGGACGAGTACACGAGTGGGTGGCCGATCATCGTGATTCTGTCGCTCTCACTGATGGTGGCAACCGCCACCGGAACAGTCGACATAGTCTTGACGATGTCCGGCCGCTCCGCGGTGGCGCTGGCCAATGCCTTTGCAGCCTTCCTGCTGATGGTCGTCGTGGATCTGCTGACGGTTCCGGCCTACGGCGCAATCGCGGCTGCTTGGGCCTGGGCGCTGTCCATCCTGGCGCGGACCTTCCTGCCACTGTGGCAGGTTCACCGTGACCTGGGCCTGCACCCTTACCATCGCCCCACGATCATGTCGATGGTGTGGACGCTGGGCGCGACGGGTGCGGTCCCCCTCGCGATCGCTGTGGCATCCGGGTGGACCCTTTCCGGTCAGCTGCTCGGGTGCACGGCGGGGCTGCTGATTCTGGGCGGCTACGTCCTAGTGCGGCGCAAGCAGATCCTGACTTGGCCGAACGCGGAGGAGGGCGCGCGGTGACCGACGTCCTCTACATCGGCGGCGCCAGCCGTAGCGGCACACCGTTGCTGGAACGCCTCATCGGCCGGCTGCCGGACACCCAGACCCTGGGCGAGGTGCGACATCTGTGGTCACGGGGAATCGTGGACAACCAGCTCTGTGGCTGCGGTGCACCGTTTTGGGAATGCGCCTTCTGGTCCGGCGTGGGAACTCGCGCGTTTGGGGGGTGGTCCGCGGACCTGGGCCGCTCGATGAGCCTCATCCAGGAACAGCAGGATCGGTCGCGTCGCATCCCGGCGCTGGCGGCCAACCACCTGCGGGGCAGGACCCGCGCGGATGTCCGCGACCACGCAGCGGCGTACGGCCGGCTGTATGCGGCTGCCGCGGCGGAATCCGGTCAGCGCATCGTGATCGACTCGAGTAAGCATGTGTCGCAGCCGTTCGTGATGCTGGCTGATCCTGGGATCAACCTGCGGATCCTGCACGTCGTTCGGGACCCGCGCGGGGTGGCGCACTCGTGGTCCAAACAGGTAGTGCGGCCAGAGGTCACCGGCGGGACGCAGTTGATGGATCGGCTCTCGGCACTGGATGTCGCTGTGGA
>JAQAZZ010000210.1:0-9791 GCA_032127075.1 Micrococcales bacterium | reverse complement strand
GTCCATCCGGTGCTGTTCGAGCCGGACGCAGCGATCTCGGACATGACCGTTGCCCGGCTGGACGGCTCCACCTCGACGTTCTTGGAACTCCTGCACGACACCTACACCGACGCGGTCGTGATCATGCACGGCGACAAGATCTGCTACGAGCAGTACTTCGGCCACACCGGTCCGCTGACGACCCATCTGATGATGTCGGTGACCAAGTCCGTGGTGGGTTGCGTCGCGGGAATCCTCATCGGCAGAGGCGTACTGCACGACGATGCGCCCGTGACCGCGTACATCCCGGAGTTGGAGTCCTGCGGGTATGCCGGAGCGACGGTCCGCAACATCCTCGACATGCGTTCGGGCGTGCGGTTCAGCGAGGACTACACCGATCCCGACGCCGAAGTGAACGTGATGGAAGAGGCCTTCGGTTGGCGGCCACCGTCCCACGACTCCATACCCAGCACGATCTACGAGTACCTGGCGACCCTGAAGTCCGACCGCGACCACGGCGGAGTCTTCGACTACCGATCCGCCGAGACCCTGGTGCTGGGCTGGGTCTGCGAACGCGCAGCGGGGATGCGGATGGCGGATCTGATCAGCCAGTTGATCTGGACCCCGATGGGCGCGCTGTACCCCGGCGAGATCACCTGCGATTCACAGGGCACCGCGATCCACGACGGCGGCATGTGCGCCACGGTGCGCGACTTGGCTCGTTTCGGGCAGATGCTGCTGCACATGGGGCGTGTCGATGGCCTGGACATCGTTCCCAGCGACTGGCTCCAAACGGCGTGGCGGGTCGACCCCGACATCCGGGAGGCATTCCACAACTCGCACTCCGGCCCCTACCTGCCCGGAGGCTGGTACCGCAACCAGTTCTGGTTCCTGCCGCGGCACCACGGCGATGTCCTGCTGGGGCTGGGCATCTACGGCCAGATGCTGTACGTGAACCCGGGCACCCGGACGGTGGCCGCCAAGTTCTCGACCTGGCCCGACGCCCAGAACCTCACGTTCCTCAGCGAGACCATCGGAGCATTCGATGCGATCGGCAGCTACCTGTCCGGGCTGTCGGTCGAACTGGACAGCCGCCACGAGGGGCCACCCGGTATCGCGGCCGGGCGCGCCAACTGACAGCTGACCGCCGGCGGGAGGCATGGGCAGGCAGGCAACAAGGGGCGAGCCAAACGCGGTTCGGCGGGTCGGTGTGCCCAAGGAAGGCCACGACTGCTTCCCCCTCAGTAGAGTCCGATCACGACTGGCCTGGAGGCTGAACTCATGAACTCACTCGGCGATGCCTTGACGAACCGCGAGAAGCCGGTGCTCAGCGGACTATCCGAGATACGCGCGTTCTTCCGCACCAACACCCAGCCGATCTTCTTCATCGGCGCCACAGCGTTCAACCTGCTCGGCGTGGACCGGTGGGTTCGCAACTTCCGCTACATCGTCTACTACGACTCCTGGGACGGAGCCCATCCCCGGGTCTTCACCCCGCTCGAGAAGCCCTACGTGGAGTTCACCAGCGCCGAGGAGATCAACAACTACTTGCTGCGCGACGACGAGGTGCAGTCCTACATCGCCAGCAGGCTTCTGCCGGGGCAGCGCCCGATGGTTGCGATGGTCTTCTTCGACTCCGAGACCGAAGCAATCTGCCAGGAACTCGGCTACGACCTGATCCTGCCATCTCACGAACTGCGCCGACGGCTCGACTCCAAGATCGTCACGACGCAACTGGGCAACGAGGCGGGTGCTCCCAGCGTTCCCAATCTGCTGGCCGACAGCATCGAGTCCTGGGAACAGCTCAGCAGCTTGTCCGAAGCCAACGGGTTGGGCACGGATCTGGTCGTCCAGACCCCGTACGGCGACTCCGGCAAGACAACCTTCTTCCTCGAGTCACAGAATGACTGGGACCGCTTCAGCGACGACATCATCGGCCAGCACGTCAAGATCATGAAGCGCATCAACAACAAGGCCGCGGCCGTCGAGGCCGTGCTGACCCGGCACGGGACGATCGTCGGGCCCTTCATGACGGATCTGACGGGTTATCCCGAACTCACCCCCTACAAGGGCGGCTGGTGCGGCAATGACGTGTTCCCCGGGGCAATCAGCGATGACCAGCGCGGCCGAGCCATCGACCTCGTGCGGCGCTTCGGCGACCGGCTGCGGGCCGAGGGCTACAAGGGCTTCTTCGAATTCGATGTGCTCATCGACACCGACGACGGTGAGGTCTACATGGGTGAGGTGAACCCGCGAATCTCCGGGGTGACCTCGATGACCAACACCACTGTGGGTGCCTACGCCGACCTACCGTTGGTGTGCTTCCACATCCTGGAATTCATGGACCTCGACTACGAAGTGGATGTCGATGAGATCAACGAGCGATGGCGGGAACTCGCGGCAGTGGATCTGTGGTCGCAACTGATCATGAAGGAGCCGGGGGACGACGTGGAAAGGATCCTGGCCGCTCCCGAGACAGGCACCTACCGCATCGTTGATGGGCGGCTGGAGTTCGCCCGGGTGGCGTCGGACTGGCACGAACTGACCGACGAGCACGACGCGTTCTTCATGCGCGTCTACGCTCCGGGCGACTACCGCTTCCACGGCGCCGACCTGGGGGTGCTGGTGACCAAGGGTCGTATGCAGACCGACGCCGGTTTGACCGACCTCGCACTCGCCTACATCGACGGTATCCGCGGCCTCTACGTAGGCGAACCCGTCCAACGCCCCGAGACCCTCATCCCCATGCCGGTCGCGAAGTAGCCGAACCGTAGCCGCGCCGCAGGCGGGACACAGCCGCCCCGAACCTCAACCGTCGGTCCCAGCGCTTGCAGATCTGTTGTGACAGTCGGACTGGTGCCGCTAACCGGATCGTTTTCGCGACAGTGCATCGACGCTGGCGGCCACGAGGAGGACTAGCCCGGTGACGATGAACTGGACACCCGCCTGGCTGGTGACCAGCGGCAGCCCGTTGGCGATCACGCCGACAACCAAGCCACCCAGGACCGCGTCGCTGATCTTGCCGCGACCACCGAAGAGGCTGGTACCGCCGATGACGGCGGCTCCGACCGCGAAAAGCAGGGTCGTCGATCCGCCGGTGGACGGTGAGATGGAGTTGTCTCGAGAGGCGAACAGGATGCCGGCAACGGCCGCGAGGGTGGAACAGATCGCGAAGCAGGCTATCTTGATGCCCCCGACGTTGATGCCAGCCCGGCGTGCTGCTTCGGCGTTGCCGCCGACGGCGTAGATGTGTCGCCCGAAACCGGTGCGTGACAGGACAAAGGTCAAGCCGATGAGGAGGACCAAGATCAGCGGAATGATGTAGGGGACACCTTGGATGCTGGTCAGATCCGGCCGCCGCGAACGCTCCTGGTTCAACAGCAGGGTCGCTCCCCCGTAAAGGATTGCCAGGGTCGTGACCTTGGCAATCCACACCGACACGACCTCATGGGTGAGGTTGTTGGCTATCCGCCGCCGCAGCCGAAGCCCGGACACCAGCGCGTACCCACCCACGACGACGATGTAGAGGATCCAGCCTGCGATCGGGGACAGGTTCTTGTTCTGGAGCGCCAGGATGAAGTCATCTTTGATTCCGACGGTGCCGCCCTCGCCGATGATCAGCAGCATCAGCCCCTGCAGTGCGAGGAACATCGCCAGCGTCACGACGAAGGAAGGAATTCCCAGGCGGGCAACCAGCACCCCGATGAACAGGCCGATAGCCAAGCCCGTTCCCAGACATGCCACCAATGCCAGCGGCAGCGGCCAATCCCGCTGCGTCAGTGTGACCCCGAGCACGGCGGCGGCAGTGCCGGCGGCGAATCCCGCCGAGAGGTCGATCTCGCCGAGCAGGAGGACGAAGACCAAGCCCATGGCCAGCACGATGATCATCGCAGCCTGGGACATCAGGTTGGCGAGGTTGAAAGCCGAGAGGAAGGTCTGCCCTTCCAGCGCTGTGAAGATGCCCATCAGCACTATCAGCCCGAGGACCGCCGGCAACGAACCGAGATCGCCGCCTTTGACGCGAGTCCAGTAGTCCGCCATCGCCTGGCGGATGCTGCCTTCGTTGGCGGGGTCGGGTGAGACTTGGGTGTCGGTCGCGGTGGTACTCATGATTGAGCTCCCTCATGCTCGGGCTGCAGCCCCATATCCCCGCTACTACCGGACGTGATCAACTCCACGACTTGATTCTGATTGACGTCCGCGGCCCGTACCTGGGCCGCCATCTGCCCGAGGTAGAGCACAGCGATGCTGTCGGCAACCTGCAGCACGTCCACCATGTTGTGGGAGATCAGGATGACCGCCAGGCCGGAATCCGCCAGGCGGCGCACCAGACTCAGCACCTGGGCGGTCTGTGCCACACCCAGCGCGGCGGTCGGCTCGTCGAGGATGACAAGCTTGGAGTTCCACAGCACCGCACGGGCGATCGCGACTGTCTGTCGCTGGCCGCCGGAGAGGCTCGAAACGCTCTGGCGGACGGATTTCAGCGTCCGGACACTCAGACCGTTCAACGTGTCGCGGGCCCGGCTCTCCATCTCGTCCTCGTCGAGCGTGACGCCCCGCTTCTCCTCGCGCCCCAGGAACATGTTGTGCACCACATCGAGGTTGTCGCACAGCGCAAGATCCTGATACACCACTTCGATTCCCAAGGCGTTGGCCGCCTTGGGCTCATGGACACTGACCGGCTTGCCCTCGAAGATGAACTCCCCGCCGTCGAAGGTGTAGATCCCCGCGACGCCCTTGATCAACGTGGACTTGCCGGCGCCGTTGTCCCCCACCAGCGCCGTGACCTGGCCCGAATAGACGTCGAGATCGACGCCACGCAGCACATGAACCGCGCCGAACGACTTCTCGATTCCCCGCAGTGACAACAAGGGGGCCGAGGCGTCAGCCGCCGGACCGGGTGCTGCTTCAGTGCTTACCGACATGACACACCTCTCTGGGTGAGACGAATTCCAACCCCCGGATTGTGGCTGGACCCCTCGTGGGGACCTGCCCCTCCGCGGACGGGTGCCTGCCCAATCGGCAGGCGACCCGTCCGCCGAGGATCAAATCAGGACACTCCGTATTCTTCGCAGGCCGCCTTGAGCTCCGCGTTCGTGCACAACTTGTCGGCCGTGGTGAAACCATCGGCGACAACGTCCTTCACGTTCTCCGCGAAGATCGCCTGCGGCTCGAGCAGTTCGGAGGGAACATCCTCACCCGTCTCGGTGTCTGTCACCGAACCGGATACCTCCGGGGTCTCGCCCTTGGCCAACTGCGACGCCAGATCGGCGGCAGCCTCCGCTTCCCTCGCGATCGCCTTGTAGACGGTCATGCACTGGGTGCCGAGGAGTACGCGCTGCAGCCCCTCGTCGGTGGCGTCTTGACCGGTCACCGGGATCTGGCCCGCAACACCGTTCTTGTCCAGTACGGCAATCGCCGCTCCACCAAGGCCGTCGTTGGCGGCCGCAACACCGTTGAAGTCACCGTCGGCCTTCGTGTACATCTGCTCGAAGATCTTGCCGGCCTCGGTGTTGTTCCAATCGGGGACCGCCTGATCGTCGGCTACCGTGTAGCCCGCATCGGTGACAGCCTGCTCGTAGCCTTCCTTGAACAGGGTGGCGTTGTTGTCGTCGGGCGAGCCGTTCAGCAGCGCGACTGGGCCATCATTGTTGCCGTTGTCCTGCATGCACTGCACCAAGCCCTCGCCGATCTTCGTGCCGACGGCAACGTTGTCGAACGACACGTAGTAGGACGAGTTGCCACCGAGCGTCAGTCGGTCGTAGTCGATGGTCTGGATGCCTTGCGCGGCAGCCTTGTCGGTGCACGCGGCCCCGGACTTGCTATCGAGGTTGACGATGAGCAGAACGGACACGCCGCCGTTGATCATCTGATCGCACAAGGTTGCGAACTTGGACTTGTCGCCTCCGGCGTTCTGGATGTCCACCTCGACACCCGCGCTCTGGAAGGCGTCTTCCAACAGTGGCCGGTCGGCGGTCTCCCAGCGGTCGGAAGTCGCGCTGTCAGGCAGGATCACACCCACCGTGCCGGCATCGCCGCCGTCTGTCGTCGTACCCTCGTCATCCGAACTGGAACAGGAGGCAAGCACCAGTGATGCCGCTGCAACACCGATGAGCACTCCGATACTTCGTACTCGCATTGTTCACGCTTCCTTTGCTGGGAGGTCGTCCTCACGGCCGACACTCGGGGGGCCGGGAAATCCCCAGCCAATTTTCACAATAGCGCCTAATGTGACGCATATCTCACCACCCGGAGCCTGCAATAGGCCCCGTGAATCCGCACCTGCCCGCCACGTGGACTCGTAGGACTCGGCCGCCGGACGCCAGACTCGGCGGCGATAGGGCGTCACGTCCCCAGCGGTGTATGTCGGGTGATCCTTCGTTGCTGGGGGTCAGGCTGTGAGGGCTTGGAGTGCGGGGCTGGGTGCCTCCTCGGTGGTCGTTGTGTACCCCCAGCAGGTAGCAGGTAGCCACCACCGACGTCAGCGCCCGCTCGGAGCGCTTGCGGCGCACTGCGGGAGACGCTGGCTGCAGCGGTCATCGCCGCCCCACTGGCGCTCGCGCTGGCCTTCGCGTTGGTGCTGCTGCGCACGTCGGGCACGGTCGGCTACTGGTGGCCCGGTCGGACCGCGGGGTGGGCCGGCGGGGGCGGGGCGACGATATATCCCTCCGCGTGGTCGCCATAGACTCGTAGCGCATCGGGGCGGCGGTGCCACAGCCAGGCCAGGTGCGCGCAGACGATGGCATCGACCTCGTCCTCTACGCGGTTCAGCACACCCCGATGCGCCGTGGAGACCTGGGTGCGCAGTTCCGCCCACCTCGGATAGGAGTCCAGCCTCAGTTCAGGGATCGACTCCAGGCACCTCAAGAGAGCCCGGAAACCGGGCAGCCGCCGCTCCTGGCTTCCTTTCTTGTAGTCCAGCCGGTAACCGAGCCCACACAGGGCTATCAGTGCCGGATGTGGATAGACCTCGATCGCTACCGGAGCGCCGTGACCCGGAGCCACGCGGGGGTCGGTTGCCCAGCCCAGCTGCTGGGAGAGCCGCCAGGCGCGCGGCGGGCCGCCGCCGAACCTGCCCCGGTTGCAGGCGTGGGCGGACGCCCCGAAGCGGCCGAAATGTTGCCCGATCTCCCGCTCGGCCACCCGTTGCCCGGTCTCGTTGGGTACGACCAGGGGCGCGTCGAATGCTGCTACCGCCACATCGGTCGAATGGGCGGCTATCCACGCCACGATCTCTTCGTCGCTCCCGGCGCGGCCGGAGGCGACAACCCGGCCGCAGCCGTCCACCAGCGCCAAGCCGGTTGCTCCCGTGGTCCACCCGAGGTCGAGGCCCAGGTAGCACCCGAGTCGTTGGGGCGTCACCCTCCGATCGTGCAGCACGAACGATGGCGACGGTTGCGGATCCGGTGAGGTGGTCGACCGGGTGCGGGCATTCGCCCGTATCAGCCGACCGCTCCGATCCGGTGGGACCGTTCTGATCTGGTGGGACCGTTCCGATCTGGCCGGGCCTGCGCCGGGCGAAGAAGGCCCCCGTCCCATCGTTGCGGTGGGACCGGGGGCTTTCTCGCATCCAGCGGCGAAGGGTTGCGCCCGGCATCCCGGGCGCTACCGCTACTTGCCGCTCTTGCGCTGGATCTTCGTACCGATCTTGACCAGCTCGGAGTTGTTGGCCTTCAGGTACTTGTAGGGGTTGGCGACGCGGTCCCTCTTGGTGCGGACCTCGAAGTGCAGGTGCGGGCCGGTGGAGTTGCCGGTGTTGCCCACGGCGCCGATCCGCTGGCCCACCTGCACCTTCTGGCCGCGCTTCACGCCGTACTTGTTCAGGTGCGCGTAGAGCGCGGACTTGCCGTACTTGTCGCGGACCTTCACCATCTTGCCGTAGCCGCCGTGGTACCCGACCTGGACGACCTTCCCGGCCGTGGCCGCGTACACGGGCTCGTTGGTGGCTGCGGCGAAGTCAACTCCGGCGTGGCTGCGTCCCGCGTGCGGGCCCGAGGAGTTCCCCCAGGCAGCGCTGACCCGGAATTTGTGCACCGGCATCGTCTTGCCCTTGGGCAGCTGCGCCGCCTCGGCAACCTGCTTCTTCTGGCTCTTGGCGGGTGCCAGTTCGACGCCCAGCGCGGTTCCGCCGACGCCGACTGCTGCGGACGCGACAACGGCGGTGACCACAGTGGTCATCTTCCTGCGAACGGTGATCGTGCTCATCGTGCTCTCTCCTCGCTCCCCGTGCCTGCGTTGCTTGTCCGGTAGGGGTGCCCCTCGGCGGGCGCGCTAATCGGCTGTATCTGTGAGGTGGGCCACGCAAAGCGGGCCATCGCGTGCGATTCAGTGGTGCCAGGCACGTTTGGTGCGGCCGAAGCTGCTGGGTGTGGCGCACCTACCCGGAGCAGCCGACGGTCTGAGCGCCTCCCGTGGCGTTTGGGCGGTGGCGGCCGCTGCTACGAGGTGCTGTGTCGCCGCGGCCATATGTGGCCGGGAAGCCACACGCCCCGCAAAGACTGGCCTCGGGGCCACAAACTCCGAGCGCCCGACCGTCGCACTCGCCCCGCCGGGTCGCGGCCGCGCCGATACGACCGGGTTTGACGGAACCTGAGGGCCGGACGCCACTCGATAGGGATCGGTCATCCGGCTATGTTCGCTGCAACGCTCGATCGCTCAAGACGCCCCGCCAGGAGTCGCCCAAGGCTTCAGCCAACCGGAAACCCGGGCCAAGTGCCGCTTCCCCGCGCCGAAACTCGGCCCATCCTCGCCGCAGAGTCAATTCACTGACGATGTCTGGGCGCCGTGCCGCTAGCAGGGACAACTCCAGGACAAGGCGGGAGAGCGGATCGCCGCGTCGCCCAGCGGCCGGCGCCGCTGCCGCGAGGCGTGCCGCCAACTCGCCCCGCGGGTCCGCCGCCACGGCCCGCTCCAAGCCCGTGGCCAGCTGAGTCTCCCAGTCCCAGTCCTCGATCACGTACACGCCGCCCGGCCGGACCAGCGGCAGAAGCGCCTCCAACGATGCGGTGGTCGCCTGAAACTCGTGGGAAGCATCGTCGATGACCATGTCCAGCTGGTGGCCCGTGAAAACGGATTCGACGATGGCCCGCAGGCTGGCGCTGTCGGATTGGTCCACTCCCCAATACGGTATGACGCGCTCGTCCAATCCACGCCTGGCGAGGAACTCGACGAGGGCCGCCGCAGGCTGAGCCGAAATGTCAACCGCAGCGATTCGGGCGCCCGCCATGCTCAGGCCCAGGTATGCCGTCGATGCCCCTTGGTCGATCCCCAGCTCCATGATCCGCGCGCCGGGGAACTCAGCGGCCAACTGCCGATACCGGTCGGCCATCCAGCGAGTCTTGCGGAGGTAGAACTCGCCGGGGGGCGGCGTGTCCGTCCTTGCCCCCACGCATGTGAACTTCACCCCGTCGACGACAATCTCACTCCGCGAATTCGACACCGCGTCAGGCTAGCGCCTGCCGCGCCAGCACCAGCTGCAGTCGCGATGAACACCAGGCCATCAGGGTGCAGAGTGCGATCCGTGCGACGCGTCGTACCCGTGCGACACATAGGACGCCACCGTGGTGCGGACCGCCTCATCCAGAGGGGTGACCGAGAACGGCCCGAACTCCGAGCGGAAGGCACTGTCGTCGACGACAAAGGGTTCCGTCCACTGATAGCGGATCGCCAAGGTCTCTTTGGAGATGCGGTGGCACGGCGCCGCCAGCCGGAGCATCGCAGTGGAGATCAGGCCGGTCTTCGGCGGCTGCGTCAGGGCGTGGTGGACCAGGTCGAGGAACTGCCGCCCGGTGACGGCAGCAGCGTGCGGCAGG
>JAQAZZ010000209.1:0-8021 GCA_032127075.1 Micrococcales bacterium | reverse complement strand
TCTCTATACCGTGCAGAAGGGCAATGTATTTGCCCACTGGAATTACAAGCCGGTATTATTGAGAACTACTGGACACCCTCGACCGCCAGGAGCCGGGCACCGTGGATGATCGCCTGGGCCAACTTCCCCATGGCGATCTTGCCCGAGGGCACCAGCACGGCCGAGACCAGCCCCGCCTTGCCGGCGTAGGCGGCGGCACTGGCGCTGGTGTTCCCCGTGGAGGCGCAGATGACCGCCTTCGCCCCCTCGTCGACCGCACGCGAAATCGCCATGGTCATCCCGCGGTCTTTGAACGAACCGGTGGGGTTGGCGCCCTCGAACTTCAACCACACCTCGGCGCCCACAGTTGCGCTGAGGTTCTCCGACCGGATCAGGGGCGTGCCGCCCTCGCGCAGGGTCACCAATGCCTGCCCCGACGGAAGCCGATCGGCGTACTCAACCATGATCCCGCGCCATTGTGCGGAAGTTGTGCCGGTCGTCGTGATCACTTCTCGCCCACCACCCTCATCACGCCGGCTACCTCCTTGACCGCGCCGAGACGGGCGACTTGGTCGATCGTGTCGGACAGCGCCCGGTCCTTGGTGGCGTGGGTACGGATGATCAGTCCGGCTTGGTCGCCCCGGCCGTCCTGCCTGACCGCGAGGATGCTCACGCCGTGGTCTGCGAAGATCTGGGCAATCTCGGCGAGCACTCCCGGCTGGTCGGCCACATGCAGGTTCACGTAGCAGCTGGTCGTCGCCTCGCCGATGGGCAGGATCGCCACTTCGTTGTAGGTAGATGCAGCCGCACCGCGCGAACCCGTCAACCGGTGCCGGGCGGCCGTCACCAGATCCCCAAGGACCGCGGATGCCGTGGGTTCACCGCCGGCGCCCTGGCCGTAGAACATGACCTCTCCTGCGGCCTCGGCCTCGACGAACACGGCGTTGAAGGCCCCGCGCACCGATGCCAGCGGATGCGTGCGGGGGACCATCGTGGGGTGGACCCGGACACACACCCCCGTGTCGTCGTCGTTCATCTCGGCCACGGCGAGCAGTTTGACGACGAAGCCCATGTCCCGAGCGGCGGCCACGTCCTCGGCGGTCACCGCAGTGATCCCCTCGCAGTGCACGTCCGACATGGTGACCCGCGTGTGGAACGCCAGACTTGCCAGGATCGCGGCCTTCGCCGCAGCGTCGAGGCCGCCCACATCGGCGGTCGGGTCGGCCTCGGCATAGCCGAGCCGTTGCGCGTCGGCCAAGACCTCGGCGTAGTCGGCTCCTTCTTCATCCATTCGCGTGAGGATGTAGTTGGTGGTGCCGTTGACGATGCCGAGGACCCTGCGGACGCGATCCCCGGCCAGCGAGTCACCCAGAGGTCGAAGCAGCGGAATGGCGCCCGCCACAGCAGCTTCGTAGAACAGATCAACACCCATCTGCTCGGCGAGGTCGTGCAGCTGTCCGCCCCGCTGCGCCATGAGTGCCTTGTTGGCCGAGACCACGCTCGATCCGGCGCGCAACGCGGCCTTGACGTAGTCGCCGACGGGCTCCACCCCACCGATGACCTCCACGACGATGTCGGCACCCGAGCCGGCAAGCGCGGACGTATCGGCAGTGAGCAACTCGGGTGGGATGCCCGGGCGCGGTTTGTCCGCGTCCCGCACGGCCACACCGGTCAGGCGCAGGGTTCCGCCCACTCGGGCGGCCAGATCGTCGGCGGACTCCGTGAGGATCCGGGCGACCTGCGAGCCCACCGTGCCACCGCCGAGCAGAGCCACCGTCACCGTGCGGTCGGTTCCCTCCCCACTGCCGGAATGGGCGCCGGGGGCAGAGTCGGCCGCAGGGGCAGAAGAATCATCAGACACGCCGAGCAGTCTATCGCCAGCCCGGCCCCCGTTGACTGCGCCGACTCATCGTTGCGATCGTCCGTGCACGCGCATGGCGGCCGATCGGGAACGGAACCGGGCAGGCCACTCGACGGCGCCTGCATCCAGGGTCCACAATGGTGGAGCGCGGATCCGGCGGTGTCTCCCCCGTCGCTGCCGGGTCCGCGTCTCAGATGTGCAGTCACATGGCTGTGCCGTGGAGCGCCGTCATCACTGCGGCATAGGCCATCAGACAGCCGAAGACCGCCAGCCCGATTCCGCTGGCGACGTCGATGCCGGACAGCACTGCAGGACTCATCCTCCCGCCCATCAGCCCGAAGGCCACGGACAGCACCAGGTGCCACGCCAAGGAGCCGAGCGCCACGCCGAGGAGCAGGGCAGCGATCTCACCGGCTTGGCTGATGACGGGAAGGGCGGCGGCGCCGCCGAAGATCGCCGCCCAACTCAGGATCGTCAGCGGATTGGATGCGGTGACCACAACACCCGTGCGGAAACCGGCGGCGCGCGACACCGGTTGCTCCGGCAGCAGCAGCCCGCGCCGGATGCGATAGGCACTGCGAAGTGTGCGGAAGGCGTAGTAGCCCAAGACCGCAGCCCCCAAGAATCCCATCGCCACCCGTAGCGGACCCGCGGCCAGCACAACTCCGGCTCCGAGTGCCCCCAGTGCCGCGTAGACGGTGTCAACAGCCGCGACCCCGATTCCGATCGCCGATCCCGCGGCGACTCCGTATCGTGCCGACGTACGGGCGCACAGCAGCCATACCGGCCCGACCTGTGCGGCGACCAGCGCCCCGATGGCGGTGCCGACGATCAGCGCGGACAGCAAGTTCGACCCACGGGTTCTGAATCGCCCATGTCAGGCACCGGGATCGAGTTGCAGCATGTCGGCAAGTGTTTCCCGCCGCAGCACCGTCGTCAGGCGACCGGCGACCGCGGCCACGACGGGTGGGCGGGGCAACGCGTTGTAGTTCGACGCCATCGAGCGGCAATATGCACCGGTGGCGGCAACGGCGAGGACATCTCCGGTGGCCAGGTCGGCCGGCAGCCAGGCGTCCTTGACCACTATGTCGCCGCTCTCGCAGTGTTTGCCGACCACCCGGCACAGCATCGGCTCGGCGGTCGAGGCCCGGTTGGCCAGGGCAACGGTGTATTCGGCGTCATACAGGGCGGTGCGGATGTTGTCGCTCATCCCGCCGTCCACCGACACGTACGTCCGCCTCGCGCCCGAATCGAGTTCGACGGTCTTAATGGTGCCGACGGTGTAGAGCGTGACACCGGCCGCTCCCACGATGGCGCGGCCCGGTTCCACCGCCAGTCGCGGCATCGGCATGCCGCTGCGCTCGCACTCGCCACGGACCGTCGCGACGATCTGGCCGGCCATGTCGGCGGCGTCGAGGGGATCGTCGCCGGGCAGGTAGGCGATGCCCATGCCGCCGCCGAGGTTCAACTCCCGAACACCGATGCCGCTGCCAGCCAGCCGAGCGGCCAAGCCGACCAGCCGATGCGCGGCTACCTCGAAACCGGCCGGGTCGAAGATCTGCGAGCCGATGTGGGAGTGCAGCCCCACGAGGTTCAGGCTCGGCATCATGTGAACTCGGCGGACGGCCTCCTCTGCCTCGCCGGTGGCGAGGGCGAGGCCGAATTTCTGGTCCTCGTGGGCGGTGGCGATGAACTCGTGGGTGTGGGCCTCTACTCCCACCGTCACGCGCACCAACGCTGCGGCGATCACCCCACGCTCTTCGGCGAGCGCGCCGAGGCGGGCGATCTCGGTGAACGAGTCGATGACAAAACGACCGACACCGACGTCGAGGGCACGGGCCATTTCGGCCTGGCTCTTGTTGTTGCCGTGGAACAGGATCTCAGCGGGGTCCACGCCGGCGCGCAGCGCGATCTCCAACTCGCCGCCGGAGCACACGTCGAGGCGGACGCCCTCCTCGGTGATCCACCGCGCCACCGCCGTCGCCAAGAACGCCTTGCCGGCGTAGTAGACGTCGCATTCGACGCCGAGGCTGCCGTACGCGTGGGCGTAGGCACGCGCCGCAGCCCGCACATGCTCCTCGTCGTAGACCAGTACCGGCGAGCCCGCCTCGGCGACAATCTCGCGCACGTCCAGGCCGCCGATCTCGATCGACCCGTCTGCAGTGCGCCGCGCCGACTGCGGCCACACCCTGCCGGCGAGTTCGGCCAACTGGTCGGGCCCGCTCGGCCGCTCGAGGGCGGCGCGGGCGTCGATGACGTCGCCGTGCCTCGGTCCTGCGGGGTGTGCCGGCATGGGGAAAGGCTAGCGAGTCGGGCCTACATCTTGTCCGGCGCGGTGACGCCGCACAGGTCCAGGCCGTTGGCCACGACCTGACGGGTGGCGGCGCACAGCCACAACCGCGCGATGGTGATGGGCTCGACGGGTTCGTCCCCGCGCGGGAGCACCCGGCAGGAGTCGTAGAACTTGTGGTAGGCGGTGGCCAACTCCTCCAGATACCGCGCGACCCGGTGCGGCTCCCGCAGTTCCGCGGCCGAGGCGACAACTCTGGGGTACTCGGCGAGTGCGCCGAGCAGAGCCGATTCCGCCGGATGGTCGAGCAGCGCCGGCTCGAACTGCTCGTTGCGCCAGCCGATGCCGAGTTCCGCCGCGTTGCGCAGTACCGAGGCGATGCGGGCGTGGGCGTATTGGACATAGAAGACGGGGTTGTCGTTGGAACGCTTCACGAGCAGATCGAGGTCCAGCGTCAGCGGGGAGTCCACCGGGTAGCGGATCAGCGAGTACCGGGCGGCGTCCACGCCGACCTCGTCCACGAGGTCCTCCAGCGTGACCATGTTGCCCGCGCGCTTGGACAGCCGGACCTCCTCGCCGCCCTTGACCATCTTCACCAACTGCCCGATGGGCACCTCGATATTGACGTCGGGGTCATCTCCCGCACAAGCGGCCACGGCCTTGAGCCGGTTGACATAGCCGTGATGATCCGCGCCGAGCAGGTACAGGCAGATGTCGAACCCGCGGTTGCGCTTGTCGATGTAGTACGCGGTGTCGCTGGCGAAATAGGTCGGCTCGCCGTCGGCCTTGATCAGCACCCGGTCCTTGTCGTCGCCGAATGTTGTGGTCCGCAGCCACACTGCGCCGTCGGCGTCATACACATGTCCCTGCTCTCGCAGTTTCGCCAACCCCCGCTCCACCGAACCCGACGAATGCAGCGCCCGCTCCGACGCCCAGACGTCGAAGTGGGTGCGGAACAGCGCCAGCACGTCCTGCTGCTGCTTCAGTTGCTTGGCATAGCCGGCATCCCGGAATGCGGCCATCCGCTCGGCACCGGTCAGTTCGGCGTATTCCGGGTGTTCGGCGAGGATCGCCGCGGCGATGTCGGCGACGTAGCCGCCGTGGTAGCCGTTCTGCGGTGGCGGCATTCCCGCGGCGGCGTTGGCGATGGATTCGCCGAAGAGGTCCATCTGCACACCGCGGTCGTTGACGTAGAACTCGCGCGCCGCGTGCGCTCCGGCGGCGTCCAGCACCCGCGCGATGGCATCACCCACGGCGGCCCAGCGGGTATGGCCCAGGTGCAGCGGACCGGTGGGGTTGGCGGAGATGAACTCGACGTTGACGCTGGTGCCGGCGTATCGATCACCTCGGCCGTAGTCGCCCCCGGCCTCGACGATCCGCCGGGCCAGGTCGGCCTGCGCGGCCGCACCGACGACGATGTTGATGAAGCCGGGTCCGGCGATGTCCACCGATTCGATCCCGTCAGCCAGCCGCAGCCGGTCCGCCACCGCCTCGGCGAGGTCGCGGGGCCGCATGCCGGCACGCTTGGCCAGAACCATCGCCACGTTTGTGGCGTAGTCGCCGTGGTCGCGGTTGCGAGGGCGTTCGACTGTGATGCTGGCGGCTTCGGGCAGCTCCGGGAGCTGTATCGAGCCCTCGGTGTTGAGCGCCACGAGGGCGTCACGGACGGAGGCGGCCACGGATTCGGGGGTCACCGTGCCAGCGTAGTGGCGCGTCAGTCCCGTTGCCGCTGCTGCCCGTACTGCTCCAGGGCCGACCGGTGCAGTTCGGCGGATCGCGGCGTGAAACAGCAGAACACCACCCGACCAGGTTGTCGGTTGCCAGCCGTGGCGTCCAGCACTGCCCGGACTGCCACCTCGGCGGCTTGTGCCGCGGGGTAGGCGTAGATGCCGGTCGAGATGGCGGGGAATGCGATCGACCGGGCTCCGATCTCGCGGGCTACCGCCACGGAATTGCGGTACGCCGAGGCCAGCAGTCGGGCCTCACCTGCGTCGCCGCCCCGCCACACAGGTCCCACGGCGTGGATGACGAATCGCGCCGGCAGGCCATAGCCCGATGTGGCGACCGCTCCCCCGGTCGGGCAGCCGCCGATCCGACTGCACTCGGCAGCGAGCCCCGGTCCCGCCGCCGCGTGGATCGCCCCACACACCCCACCGCCGGGTAGCAGGCGGTCGTTGGCGGCGTTGACGATTGCGTCCACAGGCAGCTGGGTGATGTCGCCCGTGGCCACCGTGAGTTCAGCCCGAGCCCCGTCGCCGTCTCCATCGCGATCTTCGCAGCGCTCCACGACAGCCTCCCATCGAGCTTGCCGGTTCAGCCTCCGCGGGTCGGGGTCCGAGCGCAGGTGTTCGACCTGCGCTCGTGCGACGCCGCCGGCAGGCACGACCGGCCAGCGTAGTCGCGACGCGCCGCAAAGTCGGCGCTGCAACCACCCCCCAGCGCCACAACCTGCGTCGCCGGGAACCCCCGGGGGTATCCTGTGCTCATGCCCGTGTGCTTCCTGTCCCCGCTGCTGGGCTGGAGGTCGCGTCGCTGGGCGGCCGCGATCGTGGCGGCTGCGTTGACGCTTCTGGTGCTGGGCCTGCCCACCGCCGTCATCGCCAACCCCGTGTTCGGCCGGTCGCTGGCCCCGACGGACTGGGCGTTCGGCGTCCTGGTCATCACCTCGGTGCTATCCGGGTTGCTGTTCGCCACCTATGTGAGCGACGAACCGGGCGGTTGGCGGCGGGAACCGGGGGATCGGACGGCCCGGGGCGGTGCCGTCGGCGGTTTGCTGTCCTTCCTCGCCATCGGTTGCCCGGTCTGCAACAAACTCGTGCTGATCGCCGTCGGCAGCACCGGGGCGGTGCAATTCTTCGCGCCGGTCCAGCCCTACCTCGCCGTGGCAGGTATGGGGCTGCTCGGTTGGGCACTGTGGGTGCGCCTGCGCGGCGAGGCGATATGCACCCTGCCAACGGCGCAGCAACAGGTCGGCAGCCCGGACGACCACCTTCCGGTCGGAACCAGCGCCGACGATCTCCGCTGACGGGGAAGTTGACGCTGTCACCCAGGACCCCATCCGCCGGGCAGCCATGAGGCGGCCTTGGAACGGCGATTGATCGCAGCACCTGCGATAGGCTCGACAACAGTCCGGCGACCCTGGGGGCGTTCTTGTCGCGTGCTGCCGCAGCATCGGTGATTCCGATCGCGCTCATGCTGCCCGTCGCCGTCACGGGTCCCTACGCGCAGGCGCAGCCCATTTCGCCGGTAGCGGTGGCCCCGGCCGCCGAAGCGACACCGGCGAACAAGAAGACGCCACAGGTCCCCGGCCGACGGCTGCAGTTGAAAGTCACCGGTGAGCGGTTGGACACCGGGGCCAACATCTCGGTTCGGGGAATCACAGGCAGGGCGAGATCCGTGCGTCAGACCGTCGTGGTGCGGCGGGCCGCGCGGCTGAAGAACCTGGCGCCGGGGCGTTACAAGATCAGGGCCCGAACCATACGCACCGACGGATTCGAGGCCAGGCCGACGCCGAAGCGGTTCGTTGCCAAGGTCGGCCGAAAGCGCGGCGCCTACGTGCGGATCCGCTACTCAGCATGCAACCAGGCGAACGTGCGCTTCAACAAGATCCTGGTGCCCTCCTGTGGAGTGCTGTGGGGAGCGGTTGCGAACGCCTTCGCCAGCCGCCCTGGCTGGCCGGAGCAGGGTCCAGATTCCCACCGGCGCTTCGAGAAGGTCTTCGGTCGTACATTCGGCCTGTATTCCTACTATTTCTCGGCCGCCAAAGACAATCCCTTCCCACGGGAGACGGACATTGACCTGCTGCGCGAGCGAAACCATGACCGTGTGATGCTCGCACACTGGAAGGTGGCCGATGGCCTGACATTCGCCGACGTCACCGAGGGCAAGGCC
>JAQAZZ010000208.1:0-5674 GCA_032127075.1 Micrococcales bacterium | reverse complement strand
CCGTCCAGGCGCACCGCCGGTTTCCCCTTGACATGGCTGCGGAAGAACCGGTGACCGCGAAAGGCAGCCCGCGCACCCAAACGGCGCGCCCATTCCTCCCGATCTGGACTCAGCTGCTTGAAGAGCCGGACCTGTCGAAAGGGATCCGACATGTGGGGTTCGGGCGGGATAGCCTCCATCGGCAGGAACTGGACGTGGGGCGCCGGAACCGCAAGGGCCCGTTCCAGCCCGGAGCGCAGTCCGCGCTCGGCCCACAGCAGTTCATCGCTATCGATGTGGACCAGCCAATCCAACCCCGCTGGCGGTTTCCTGAGGAGACGCCGTAATATCGACATCTGGCGCGCTGGCACCGACGGTCGCCTTCGGACTTGGCCCCAGTCGGCCCAGAACCGATCGTCGCATCGGTGCGGGTGCACCCCGGGATGGCCCTGCAGTTGCTCAAACGCTGGATCGGCGGGGTCGTCGAAGAACAAGTGCATCTCATCGATGCCGGAATTGAGGTGGTAGGCGACCCAAGACAGCGTCCGCTCCAGCGGCGCCCTGAGCAAAGTGACCGTGCCTACTCGCACCTTCGGGAATCTAGCGACAAGACGGGATCTTTTGCCCACCGGAGAGCCTCCGCCACGGTCCATTCATCCCATCGGACCACCCCGGGAAACCGGTCACCCGGGCGCGGATTCCTGCGCGAAAGCGCATCGGGGTGTGACTCACACCTCACAACCCAACTGCATACCTGCAGTCCGTGGGGGAACACCGCATCACGCGGGCGCCCCCGCAGTCAGCCCCGTTGCAGTGCGGCCAGGCAGTCGCCGAGTGCCGTGCGAGGGGAACATCGACAAAGGATCATCGTGCGAAACACAGTTGTGCTGTCCGCTGCCGCCGTCATCGCAGTCTCGACCACGGGCGTCGGCCCCGCCGTCACCGCCGCAGCCGCGGCCCCGGTCGTCGACACCGCGGTCGCGGCTCCGGCCAAGAAGAATCCCGTGGTCAAGAAGCACGTCAAGAGGTACCGGCTCAAGGGCTGGGAGATGAAGCAGATCAAGAAGTCCAAGCGCTGGGCGAAGACCGCCAAGGCCCGGCAGGTGCGCAGATGCGAGTCGGGTGATCGCTACCGGATCAACACCGGCAACGGCTACTACGGCGCCTGGCAGTTCGCCGCCGGCACCTGGCGGGGCAGCGGCGGCGGCCGCTACTCGTCCTACGCCCACCAGGCGCCGAAGTTCGCCCAGGACCACATCGCCTGGAAGCTGTGGCAGCGCTCCGGGTGGGGCCCCTGGGGCTGCGCCTGAGCACGGCGACGGCCACCCACCCCGGGGCCCAGCAGCCCGATAGGACCGCGGCTGCTGGGCCCGGGTGGGTCGGGGTCAGCCAACGGGCACTTCGGGCAGCGTCGCCAAGCCGGCTGCGAACCGCGCGTCCGTGACCTGCTCGTCCGACATCCGGCCGTTCAGGTAGTCGTCGTACGCCGCGAGGTCGAAGTGGCCGTGGCCGCACAGGGCGGTCAGAATCACCGTCTCCTCGCCGGACTCCCGGGCTTTGATGGCCTCCCGAGCCGCCAGGGCCAGGGCGTGGGTCGGCTCCGGCGCCGGGACGATCCCCTCGCTGCGGGCAAAGGTGATCGCAGCGGCGAAGCACTCCGTCTGTGCGACGGCCTCGGCCTCCATCAAGCCCAGCTCATAGATATGGGACAGCAGGGGTGCCATGCCGTGGTAGCGCAAGCCGCCGGCGTGGATGGGGTCCGGCACGAAGTCGTGCCCGAGGGTGTGCATCTTCATCAGCGGGGTCATGCCCGCGGTGTCACCGAAATCGTAGGCGTACACCCCCCGGGTCAGTGACGGGCAACTGGCGGGTTCGGCGGCCAGGATCCGCGGGCTGAGCCTGCCGGCCATCTTCTCGCGCAGGAACGGGAATGACAATCCCGCGAGGTTCGAGCCGCCGCCCGTGCATCCGACGATCAGGCTCGGGGTGTCCCCTGCCTGTTCCATCTGCAGCAGTGCTTCTTCGCCGATGACGGTCTGGTGCAGCAGAACGTGGTTCAGCACCGATCCGAGCGCATAGCGCACTTCGGGATCCTGCGCCGCCACTTCCACCGCCTCTGAGATTGCGATGCCCAGCGATCCGGACTGGTTGGCCGGATCGGCCCCCAATACACGGCCCGCTTCGGTGAGTTCGCTGGGCGAGCGGTGGACCTTGCCGCCGAACGCCTCAATCATCAGCCGCCGGTACGGCTTGGAGTCGAAGGAAGCCCCCACCTGCCACACGTCGCACTCCAGGCCGTAGAGCGCGCAGGCAAATGCCAGGGCGGTCCCCCATTGGCCCGCGCCGGTCTCCGTGGTCAGCCGCCTGACGCCCTCCGCCGCGTTGTAGTAGGCCTGCGGGACGGCGGTGTTCGGCTTGTGCGATCCCGCTGGCGACACCCCCTCGTACTTGTAGTAGATGCGCGCCGGGGTGTCCAAGGCCTGCTCCAACCGATGGGCCCGGAACAGCGGCGTCGGACGCCATTGCCGGTAGACGTCCAGCACCCCGCCCGGGATGTCGATGAAGCGCTCGCCGCTGACCTCTTGTTCGATCAAAGCCATGGGGAACAGCGGTGCCAGATCCTCGGGGCCGACGGGCTGTTTCGTGCCGGGATGCAGCGGCGGCGGCGGCGGTTCCGGCAGGTCCGGGATGATGTTGTACCAGGCGGTGGGCACCTGATCCTCGTCGAGTGTGTACTTGTGTCGGCGAACTGTGTCGGCCATCGGGGGCTCCCTCTACATCGTGCTACGGATCGAACCTAACCCGCGTGGTCACATCGCCACCGGCCGCCCCACCGGGCGGCGACTCACTTCTGCCGACCCGAACCCGGGGAGTCGGTACCAGCGGTGTCCGAAACCTGCTGCGACGCGGCTGCGGCGTCCTGCTTTCCGGCGGGGGCACTCGGTTTGCCCGTAGGCAGGGTTTCGCCCTTGCCGGCCTCGGTGTTGGTGCGCTGGGTGTCGGGCTTGACCGGATCCGCGCTCTTGCCGCCGTCGGCGGGCTTGCCGTCGGGGCTGTCGGTGGTGTCAGCCGGCGGCGGAGCCGGGTTGACGTTCGGGCCGTTGAATGACACGTGGACATGGTCTTGGTGATTGGCGGTGCATCCACCACGGTTGGACATGCCCCGCCACTGGAGCACCGGTACGGGGGCGGAACCAGCGGTCCAGATGCGCTGTTGCCAGATGATGTACTGCACGTCGAACTTGCCAGAATTCTGCATGAAGAAGGCCGCGATGGAGTTGCCGATCCCCACGTTGGTGGCATCCGCGGAACACCCGTCGGGCATCATGATGTCGATCGCCCTGCCGGAGGGGTGGTCAGGGTAGGGATCCGACGGGCGCCAGCCGCCGATCGTTTGGATCTGCGGCCAGATCGCTGCCACGCAACGGCCGCCGGTGACCGCCACAGGCTGCATGTTGCCCTCGCCGAACGCGGGGCTCGGCGGGCACAGTTCCGGGTTGCTCAAGACTTTGCCATCTGGAAGCTTCACGAACCCGCGCGGGTCCGCGCCGCACTGGAACGACCGTTTCGTCACCTTCGGCAGTGCGTTGGGTTTCGACGGCGGCTTCAGCGACTGGCGACCCACTTGCCACACTCGGCGATCCGGGATCTCTACCGCATTCACCCCGCCGCTCGTGCCGTCAGAGGCGATCATCACATCCGAGCCCAGGGCGATGCCGACGTGGTTCACACCGCGGCCCGGATTCGACAGGAAGATGACGTCGCCGATGGCCAGCTTGTCGGTGGGGACCAACCGCGTGCGCGATGCAATGCCTGCGGCTCCTCCTTGGACGAGGTCACGCTCGTCGGTCCTGGAGCCGCTGGGGATCGCGGGGATGTTCCAGGAGCGGTCCAGCAACGCCGAGCAGTCCATCTCCTCGTCCGTGTTGGTGCGCCACTTGTAGGGGGTTCCCAACTTGGACACGGCGTACGTCACCGCCGCGACAACTCTCTCCGGCAGGACGACCGTCTGCTCGCCACCTTTGCGCCAGAACGCGACACCCGGGTTGTTGCGGTACTGCCGCAGACCCTTGTCGAGGCGTCGTTTGGCGAGGTCCTTGCTGCTGATGGACGGCACTTTCCAGTCGGCGAGTTGGGCCAGGTAGCGCGCCCACCCCGACGCCGTGTCGCTGTTGAGCTTGGCCTGCTCCGCGCTGAACAGCGTGGTCTGGCCGGCGAGGTGTTTCGCCCAGGCATCGACGCCGTCGGCCATTTCCCTTCGCAGCCCGAGCATCTGGTTCTCGATGGACTGAAGGCTGGCGCGAGCGGCCTTCTCGGCCGACTCCGCCGCCGCCTTCATCTCTTCGTTGCGCCGCAGCAGTTCGACGGCCTTGTCGTACTGGTCGTCCTTGTGGTCCCCCACCCGCAGTGCTTCGTCGGCGGCACGCATCAGATCCCCCGGCTCGTCGGTGTCGATCATCGACGCCATGACGCTGAGGTCGGTAGGTCCGCTCATGTAGATCGTCCGCGCGAACTGCCCGACGATGAGACGGGCCGCTGCGGCCGCAGCCTCGTTTCGCTGAACCTTCTTCCGCAGCGCACCGGCCTTGGCGCGGGCGTCGGAATAGGCTTCCTCGGCCGCGTCGCGGGCCGCCTGCAACTGTGTCAAATCCGTCTGCAGGCCGGTTGTCGCCGCAGCCAGCCCGCTGCCGTCTGCGGGGGGCGGATCCTCGGCCGCGAAGGCGGCTGTGGGCAAGGCGGAGTACCCGGTCGTCGCGATTCCGATCGACAGGGCCAGGGGAAGGAGGCGCGAGAAACCGCGCCTTGAACTCGCCATCGCCTTCACAGTACCTCTTGTCCCACCTGGCCGAACCAGCCGTTTGACCGATTCATATATGAAAACGTGATCAACACAAACGGACATTCGTTCCATTTGCCGTGTACGCGCCCAGTCCGCGGCTGGCTGGCCTCAACCGTTGTCATTGTGGTCCGCCTGGGGGATGCCGTCGTCGTATTGCCACGTGGGTTGGTCGAACGTGGGTCCGAACTCGGGAGGGGCGGGCGTGCAGGCGCTGCGCGCAACCGCTCGCAGTTGTGCCACCCGCTGCGCGTAGGCCGGATCAGCCACGGCGTTGTCCAACTCGTACGGGTCGGCCCGATAGTCGTAGAACTCCTCCTCGCCGCTGCCGTAGCGGACGAACAACTCGTCCGGCGTGCGCCAGCCGCAGTACGGTGGCCGCGCGACACCTTGGGCTTGGCGGGCCACACCCAGCAGCGGCACACCGCCCCGCTGGTCGGGTGCCAGGAGGGATTGCCCCTGCGTGGTGTTCGGCAGGCCAGCCAGGCCCAGTACGGTCGCCGTGATGTCAACGTTTGCGGCGGCGGCCCGGGAGTCCAGCAGACCTGCGGCGGTACTGTCGCCGAGCCGCAGGACCAGCGGAACCTCTGTCGCCCCGCGGTAGGGCACGCTCTTGCGGGTGAGCCGATGCTGACCGTGCATGAAACCGTTGTCGCTGGTGAAGAAGATGGCGGTTCGCGACAGCCTGCCCGACGCCTTCAGCGCCTTGATGATGCGTTGGACCTCATCGTCGACGCTGAGCAATGCTTCTCGCTGCCGCACGAGTTTGCGCCCGAGCGGACTTCGGTCCAGGGTTCGGGAAACCGCGGTAGCACCGACCCACAGCGGCTTGTCCCCCACGTCGGCCTCCATGACCGA
>JAQAZZ010000207.1:0-6116 GCA_032127075.1 Micrococcales bacterium | reverse complement strand
ATGCGTTCGCAGATCAAGTACTCGCCCGCTTTCGCCATCGCCGAGGTGGCGCTCGATCCGGGCGAGTCGTGCAAGGCCGAGGCTGGGGCCATGCTCGGCATGGCGGGTGTGGAGATCCAGACCAGCACCCAGGGCGGGATCATGCGCGGGTTGAAGCGCTCGGTGCTCGGTGGGGAGTCGTTCTTCATGAACACCTTCACCGCCGGGTCTTCCGGGGGGACCGTGACGTTCGCCCCCACTCTCGCCGGCGATGTCGTGTCGTGGAACCTGAGCGGGCAGACGGTGTTCCTGCAGTCCGGGGCCTACTTGGCTTCCAGCATGGGCATCGACGTGGACACGAAGTACGGCGGCGGCAAGACGTTCTTCAGCAGCGAGGGGCTGTTCCTGCTGAAGTGCAGCGGTCAGGGTGAGTTGCTGGTGTCGTCGTACGGCGCCATCGACGCCAAGGAGTTGGCCCCGGGGGAGACCTTCACCGTGGACACCGGGCACATGGTGGGCTGGTCGGAAGGGGTGGCCTACAACGTCCGCAAGGTCGGCAACTGGAAATCCACCTTCCTGTCGGGGGAGGGATTGGTGGTCGATCTGACCGGTCCCGGTGTGATCTACACCCAGACCCGCTCCCAGGACGCGTTCCTCGGTTGGCTGATCCCGAAGCTGCCGAAGTCCAGCAATTGACTTCTGGGCGACCGGTGCCGCGGGCCTGTCGGGTCTGGTGTGGCGGTCGGCACAGCCTGCCAACCGCTCGTGAATGAGTTCACAAGCGTGGCCGTACACTGAGGTTTCGCCGCATCTGAGTTGGGGAGAATCAAGCCGTGAGCAAGCCTGTTGTCCTGATCGCCGAAGAGTTGTCGCCCGCCACCGTCGAGGCGCTCGGGCCCGATTTCGAGATCCGCTACTGCGACGGCGCCAGCCGCGACGACCTGCTGCCGGCCATCGTCGATGTGGACGCGATTCTCGTCCGCTCTGCGACCAAAGTGGACGCAGCGGCTATCGGGGTGGCGAAGAACCTGAAGGTCATCGCACGCGCCGGCGTGGGACTGGACAATGTCGACGTCAAAGCGGCCACCGAGGCCGGCGTGATGGTTGTCAACGCCCCCACCTCCAACATCGTCAGCGCCGCCGAACTGGCCGTTGCGCTGCTGCTGGCATCCGCCCGCAACATCGTGCCCGCCAACGAGGCGCTGCGGGCCGGGGAGTGGAAGCGGTCCAAGTACAGCGGCGTGGAACTGGCCGACAAGGTCGTCGGTGTCGTCGGCTTCGGCCGCATCGGGGTGCTGGTCGCACAGCGGCTCAGCGCCTTCGGCGTGCGCCTGCTCGCATACGACCCCTTCGTCCAGCCAGCCCGGGCCGCCCAGTTGGGCGTCCAGATGGTGGATCTCGACGAACTGCTCGGCACCGCCGACTTCATCACCGTCCACCTCCCCAAGACTCCGGAGACCCTCGGCCTCATAGGCGACGAGGCGCTGCACAAGGTGAAGCCGGAAGTGCGCATCATCAACGCCGCCCGCGGCGGGATTGTGGACGAGCGGGCGCTGTACGACGCACTGGTCGACGGCAGGGTCGCCGGAGCCGGACTCGACGTCTACGCCAAGGAGCCGTGCACCGACTCGCCGCTGTTCACGTTGGAGAACGTCGTGGCGACGCCCCACCTGGGTGCGAGCACTGGCGAGGCGCAGGAGAAAGCCGGGGTCTCGGTGGCCCGATCAGTCCGCCTGGCGCTTTCCGGCGAACTCGTGCCCGACGCGGTGAACGTCCAGGGCGGGGTTCTCGCGGAAGCAGTGAAACCCGTGCTGCCGCTGGCGGAGAAGCTGGGCGCCATCGCGTGCAGGCTGTCCACCAAGCCGATCGAACGCGTGGATGTCGAGGTCCTCGGCGAGATCGCCGACGAGGATGTGCGCGTACTGGAACTGTCGGCGCTGAAAGGCCTGTTCGGCCAGTTGGTGGACGACCCGGTGTCCTATGTCAACGCTCCCATCATGGCCAAGTCCCGCGGCATCGAGGTGAGCCTGCTCACCGACAGCGACAGCGCCGACCACCGCAACGTCGTCAAAGTCATCGCCACCCAGGTGGACGGCAGCCGCACTGTCGTGGCCGGAACCGTTGTCGGTCCGCGAGACGAACCGCGCCTGGTGCAAGTGGACGGCTTCGATGTCGAGGTCGCCATCAGCGAGCACATGGCGTTCCTCGGCTACGAGGATCGGCCGGGGGTTGTGGGAACGGTCGGCCGGATCCTGGGCGAGGCAGGCATCAACATCGCCGGCATGCAGGTCGGCCGCACCACCGCCGGCGGGCGAGCCCTGACGCTGCTCACCGTGGACTCCGCCGTTTCGAACGACACGATGGATCGCATCGTTTCCGAAGTCGGCGCCGGGTTCGGCAAGGCCGTCGACCTCGCCTGAGCAAGCGGGCGGTCATGGCTGAGCGGCTGCGTGATCGGTTCGGACCCGAGGTCCCCGACCGGATAGCCCAGATGCTGCGCGTGGTTCTTCCGGACTTCGATGTTCCCGGCTTCACCAGTACCGCCTTGGCGGACTACGACCAGCTGGAACTGACGCAGCGCGCCCGGTCCATCGCGGAGGCATTGGAGCGGTACCTGCCGAGTGATCGCTGCCGGGCCATCGAGTTGATCACCCGCGCCCTGCCCGACACCGAGGAGGCGGTGCGCTGGCAGGGCATGGACTCCTTCGTCCTGCTGCCGTTCGGCATGTTCATCGCCGACCGTGGCTTGGACTGCTTCGAGGAGTCCATGACCGCGCAGTACGAGATCACCAAGAGGTTCACCTCCGAGTTCAGCATCCGGTCTTTCATCCAGCACCGGTACGAGCCCACCATGGCCCGCCTCCGGGAGTGGGCGGACGACCCCGACGACAACGTGCGCCGCCTGGTGTCCGAGGGCACCCGGCCGCGCCTGCCCTGGGCGGCCCGGCTGGAGCGGTTCCAGCGAGACCCGCGGCCGGTGCTTGGGCTGCTGGAACTGCTGAAGGACGACCCCAGCGACTACGTGCGCCGGTCGGTCGGCAACAACCTGAACGACATCGCCAAGGATCATCCCCGCCTCGTGGTGGAGACCTGCACCCGATGGTGGGTCGATGGGGACGCCAACCGGCGTGCCCTGATCCGCCGTGCGTTGCGCACCTTGGTGAAGCGGGGTGACCCCGCCGCGTTGGCGGTGCTGGGTTTCGAAGCCGACACACCCTTGCGGCTGGCCGACAGCACCATCGAGCCCGATCAGCCCCGCATCGGGGACCGGTTGACGATCCGTGCCGAGGTCGTCAACCCCACCGATACCGAGCACGCTGCGATCGTCGATTTCGCCATCGACTTCGCCAAAGCGGCCGGGAAGAGCGGGACGAAGGTGTTCAAGGGCAGGGAGATCGTGGTCGCCCCGCATGGATCCGCGAGCGTGGCCAAGACGGTGTCGCTGGCGCAGCAGAGCACCCGGACCCACTACGAGGGGCGCCACATGGTCACGGCGCTGATCAACGGTTCAGCACACCCGATCGGTGCGTTCGAACTCCTCGGCGACCAGTCCTGAGGCCACCCGCAGCTCGCGGTCTGCCCTGGGGTGTCAGCCCGCGACGATGTCGCCCTCGGCGTTGTCCACTTCGATCCCGAGGCCGCGCAGGTAGTCCTTCGCCGCACTGATGTTGCCCGGCTCGCCGCCGAGTTCGATGATCATCCAGCCGAAGTGGTGCTCGATGGCAGCCCTGCGGATGTTGGGTACGACGTCGTAGTCCTGAACCAGGTGGTAGATGATCGGTTCGGTGACCCGATCCTCGGGGAAGGTCAGCCGCAAGTGCTCAGCCATAGGTCCTCCTGTCGCAGCCAGCCTAGTACCCGCAGTGCAGAATCGGACCATGGCCGCCCGCAAGTACACCCCGCCCGTCGATTGGCTCGCCCCCGCGGGCGAGTGGCCCGAAGGGCCGTTCCGGCCGGACGCCCCCGTCTACGCGCTGACCACTGCCGCGCTCGTCGCCGCGCTGCGGCGGGTCATGGCCGAGCGCGGGCTCACCATGCGATCCGCGGCGCAGCCCGCCGGGATCGATCCCACATCGCTGTCGCGGCTGGTGACCGGCAAGGTTGTGCCCGACCTGGGCACGATCACGGCCCTGGAGCATTCCCTCGACATCGACCTCTGGCCGGGGAGGGTCAGCGGCCCTCGGCCCGGTTGACCGCTGAGATGATCGCCTTCAGCGACGACGTGACGATGGACGGATCGATACCCGCCCCCCACAGCACCCGCTCGCCGATCGCACATTCCAGGTAGGACGCCGCGCTGGCGTCGCCGCCGGCTGACATCGCATGTTCGGCGTAGTCCAGCACGCGGACATCGACACCGTGTCGGCTCAGCCCGTCGCAGAAGGCTGCGATCGGACCGTTGCCCACGCCGGACAGCGGCACCTGCACGCCGCGGTCCACCAGCACCGCTGCCACCGAGGTCTGCCCGCCCACCGCTGATTCCTGGTTCACCGACAGCAGGGCGAAGCGGCCCCACGCATCCTCACCCTCGGGCAGGTACTCGTCGGCGAAGATGTCCCACATCTCCTGCGGGGACACCTCGCCACCCTCCTCCTCGGTGTGGTGCTGGATCACCTGCGAGAACTCGATCTGCAGCCGCCGCGGCAGTTCCAGCCGGTGTTCGGTTCGCATGACGTAGGCGACACCGCCCTTGCCGGACTGGCTGTTGACCCGGATAACCGCCTCGTAGGTCCGCCCCACATCCTGCGGGTCGATGGGCAGGTACGGCACCTCCCAGCGGAAGTCGTCCACCGGAACGCCCGCGGCGGCGGAATCGACCTGCATGGCCTTCAAGCCCTTGTTGATGGCGTCCTGGTGGGAGCCGCTGAACGCGGTGTAGACGAGGTCGCCGCCGTAGGGGTGGCGCTCGTTGACCGGCAGTTGGTTGCAGTACTCAACCGTGCGGCGGATGCCGTCGATGTCGGAGAAGTCGATCTGCGGGTCGATGCCCTGGCTGACCAGGTTCATCCCCAGGGTCACCAGGCAGACGTTGCCGGTCCGCTCGCCGTTGCCGAACAGGCAGCCCTCGATGCGGTCCGCGCCGGCCATATAGCCCAGTTCGGCGGCGGCCACTGCGGTACCGCGGTCGTTGTGGGGGTGAAGGCTCAGCACGATGGAATCGCGGCGCGCCAGGTTCCGGCTCATCCACTCGATCGAGTCCGCGTAGACGTTGGGTGTGGCCATCTCCACCGTCGCCGGCAGGTTGATGATGACCGGCCGCTGCGGGGTGGGCTCCCACACGTCGGTGACGGCATTGCACACCTCGACGGCGAACTCCAACTCGGTGCCGGTGTAGGACTCCGGGGAGTATTCGAAGTAGATGTCGGAGTCGTGGTCCTCGGCGAACTTGCGGCACAACTGGGCTCCGTGCACGGCGATGTCGACGATCCCGGCGCGATCCAGCCCGAAGACGACCCGGCGCTGGAGGGTGGACGTGGAGTTGTACAGGTGCACGATCGCCTGCTTCGCCCCGCGGATCGACTCGAACGTCCGCTCGATCAGATGCTCGCGGGACTGGGTGAGCACCTGGATCACCACGTCATCGGGGATCAGATCCTCTTCGATCAGCTGGCGCACGAAGTCGAAATCGGTCTGCGATGCCGACGGAAAGCCGACCTCGATCTCCTTGTAGCCCAACGACACCAGCAGTTCGAACATGCGCCGCTTCCGCTCGGGCGTCATGGGGTCGATCAGCGCCTGGTTGCCGTCGCGCAGGTCCACCGCGCACCAGCGGGGGGCCTTGTCGATCACCGTGCCCGGCCAGGTGCGGCTGGACAGGTCAACGGGTACGAAGGGCCGGTAGCGCTGAAACGGCATCGGCGAGGGCTGCTGGGGGTTGCTGTCGATCATGGGATGTCCCTTTGAGTTCTGGAATGGTCCTGGAGTATTGAGGTGGAGGACCAGCGCGCGGAATCCACCGCGGCGAGGCGGCCGGTCTATCAGGCCCCGCCGCGGCTGCAAAGAAGCAGAGCCGCGTCGAACATCTTCACCACGGTACCAGCGCCCCCTGGTGATGTCGATCCGTCGACGCGCCCCGACTACGGCTCTGGGGATCGCCGTCGATGCCGGGGATGTGCGGCGTCGGATTCGCGGACTAG
>JAQAZZ010000206.1:0-2618 GCA_032127075.1 Micrococcales bacterium | reverse complement strand
GCGTAGCCGGAGGCGCCATCGGTGCCGGGGTTCCGCTCCAGCACCGCATGCATCGCCGCCTCCGCGAGGGTGTCGCCATACGGCGCGCGGCCGGTGGCGGCGAAGGCCAGCACCGCTCCCGCCGCGAAGAGGTCGCTTGCGGGCGAGGCGTCGGCGCCGCGGATGATCTCCGGCGCGATCCAGCCCGGAGTGCCCAGCCCGCTGCCCGTGGCCGTGAGGGCCGTCGCCCCGAGGACCTGGGCGACACCGAAGTCGATCAGCCGCGGACCGTCAGCGGCCAGGAGGATGTTGCTGGGTTTCAAGTCGCGGTGCACGACCCCGGCCGCGTGCAGATCCCCCAGAGCCATGAGCAGTCCGACCGCGAGGCCCTGCCAGGAAGCGCCGTCCAGCGCGCCCGTGTCCCGGACCAGCCGCGACAGGTCAGGAGCGGGGAAGTACTGGGTGGCCAGCCATGGCTGCTCGGCACGGGCATCACCGTCGAGGACGGCTGCGACGAACGGTCCCGCCACGCGTCGCAGCGTGTCGATCTCACGAGCGAAGCGGTCGCGGAAGCCGGGCTGGTCCACCAGCGCGTCACTCATCACCTTCACCGCCGCAGCGGTGGAGCCGTTCTGCCCGAGGTAGACCGTGCCCATGCCACCGGCACCCACACGTCCCACGAGTCGCCAAGGACCCATCCGCTGCGGATCACTGCTGCGAAGAGGCATTGTGTCGGGCGCCCACGCCCCGCCCGCCCTCACCGGATCGCCTGGCCCATCAGAACCTCCACACCCAACAAAGACGCTGGGAAGCCGACCCCACACCGCGAACTGGTGGGACACCGGTATCACCCTGCGCTCGGCGGCGGTCCGCCGCATATCCCTACCTGAATGCCCGGCGCGGCCTGTCGGCAAACGTGTGGGGGGGCGGTCGGCACAGAAGACCGAAGACTGCCGCTCCACCAACCGCCAGCGAAACATCGAGCAACGGTCCTGCACGAGGGCGGGACGGCACCCATGGTGGCGGCCGTCTATCCCTGTGGTCCGGGCTGAGCCGAGATCGGCTTCATCAGAGGTCTGGCCGCATCGCTTCAGGCTGGAGGTGGCGCAGACGGGGGCTTCCCGCCATTGCCATGGTCAAGGGAAGACGACCCCGGGGTTCAGGATGCCCTGCGGGTCGAGCGCGGCCTTGATCGCCCGCATCGCAGCGATCTCCGCGGGACCGCGCCGCAGGTGCAGGTAGGGGGCCTTGTCCCGCCCCATTCCGTGCTCGGCGGAGATCGACCCGTCGAGTTCCGCCACGAGGGTGAGGACCTGTTCCGTGGGGTCGAGCGCATCGAGGCCGCGGGCTACGGCCATTCCCGCCGCGGTGGGGTCGGTGCCACCCGCCGTCCCGGCCGATCCGTCGCCCGCCGCGGAGGGGTCGGTGCCACCCGCCGTCCCGGCCGATCCGATGCCCGCCGCAGCTGTGCGCCCCGCCTCTGGTGCAGCCCCCGGGCCCACCGGTGCGTCGGCCGACTCGGTGCCAGCCGTAGCACCGTGCCCCGTTGCCGGTGCCGCGGCGCTATCCGCCATCGCCGGTGCAGCCGGCAGGCTCAGCTGCACATGGAGGTTGCACTCGCGGATGTGGCCGAACACCCCCAGCTCCCCACCCAGGTCCGCCGCCATACCTCGGGCCGAGGCCACGAACGTGTCCAGCGCATCCGGCGGCAGCGTGACGTCGTACTTGTGCAGGGCGCCACCCTTGGCCGCCCAGTGGTCGGTCTGGCCCTCCCGCAACCGCCACAGCGCCCGCTTCTCTGGGGTTTGGGTCGCCACCGCGACCCGCGGCCGGCCGGTGACCGCATCGGTGAAGCCCGAGGCGTCGCCGCCGTCGCCGACCTCCAGCAGCAGCACGTAGCCGCCGGGCGCCCCGCGCAGCGGATCGGCCGCGTCGGCCTCACGCGCCGCGGCCTGCCACGAGTCGGCGTCCACCACCTCCGCCGCCAGCAACTGGACCCCCGGTGCAGCCGCCGCGGCCGCCAGGCCAGCCGCTTCGCCCAGCCCTTCCACCGGCAGTGCCACAAGGGTGCTCGGCGGCGGGGGGCGCCACAGCCGCAGCCGGACGGCGGTCACAATCGCCAGGGTTCCCTCCGACCCGCACAGCAGCCCGACCAGGTTGTAGCCGGTGTTGTCCTTGGCGAAGCCGCGCAGGTCGCTGACCACCGAGCCGTCTGCCAGGACCGCTTCGACCCCGACCACCTGCGCCCGGGTGGTCCCGTAGGCGCACACCCGGATGCCCCCGGCGTTGGTGGCGACGGTCCCGCCGATGGTCGCGGAGTCCCGCGCCGCCAGGTCCACCCCGTAGACCCAGCCCATCGACTCCGCCGCCCGCTGCACGTCGGCCACGGTGGTGCCCGCCCGGGCGGTGAGTTGCCCCGTGACCGGGTCGGCATCGGAGATTCCCGTGAGGCGGTCGGTGCCCAGCAGCAGCGGCAGGGGGTCGCCGACGCCGTCCCGGGATGGCGGTATCCCGCCGCCCACCAGTCCGGTGTAGCCGCCCTGGACCTGAACCGGCGTGGCCGTCGCCACGGCCATGCGCAGCACCAGCGCGACCTCGAGGGTAGTATGCGGATGCACGGCAGCAAGAACATCGCCGCC
>JAQAZZ010000205.1:0-14559 GCA_032127075.1 Micrococcales bacterium | reverse complement strand
CGAATCAGCGACTCGCTGACCGGTCTGGTCGCCGCGGCGAGCAGTCTCAGCACGCTGCGCAGCCAGGCCGCGCGCAGGCTCGCGGCGGCGGCGACCGCCGAGTTGCGGCAGCTGGCCATGCCTCACGCTGCCTTCAGCGTTGAGGTGCGGCAGCACGAGACCGGGAACGGTCTTGCGCTGCCTGACGGCCGGATCGTCGCGTTCGGGCAGGACGGCGTGGACACCGTGTCCTTCCGGCTGGCCCCGCACCAGGGAGCGACGCCGTCGCCGATCGGGGACGGCGCTTCCGGCGGTGAGCTGTCGCGGATCATGCTGGCGCTGGAAGTGGTCTTGGCCGAGTCGGACCCGCCCGCGGTATTCGTCTTCGACGAAGTGGACGCCGGCATCGGCGGGCGCACCGCCGTGGAGGTGGGCCGTCGCCTCGCCCGGCTTGCCCAGCGGTCGCAGGTGCTGGTCGTCACCCACCTGGCGCAGGTCGCGGTGTTCGCCGGCCAGCATGTTGTGGTGCGGAAGGACTCGCGCGGCCGAGTGACCCGCTCGAGTGTGGTGGAGGTCGCGGGCGAGGAGCGGAAGCGGGAACTGGCCCGGATGCTCTCCGGGCAAGAGCAGTCCACCGCCGCACTGGCGCACGCCGCGGAACTGCTTGCGGTGGCCCGGGGGGATGAAGCCGCGGGCCACTCCGCGGAGGCGACGCTGTGACGGCCACCCGTGCCACCGTTGCGGAGTTCGCCGACAGAGTCGTCACGACACTGGCGCAACAGGATCCGGCCCTGGCAGCAGTTCTGGGAGTCCCCGCCGAAGGGCTGACCGACTACGGTCCGCAGGCGTGTGCGGAACGGGTCGACGCCGTCGCCGGGTTGGCTGCCGAGGCTGTGGCCCTCGACGTGGCCGACGGTGCGGAGCGGGTGGCGCGGGATGTCCTGGTGGAGCGACTGGCAATCATGCGCGACCTCGGACTGGCGGAGGAGTACCTGCGGGACTGCAACGTCCTGTCCTCGCCACCGCAGGCCATCCGCATGGCGCTGGAGCTGCTGCCGCCGGGCAACCCCGGCGCCGAGGCGCTCGACCGGCTGAACTCGGTGCCGGCATCCCTGGCCGGGTGGCGCGAGTCGCTGCAGCTCGGGGCCGACCGCGGCCGCAGCGCGTCTCGGCGGCAAGCTGTGGCGGTGGCAGCGCAGTTGCGGACCTATGCAGACGAATGGCTGCCGGGCTTGGCCTCCCGCTGGGGCGCGCGGTCGACTGGCGCCGAGGCCGTTGCTGACGCTGTCGCCCGGGCCGCGGCCGCATTCGCCGACGCCGCGACGTGGCTGGCAGATGTGTACGCCGTTGCGGCGCGGCCGGACGATGCGGCGGGAGAAGAGACCTATCAACTGTTCTCCCGGTACCACAACGGCATGGAGGTGGACCTCGGTGACACCTTCGTGTGGGGGTTCGAGGAGATCGAGCGGCTGGCTGCCGAACTGCGTGCCGAGGCCGCCGAGCTTGAGCCCGGTCTCACCCTCACGGACCTGAGGCCGTTCCTGGACGCGGATCCCCGCTACCGGATCGAGGGTGAGGCGTCCCTGGTGCGGCATCTTGAGCAGTTGACGTCCCGCGCCGCCGATGAGCTCGACGGCCGTGTGTTCGACATCGACCCCCGCATCCGGACCTGCGAGGTGCGCATCGCCGCCGAGGGTGCCGCTGCCGCGCCCTACTACGTGCCGCCCAGCGAGGATCTCAGCCGCCCGGGCAGCACGTGGTACCCCACCCGCGGCGGCGACATATTCCCGCGCTGGTGGCTGGAGTCGGTCTGGTACCACGAGGGTGTGCCGGGCCATCACCTGCAACTGGGCTCCGCTGCAGTGTCGCAGTCGCTGACCCGGTTCCAGCGCACCGTCGGGTTCACCTCGGGCCACGCCGAGGGCTGGGCCATGTATGCCGAGCGGCTGTGCGACGAGCTCGGCTGGTTCGACGAGTCCGGCACCCGCATCGGCTTCCTCAGCGGACAGCTGATGCGGGCGGTCCGGGTCGTCGTCGACATCGGGATGCACACCGGTCGGACGGTCCCGCAGGGTTTCCGCGACGCCGGAGCCCACGTTGACGCCAGGTTCGCACGGCGGCTGCTCGTCGACTGGGCGCTGCTGGCACCGGACTTCGCGGCGTCCGAGATCGATCGCTACCTGGGCATGCCGGCTCAGGCCATCAGCTACAAGATCGGGGAGCGCGAGTGGCTCGCCGCTCGGCACGATGCCCAGCGGGCGGCGGGCCCGTCCTTCGATCTGCGAGCCTGGCACACGGCGGCGCTGCGCCTCGGCCCGATGGGACTCGCCCAGTTTCGCCGAGAACTCGAAACAGACGCCCGCTGATACATTGGTCTCCCATGAACAATGGGTCCGCCAAGCACCTTTTCGTCACCGGGGGCGTCGCCTCTTCCCTGGGCAAGGGCCTCACCGCCTCCAGCCTCGGGAATCTGCTGAAGGCGCGCGGGCTGCGGGTGACGATGCAGAAACTCGATCCGTATCTGAATGTGGACCCGGGGACGATGAACCCCTTCCAGCACGGCGAGGTGTTCGTCACCGACGACGGCGCCGAAACGGACCTGGACATCGGCCACTACGAGCGGTTCCTGGACACCAACCTGCACGGTTCGGCCAACGCCACCACCGGGCAGGTCTACTCCACGGTCATCGCCAAGGAGCGTCGCGGCGAGTACCTCGGGGACACCGTCCAGGTGATCCCCCACATCACCAACGAGATCAAAGCCCGCATTCGCCGGATGGCCACCCCGGACATCGACGTGGTGATCACCGAAGTCGGCGGGACCGTCGGCGACATCGAGTCGCTGCCGTTCCTCGAGGCCGTGCGGCAGGTGCGCCACGAGATCGGTCGCGACAACGTGTTCTTCCTGCACGTGTCCCTGTTGCCCTACATCGGCCCCTCGGGGGAGTTGAAGACCAAGCCCACTCAGCACTCGGTGACGGCGCTGCGCTCCATCGGCATCCAGCCCGATGCCATAGTGCTGCGTGCCGATCGCGACGTGCCGTCGTCGATCAAGCGCAAGATCTCGCTGATGTGCGATGTGGACGATGAGGCGGTAGTCGCCGCCGTCGATGCGCCGAGCATCTACGACATCCCCAAGGTCCTCCATTCCGAGGGGCTGGACGCCTACGTCGTGCGCCGGCTCGGACTGCCGTTCCGCGATGTCGGCTGGACCGACTGGGACGCACTGCTGCGCCGGGTGCACCACCCCGCAGACCAGGTGGACATCGCGCTGGTCGGCAAGTACGTGGACCTTCCGGATGCCTACTTGTCGGTCACCGAGGCGCTGCGCGCCGGCGGATTCCACAACAACTGCCGGATCAACCTGCGCTGGGTGTCCAGCGACGATTGCACCACGCTCGACGGCGCTGCGGAACAACTCGAAGGGGTGGACGGGATCTGCGTTCCCGGCGGCTTCGGGGTGCGCGGGATCGACGGCAAGGTCGGCGCGCTGCGCTACGCGCGGGAGAACGGCATCCCCACGCTCGGTCTGTGCCTCGGACTGCAGTGCATGGTGATCGAATACGCCCGCAGCGTCCTGGGCTGGGATGACGCCAACTCGATGGAGTTCGACGAGTCCACGTCCCACCCGGTGATCGCCACAATGGCCGAGCAGCGCGACGTCGTGTCCGGGGAGCGGGACATGGGCGGCACGATGCGCCTCGGGCTGTATCCGGCGAAGCTCGCGCCCGGATCGCTGGTCTCCCGGCTCTACGGAGAGCCCTATGTGGAGGAACGGCACCGACACCGCTACGAAGTGAGCAACGCAGCGCGCGCCCCGCTCGCCGAAGCCGGGATGGAGTTCAGCGGGACCTCGCCGGACGGCAGGCTCGTGGAGTGCGTCGAGTTGCCGCCGCAGGTGCATCCTTTCTACGTCGGGACCCAGGCCCACCCGGAGTTCCGGTCCCGGCCCACGCGGGCGCACCCCCTGTTCGCGGGTCTGGTCGAGGCGTCGCTGGCCCGCCGCAAGGGTGGTTCGGTGGTAGCGCAACCCGCCGCCGTGGGACCGTTCGAGGTATGACCGGAGAAGCGGATGCGTTCGACCCCGGTGAGGTGGTCCGGCGAGTCACCCGGTTCGACGGGCTGCGGTGGGATGTCCGCACCGACGATGTCCGGCTGCCGTCCGGGGAGGTCGTGACCCGCGATTACGTCGTCCATCCCGGTGCCGTCGGCATCATCGCGATGGACGATCGCGACCGGGTCCTTCTGGTGCGGCAGTACCGGCATCCCACCGGCTACTACCTGTGGGAGCCGCCGGCGGGGCTGATGGACATCGCCGGGGAATCGGCGTTGGCCACCGCCCAGCGGGAGCTGCTGGAGGAAACCGGATGTGTTGCCCGGGACTGGCACGTCCTCATCGACTGGTTCAACAGCCCCGGCGGCTCCAGCGAGGGTTTCCGGTGTTTCCTCGCCCGTGGCGTCGAGGAACACGGCGACGGCCGGCCGAGCGGGGAGGGCGAAGAAGCTGACATGCCGCTGCGCTGGGTGCCGATCGACGAAGCCGTGCGGCTGGTGTTCTCCGGGGGGTTGCACAACCCGACCGCCGTGTCGGGAGTGATGGCGGCGGCATTGGCCCGCCGGCTGGGGTGGCAGAACCTGCGCCCGGCGGACGCCCCGTGGCAGGAGCGGGAGAACCTGCAGACAGCCGAGCGGGTCTGGCTTCCCTGAGCCGGGTTCAGCCCGGCGGTGTCTCCCCAGCCCCATCTGGTTCTGCGTCCTGCGCCGCTTGCGGTTCCCGAGGCGTGTCGGCCTGCTGCGCGACAGGTTCGTCCACCATGGCCAGCCGCCCCGTGTGGTGCTGCCGGTAGGCGCGCACCAGGATCGGCGCCCCCAGCCCCACCACGCCACCGACCGTCAGCGTGGTGGCAAGCCAAGCAGGGGCGCCCAGCAGCGCCAACCCGGCGCTGCCGACGAGTACGAGCAGCAGCCAGCGCAGTTCGTTGCCGTTGTAGCGGCTGGAGACCCTGGCACCGATCCACACGCCGGGGATCTGACCCAGCAGGAGCGACACCAGGACGGTGAGATCCACTTCCCCGAGGCCCGCGTGCGCGATCGCTCCCGCGATGAGCATGGGCACCGCCTGCACCAGATCCGTGCCCACAAGCCGACTCGGCAGCATCGCGGGGAACAACAGCAAGAGGCTGGCGGCGATCAGCGTGCCGGATCCCACCGACGTGATACCCACCAGGGTCCCCACGACCAGCCCGACAACAAGCGTGACGGACAGCCGTCGGGTCGACAGGCTCACCGGTTTGTCGCTGCGTTTGGCCGCGAAACGGCGCAGCGCCATCCGCAGGGCCGTCACGAAGACAGCGACCAGAAGCACCCCGCCGATCATCTGCCGCAGCAGGCTTTCCCCGTGGGGGTCGCCCTCGCCGACGAGCCGGGTGAACAGCCATGTCCCGAACAGCACGCCCGGCACCGATCCCAGGCTGAGCCACAGGACGATCTTCATGTACGGCGTGCGCTGCCGCAGATGGACCCACGCACCGACCGGCTTCATCAACGCCGCCGACACCACATCGGTGGAAACCGCGACCGGTGCCGGCACGCCGAACAGCAGCAGCAGCATGGGAGTGACGATCGCGGCTCCACCGAGGCCGGTGAGACCCACGACCGTTCCAGCGAAGATGCCGCCCAGGGTGAGCAGCGGGTCGATCGTCATCGGGCAAGTGTGCCTCACCGATATCGGGTGTCG
Organism: Micrococcales bacterium; assembly: GCA_032127075.1. Lineage (GTDB taxonomy): Bacteria > Actinomycetota > Actinomycetes > S36-B12. Next base: position 8,843 of record JAQAZZ010000205.1, on the reverse strand, counting down.
CAGCAGGCTATCCGATAAAGGGAACCCTATATGTTCGGTTTGGGCCGTTCCTCGTTCCCGCGGTCCACAAGCAGCTGCAGGTGGCGCTGCCGATGACCGTTCCCGGCGTGGGTTACGGTCGGGTCGTGTCCGAAACCAGCATCGCTGCGGAGTCCGGTGCCGAACCCGCCGCGGGACAGGATCCGGGGCAGCGTCGCGGATTCGAGGTGCGGCTCGACACCTTCACGGGGCCGTTCGATCTCCTGCTCTCGCTGATCGCCAAGCACCGACTCGAAGTCACCGAACTCGCCCTGGCCCAGGTGACCGACGATTTCGTCGCGCACCTGAAGGCCCAGGGCGAGGGGTGGGACCTCGACGAGACCACCCAGTTCCTCGTGGTGGCGGCGATCCTGCTGGACCTGAAAGCCGCTCGGCTGCTGCCGGGGGAGGAAGCGGAGGACTCCGAGGACCTCGCTCTGCTGGAGGCCCGCGATGTCCTGTTCGCGCGACTGCTGCAGTACCGCGCGTTCAAGGAGGCCGCCGGGCTGTTCGGCGCGTTGCTGTACGCCGCCCCGCCGCGCATTCCGCGCGAAGTGGGGCTGGATCCGGATCTGCTGGCGCTACTGCCCGAGGTGACGATCGGGGTGACACCGCAGCGGTTCGCGGCCGTGGCCGTGAAGGCCATGACACCTGCCGTCCCCGAAGAGGTCGGCGTCGCCCATGTCCACGCCGCGGCGGTGAGCGTGCGGGAGCAGGCTGCGATGATCGTCGATCGGCTTCGGCGCAGAGATCACCTCAGCTTCCGGGCGCTGATCGCCGACGCTCCCGACACGCCGCATGTGGTCGCCAGGTTCCTCGCCCTGCTGGAGTTGTACCGCGAGCGGGCCGTCGCCTTTGAACAGGCGGCCGCATTGGGAGAGCTGCTGATCCGCTGGACGGGCTCGCGGGAGGGCGAGGTAGACGTCGCCGACGAATTCGACGAGGATGCGGCGCAGACACCCCCGGGTGGCGGCGCCCCAGGAGGGGGAGAGTGACCCATGGACAGCGGTGACCTGGCCACAACAGATGTGGATGACGTGGATTTGGGGGCGCCCTCCCTGGCAGCGGCGCTCGAGGCGCTGCTGCTGCTCGCCGAAGAACCCCAGACGCCGTTGGCGCTCGCCGAGACGGTGCAGCGGCCGCAGGGCGAGGTGGAACAGCAGTTGCAGCGGCTGGCCCAGGAGTACCGGGACCAGGGGCGCGGGTTCGAGTTGCGGAACACCGACGCCGGCTGGAGGTACTACACCTCCGAAGAGTGCCGCGATCTGGTCACCCGCTTTGTGACCGACGGCCGGCAGGCGAAGCTCTCCCAAGCGGCGCTGGAGACGCTTGCGATCGTCGCCTACCGGCAGCCGGTCACCCGATCCCAGGTGGGCGCCGTGCGTGGGGTCAACCCCGACGGGGTCATCAAGACCCTGGAATCCCGAGGGCTCATCACGGAGGTTTCCGAGGAGAGTTCGGTCGCGCACTTCATCACCACGCCGTACTTCCTCGACCGGATGGGGCTGGCATCACTGGGGGAGCTGCCCCCGATCGCCGACCACGTCCCCGACGTGGACAGCCTCGACGGATTGTTGGACTGATCGGTGTCGGGCGGGGCCGAGGAATCGGGTGAACGGCTGCAGAAGGTCATGGCACGAGCCGGAATCGGCAGCCGCCGGGCGTGCGAGGCGCTGATAGACCAACGCCGGGTGTCGGTCAACGGGAGCCTGGTCCGGCGGCAGGGCATGCGCGTGCAGCCCGCCGACGAGATCCGGGTGGACAACAACCTCATCCCCACCAATCCCGATCTGGTGGTGCTGATGATGAACAAGCCCCAGGGCGTCGTCACGTCGATGGCCGACGAGCGCGGCCGCGCGTGCGTCGGGGATCTGGTCGCCGACCGTTCCGAGCGGCTGTTCCACGTGGGCAGGCTGGATGCGCAGACCTCGGGTCTGCTGTTGCTGACCAACGACGGGGCGTTGGCGAATCTGCTGATGCACCCCAGCCATGAGGTGGCCAAGACCTACCGGGCAACCGTGCCCGGACCGGTCGGCGCCGACGTCGGGCGCCGGCTGCGCCGAGGAGTCGAACTGGACGACGGTGCCGCCGCAGTCGACCGCTTCCGGGTGGTGGATCAGCACGGCGGACGGGCGATCGTGGAACTGCAGATCCACTCCGGCAGGAACCGGATCGTGCGCCGGCTGCTGGCGGCGGTGGACCACCCCGTGATGGAGCTGGTGCGCACCCGAGTCGGTCCGGTCTCGCTGGCGGGGCTGAAGCCGGGTGCCGTCCGGCGGCTGCGCGACGACGAAGTCAGGGCGCTGTACGCCGCGGCGGGGTGATCGGCTTCCCCCCCGGTGCGCCGACGACTACCCTGGCGAAGATCAGGAAGGCGGTGGGCAGTGCGGGCGATCAGGGGAGCGACACAGCTGCAGGCCGACGAGCCCGTGGAGATGGCCGACGCGGTGGTGGAACTGCTCGGTGAGATGCTGCGGCGCAACGACCTGGACACCGACGACCTGGTGAGTGTCATCTTCACCGCGACACCGGATCTGGTCTGCGGGTTCCCGGCAGCGGCGGCACGGGGCATCGGGTTCGGCGATATCCCGCTGCTGTGTGCCGCGGAGATCGGTGTTGCGGGGGCGCCGCCTCGGATCATCCGCGTGATGATGCATGCTGAAGTGGACAATCCACGCCACGACATCCAGCACGTCTACCTGCGCGGTGCCGAGGTGCTGCGGCAGGATCTAGCCCAATAGCCCCATGGAGCAGAACCACACATGACCTCACCAGTAGTTGTTGCCGTGGACGGTCCCAGCGGATCCGGCAAGTCCAGCGTGTCCCGGGGGATCGCCCGCCGCTTCGGCATGGCGTATCTGGACACGGGTGCGATGTACCGCGCCGCCACGTGGCGGGTGCTCACCCTGGGGGTCGATCCGCACGATCCGGCGGCGGTGAGCAGGGCCGTGGTGAAGATGGCCATCCTCAGCGGCACAGACCCGGCGAACCCCACCATCAGCGTCGACGGTGCAGATGCCGGCTCACCCATCCGCGGCAGCGAGGTGACCGGGGCCGTCAGCCTGGTCAGCGCGGTTCCCGAGGTGCGCAGAACGATGGTGCAGCTCCAGCGCGACGTGGTGGCCGCCAGCAGGAGCGCGGGTCTGGGGATCGTCGTGGAGGGCCGCGACATCGGTTCGGTGGTGCTGCCCGACGCGGATGTCAAGGTGTTCCTCACCGCCGACACATCGGTACGGGCTCATCGGCGGTCGCTGCAGGACGCCGACAGTGAACACGGCAGCGAAGGCGTCGGCGCCACCGAGGAGTCGTTGCGCCGCCGTGACGAGTTGGACTCCTCCCGCAAAGCCTCACCGCTGAAGCCGGCCGAGGACGCGGTCCACGTGGATGCCACCCACCTGGACCTCGAGCAGACCATCGATGCCGTGGCCCGGCTCGTGGACTCCGCACGGTGACCAGCGGCGGCGGTGACTCTGGCGGATTGGCGGGCATCGGTGATCCATCGAGTCTGGACAGCGTGGCGGAATGGGTCGTCGACACCGACGACGAGAACGCCCTGGTAGCCGCTGCCAGTGCCCAGTTCGACGAAGATGTGGCCGAAGGTGTGGCCGCACAACCGACGCAGAGCCTCCCGGTGGTGGCGGTCGTGGGTCGGCCCAACGTCGGCAAGTCGACGCTTGTCAATCGAGTGCTGGGACGGCGCGAGGCAGTTGTGGAGGATGTCCCTGGGGTCACCCGTGACCGGGTGGCCTACCGCGCCTCGTGGTCTGGGCGCGACTTCACGCTGTTGGACACCGGTGGCTGGGATCGCGGTGCCCGCGGTCGGGCCGCCAGCGTCGCGGCCCAGGCAGAGCGGGCGATGCGCGAGGCGGACGTGGTGATGTTTGTCGTCGATGCGACCGTGGGTCCAACCTCCTCCGACGAGGACGTGGTGCGGCTGTTGCGCAGCACCGACAAGCCGGTGGTCCTGGTGGCCAACAAGGTGGACAACGCCGCCGCCGAGGCAGAGGCCGCGTCGCTGTGGTCCCTCGGTCTGGGTGAGCCGTATCCGGTGTCAGCGTTGCACGGGCGCGGCAGCGGCGACCTGTTGGATGTCCTGCTGGCCGCGCTGCCCCCGTCGGGTCAGCAGGTGCCCGGTTCCGGCGTGCACCGTGTGGCGCTCGTGGGCCGCCCGAACGTCGGGAAGTCAAGTCTGCTGAACCGGGTGGCCGGTGATACCCGAAGCGTCGTCCATGAGACCGCCGGTACGACGGTCGACCCCGTCGATGAACTCCTCGACCTCGATGGCCGGCCGTGGGTCTTCATCGACACGGCCGGAATCCGCCGCAGGGTGAAGGAGGCCAGCGGCCACGAGTACTACGCCAGCATCCGGACGAAGTCGGCGATTGAGCGCGCTGAAGTTGCCGTGGTGGTGCTGGACTCCTCCGACGAGTTGGCTGAGCAGGATCTGCGGTTGATCTCGTCGGTCATCGAGGCCGGCCGCGCACTGGTGCTGGTGTTCAACAAGTGGGACCTCGTGGACGATGAACGCCGCCGCCAACTGGAGCGGGAGTACGACGTGGACCTGCAGCATGTGTTGTGGGCGCCGCGGGTCAACGTGTCGGCTCTTACCGGGCGAAGGATCGATCGGTTGGCGCCGGCGCTGGAAACCGCTCTCGTGGGTTGGCAGACGCGGGTGGGGACGGGCCGGCTCAACCAGTTCGTCAAAGAGTTGGCCGCCGCCCACCCGCACCCGGTGCGGGGCGGGAAACAGCCCAAGATCCTGTTCGCCACCCAGGCGGGCATCTGCCCGCCCACATTCGTACTGTTCACCAGCGGTTTCCTCGAAGCCGGCTACCGTCGCTTCATCGAGCGCCGACTGCGTGAGGAGTTCGGGTTCGCCGGGTCGCCGATCAAGATCCAACTGCGGATCCGCAAGAAGCGGGGCCAGCGCTGACCGGTCCACGTCGGGTACCGGCTCGGCGAGCCGACCTGGTCAGACCGTGCGCACCAGCGACTTTGCCTGCTCGACCACTTCCGGGGTCAGTTCGAGGTCGGGGTGGACCTTGCCAGCATGCAGGGCGACATGCTCCAAGAGTTCGTCCATGCCCTCGGTGGTGAACTCGCCGTCGCATTGCCCACTGAGATCGGCACAGCGGATGGTCACTGCCATGGTTGCTCCTTCGCCTCGGCTGCCTGCTTGGGTGCACCCAAGACGCTAGTTGCCCGGGAGCCGGGTTGTCTCGCCAGACACGCGCCGCCTACTCCGGCAATCCGGTCACCAGGGTGTGTACGAAGACCAGTTTGTGAATCACCGGCTCAGCCAGGACGAACGGGTAGAGGCCATCGTTGCCCATGCTCCGATTCACCGCATTCAAGGCGTAGGTCAGCGGCAGCCAGGTGGAGACCATCTCCCGGAAGCCCGCAGCCGTGTGGCCGCTGTCGCGCGGCAGCGACACCAACTCCCGCGCCAGATCGCGCGAAGGCACCTTGGGGCCCCTGACCACCATGCCGTAGGCCGACGCGGTCTGAAGCGTGTCCCTGATGTGCAGGTAGTGGGCGAAGGTCTCCGCCCAGTCCTCCCAGGGATGGGCGGTGGCGTAGGCGCTCACGTACTGCTCATGCCAGACCTGCGGCGGCCCTTGCGAGTAGTGCCGCTGCAGGGCCTGCGCGTAGTCGGCCCTCTCGTCGCCGAACAGTTCGCGGAAACCGTCATGAGAATTCGCGCCGGACACCCACGGCCGCGAATCGGCATCGGCCCCGGGCTCGGGCGGGGTCGGGTTCCGCCCGGCCACCATCACCTGGAAGTAGTAGTGGCCCACCTCGTGGCGCAGATGGCCGAGCAGCGTGCGGTACGGCTCGCCCATCTCAACCCGCATCGCCTCCCGGTGGGGGTCGTCGCCTTCGGCCAGGTCGATCGTGACCAGGCCGTCGTTGTGCCCGGTTGTCACCGTTCCATCGGAGCTGGACAGCAGGTCGAAGGCCAGTCCGCCGCGATACCGGGCCTTGGGCACCACCGGCAGGTGTAGGTCGAGCAGCTGATAGACGAGTCGTCGTTTCGCAGCCTCGGTGCGCGCGAACGCTTCCATTCCGGCAGCATCGCCGTCGTTCGGTCTGGTCACGGTCAACCGACACGAGGGGCACAGCGGTGCCGATGCTTCGGTCAGCCAGTTGCAGCCGATCACCGCAGAGTTGGCGCATGGGACGCCGCAGTCGGCCGGTAGCGGGACCGACTTCATTTCGGCCGCACAGAAGCCCTGGGGTGTGCCGCACCTGATGCACACGGTGTTCTCGAAGATCAGCAGGTTCCCGCAGACGGCGCAGGTGAATGTACGCACGAGGCCTGAGACTAGTGTGCCCGGCCACTGGCGAGCCTCCTGCGTGCTTCGGCAGCGCCCTTGCCCGACGCCGACCCCGGCGGCCTGGGCGGCAGGTCTAGGCTGGCTCGGTGAGCACCCCGAGTCCGGCCATCGTGATGCACGATGTCGTGAAACGTTTCGGCGACACCGTCGCTGTGGATGGGCTGCGCCTCGAGGTGCCCACCGGACAGTGCATGGGGCTGTTGGGTCCCAATGGTGCGGGCAAGAGCACCACCATGCGGCTCCTCACCGGCCAAGCGCATCCCACATCGGGCACCATCGAGGTTCTGGGACTCCCCGTACCGAAGCGCAGCAAACAGGCCCGGGCACGCATGGGTGTTGTGCCGCAGGAGGAGCGCCCCGAGGATCAGCTGACCTGCCGGGAACAGATCCGCGTCTGGGCCACCCTGTTCCGGGTGCCCAGGGCGCAGCGGGCTGCCGCAGTAGACAGGGCGTTGGCCATCGCCAAGCTCTCGTCACGTGCCGATGATCGGATCAAGACCCTTTCCGGCGGCATGAAGCGGCGGTTGCTGATCGGACGGGCACTGGTCCACGGCCCGGAGTTGATGCTGTTGGACGAGCCGACGGTGGGCCTGGACCCGCAGGTTCGCCAGGAGTTGTGGTCCCTCATCGACGACCTGCGCAACAGCGGCGTCACGGTGTTGATGTCCACCCACTACATCGAGGAGGCGGAGCGGCTCGCGGACTCGGTGGCCATCATGAACCACGGCAGAGTTGTGGCCCTGGGATCCCCGATGGAACTTCTCACAGCCCACGCCGGCACGGAGGCGGTTGAGTTCTACGGCCCGCCAGAACGCCTGGCGGAGGTCGAGCGGGTCGTCGCCGAAACCGGACTGCCGACACGGCGCAACGGCCCGGCAGTCTCGGTGTTGCGGGCAGAGGGACTGCCCACGTCGGTTCTCGACCGGCTGGGGCAGGGGACCAGGCGCGCGGCGACGCTGGAGGATGTCTTCGTGCTGTTGACCGGTGAGGATCTGGAGTAATGCCATGACGGCCCATCCGCCACCGCCCACCGACCCCGCCCGCCCGCCCCGATGAGCCGGGCGGCAAGACGTCGATCGATATCCCTGTGGCACCGACGGCGGGGGCCACCACCGGAGCGTTCTTCGAGACAGCCGCATTCGCCGGGGTCTGGGCTCGGGAGTTGGTCCTGTTCAAACGCCTGTGGCGCTCCACGACATTCTCCTCGGTCGTCGAACCCACGATCTACCTGCTGGCCTTCGGCTTCGGCTTGGGCGCCTTGATCCCCGAGATCGACGGCTACACCTACGTCGAATACGTCGGCACCGGGACCGTCGCCACGGCGGTCCTGTTCTCATCGGTCTTTGCTGCGATGTTCAACACCTTCGTCAAGCGGGAGTTCCTCAAGACCTACGACGCGATCTTGGTCACCCCGGTCGATGTGAAGGAGCTGATGGGTGCCGAAGCCTCGTGGTTGGCCGCCAAGGCGGGGATCTACGGGTGCGCTCCGCTGCTGGTCGCGATGGTGTTCGGGCTGCCGCCGTCCTGGGGGATGCTGGCGGTGCCGTTCATCGCCGCCCTCACCGGGCTGGGCTTCGCCTTCCTCGGGCAATGGATCAGTGCGATCGTCCCGTCCATCGATTCGTTCAACTACGTTACGAGCGCGGTCATCACCCCCTTGTTCCTGCTGGCGGGCACGTTCTTCCCACTGACCAACTTCCCGCCGGTGGTGCAGACCCTCGCGCAGTTCAACCCGCTGTACCACTGTGTGCAGTTGGTCCGGAATGCCTCGTTCGGCTGGCAGCCCGCCGCGGATCTCCTCCACGTGCTGGCACTCATCGCCTTCGCCTTCCTGGCCGCGTTCCTGTCGATCCGCTGGTCGCGCAAGAAACTGATCGACTGAGGCAACTCGGTCGGGAAGGGGCTTGTTCCAGGCCGGGATCCGGTCGAAACTTCAGGGGTGCCATTCCCCAAGCAGATCACCCATTTCAACAGGGACCACATCAACCCGCGGATGGAAACGCTGGCGAAGCGGGCACCGCTGATGGCCGTCGTCCACCACAAGGGGCGCACTACTGGCCGCGCCTACTCCAACCCGGTGCTGGCATTCCACGACGGGCCGCAGTGGATGTTCGCCCTCACCTACGGCCGTGGCGTGGATTGGGTCCGCAACGTCATGGCTGCGGGGGGCTGCTCGGTGGAGCACCGCGGACGGCGAATCAACCTCAGCGACCCGGTCCTGCACCGGGACGCATCGCTGCGTGCCCGGCTCCCCCTGGCCCTGCGGCCCATTCTCGCCGCCGCCGCGGTGGACGGCTTCCTCACGATGTCCACGATGTCGGGCTGACTCCCGAGTCCCGCAGCTCGCGCCCGGGGACCGGCGTCGGGCTGACTCCAACCGGCTGGCCGCCTCCGGCGCCCAACCTCCCAAATCCTGCCGTGCTCACCGCGAACACGACAAAAGGGCCGGGGAACACCCCGGCCCTTCCGTCGTGTCGGGCTGACAGG
>JAQAZZ010000204.1:0-17219 GCA_032127075.1 Micrococcales bacterium | reverse complement strand
CGACAGCCGTACCGGTTCGGCGACTGCCGCGGCTGCGGCGGCAGAGCCGGAACCGCGGATCCGCTCCAACTGGTCGTCATCGCGCTCACCGAGGAAACACATCGTGACGTGCCACCTCTCCCGCGGCTGCCAGCGCATCCAGTGCGGGCCGGCGGCCTGCAGCGGGGCGACGGCGCGGCTGAGGTCGTCGGCCGCCGGGTCCGGCAGCCAGAGCGCGAAGAAGAGTCGCCGGGCCATGGGGACCATCCTGGCTGACGACCGCCGCCGACACACCGCCCGACCGGGTGCCGCGTTCGACGACGAGTTCCGGGACTACCGGGTCGCCCGACCAGGTGGGCTCGGAGCCGTCATCGCCCGCTGCGGCCGCGCGGAGGTCCGCCTCGCTGGGAGTTCCGGCGACCCGAACCGGCCCGACGGCCGCTGCCGCCGCGTGTGCGAGCGACGCCGGGGCCGCGGGACCCGCCGCTGGGTCCGGAGCCGTTCCGGCCGGTGGGGGCCGGGGCGGGGGGAGCGACGAAGGGGGCGGGGTGGCCGGCGATCCCCACGATGGCGGTGTCCCCGGGCCGCACCGTGTGATGGGTGGCCCGGATCGAGGCCCGCCGCATCAGCGCCTGGATGTCCCGCCGCTGATCCGGTGTGCCGATGGTGACGACCACACCGCCGGCTCCGGCCCGCGCGGTGCGCCCCGAACGGTGCAGGTAGGCCTTGTGCTCAGCGGGCGGGTCCACATGGACGACCAACGCGACATCGTCGATATGGATGCCTCGGGCGGCTATGTCGGTGGCGACAAGGACACGGACCTCCCCGGCCGAGAAAGCCGCCAGGTTGCGCTGCCGGGCCCGCTGCGACAGATTCCCGTGCAGATCGACCGCCGGGATGCCCGCATTCGTCAGTTGCTTGGCCCATTTTCGCGCCTGATGCTTGGTGCGGGTGAAAGCGAGCGTGCGACCCTTGCCGCGCACCAGCTGGTGCACCACCGCTGCCCGGTCGTCGTGGGAGACGGCGAAGACATGGTGGGTCATGTCCGGCACCGGTGACTCGGCGCTGTCGACGCTGTGGGTGACGGGATCGCTCAGATAGCGCCGGGCGAGCACGTCCACACCGGAGTCGAGGGTGGCGGAGAAGAGCAGTCGTTGACCGCTGCCGGGTGTCATGTCGAGCAGTTTCTTGACGACTGGGAGGAAGCCGAGGTCTGCCATGTGGTCGGCCTCGTCCAGCACGGTCACCTGGACCGCGTCCAGGCGTGCGATCCGCTGGTTGATCAGATCCTGAAGCCGACCGGGTGTGGCGATCACGACGTCGACGCCGGACTTCAGCGCCTTGGCCTGCGGGCCCTGACTCACGCCGCCGAAGATCACCTGGGTGCGCATGCCCACCGCGTGGGCCAACGGGGCGACCGTGGCCTCGACCTGGGCGGCGAGTTCGCGGGTCGGCACCAGGATCAGCCCGCGGGGGGATCCGGGACGGGTTCTGGTGGGCGAGGACGCCAGCGCCGCGACCAGCGGGAGCGCGAACGCCACCGTCTTGCCGCTACCGGTACGGCCACGTCCCAGCACGTCACGCCCGGACAGGGAATCCGGCAGAGTGGCGGCCTGGATCGGGAAGGGGGTGTTGATGCCGCCCGCGGCCAGCGCGGCGATGAGCGGCGCGGGGACCCCGACGTCGGCGAAGGTGACGGCCGGCGATGCGGGGGCGGAATCGTTGCGGGCGGAATCGATGGTCGGAGAAGTCATGAGGGTGCCTTACGCGCTGAGAGGGAATGGCCGCGGCTGCTGTTCCCACTCGTGCCACGCGGCACGCTGATATTTCGTGGGGACCGATGGCCCCCGTGGGGTGTGCGCGTTGCTATGGCGCCAGTGAACGACCTCGCGGGCGACGGGTTGTCGCACGCACTGATCCAAGGTAACACGGCGGCGGGGTGCCGCTTCGTGGCGTGGACCACACCGGGCCACCGGGGGTTCGCCTACTCGGGGATGAATCCCGAGTCGAGGTTCCACGGCTGGAAGGGGCTGTTGACGATGAGCCAGGTCTCCAGGTCCTTCATCCACCCGGTCAGCACCAGCACACCGACGACGACGAACAACGCGCCCAGGCCCCGGCGGAACCATCCGTGGGGATCGGCCGCCCACCGGGCGCCGCGCACGGCGCGCTGGCCCAACAGGGCGATCAGCAGCAGCGTGCCGCAAAGCCCGGCGATGTAGGCCAGCAACAGGATCAGGCCGTAGCCCAGGTCCGAGGGCAGCACGGTGACGATCACATAGCCATACAGCGGGCTGCACGATGTGAAGACCGGCCCGAGCGCGGCGCCGGTCAGCACCTCCCCCCACGGCCCCTCCCGACGGCGGGCGGCGGACAGTCCCGTGGTGCTGCGCGACTGCAGTTGCAGCCGGGCAGCGGCCCGCTCCCAGATGCCCGGGAACAGCGACACGAGCCCCAGCAGGATCAGGATGATGCCCGACGCCCACTCCCACACCTGGGTCGGCACACCGATGAGCGACGTCGACGCCTTGAGCAGCAGGGTGAACAGGAAGATCGACGCCCCCAGGGACGCGGTGATCACCAATGCGCTGCGGGTCGCTGAGCGTTGCCGGACCGCTACCGCAACCCCGCCGGCGCCCCCGTCCCCGTCCCCGGCAGCGGTGCCGCGGGCCATCGAGCCGCCCACGATGACCGGCAGCAACGGCAGCACACAGGGCGCCAGCGTGGTCAGCGCGCCCGCGATCACGGCACCGAGGAGGGCGAGCATCAGGCCAGCTGGCTTCTGATCTCGTCCAACGTGGTGGATCCGCTGAACTTGGCCAGCTGCCCGCCGTCGGGGTCGACCTGCACGAAGGTGTGCTGCGTGGTGACGCCGTATTCGCGTTTCAGGTCGGCGCTGGAGTCATAGTCGACCGACACGACCGTCAACCCGGCGGGGAATGACGCCGACTCGAGATTGGAGACGGCCTCCTGGCAGGTGGGGCACCAAGTGGCGTTGAAGAACAGCACAACGTCCGATTCCTCGTAGTCGGCCTCGTCCGCCTGATACTGGGCGTAGTCGATGTAGCCGCCCTTGGCGACAGCCTTCGTGGCGTCGTTCTTGGCCTTGGCGGCCTTCGGGGTTTCCGCCGGGCTCGTTGACGGCGTGGCGGCGGCCTGGGTCGGCTCGGGGCTGGACGCGGGTTCGGGCTGATCAGAAGAGCACCCGGCCAGTGCGATGGCCGCGGCTGCCGCCGACAGGCCCACGATGGAATGGACTGCGCGATTCACGGTTCCTCCAGTGGTTGCTTCGCTGACACCATGGAAACCCATACGGCGGGCTCGGGCGACTCCGATCGGCTTACGACTCTCTTACGCCCGACCGGCCGTACCTCGCGTATCCGTGGCGGCGCTCCTACCCTCGTTGTGTGAGTGGGATTCTCGTGGTCGACGACGACCGGACGGTCGGCGGTGTGGTGCTGTCCTATCTGCGCCGCGCCGAACTGGACGGTCGGCATGTGGCCACGGGCGGCGGCATGCGGGCAGCCCTGGCAGAAGCGGTGCCCGACCTCGTCGTCCTCGACGTGATGCTGCCCGACGCCGACGGGGTTGCGTTGTGCGGCGAGATCCGCCGGGACCACCCGCGGCTGCCGATCATCCTGTTGACGGCCCGCACCGAGGAGTCCGACAGGATTGCGGGACTCAGCGCCGGGGCCGACGACTACGTCGTGAAGCCGTTCAGCCCGCGTGAGCTCGTCCTGCGTATCCAATCCGTCCTTCGCCGCGCCCAGCGGCCGCCCGAGCCGACCCCCGGGCCACTCGTGCTCACCGACGGCGACCTCACGTTGGACCGCGGCTCCCACACCGCCACCCGGGGCGGGACCCAGCTGCAACTGACGTCCCGGGAGTTCGACCTCCTGGCCCACCTGATGGCCAAGCCGGGCATCGCGTTCACCCGCGACGAGTTGCTGGCTCAGGTGTGGGGGTGGAGCTACGGCGACAAGTCCACCGTCACGGTGCATGTGCGCCGGCTGCGCGAGAAGGTCGAAAAGGACCCGGGGGCCCCCTGTCGGCTCACGACCGTCTGGGGCGTGGGCTACCGCTGGGATCCGGTGGCGGCCTGATGGACATGGAACTTTCCACGTCCGCCGTACTGGCGGCCGCGGGTTCGGCTGCGGTAGTGGGCGGCGCCGGTTTGACGGTCGTGTTCCGGCTGTCACAGCGCTCGCAGACATGGGCGGTGCGGCTGGCACCCGTCACCGCCGTCGCCTCGGTGGCGGCCGGGGTGGCCGCCGCCAGCCTCACGATGCTGCTCAACACCGACCAGGTGCTGATCATGGCCCTGGTCCTGGCGGTGTCCACATCGATCGCCGTGGTCTTCGGCGTCATCGGCGGCCGCCGGGTCGCAGGCCTGCAGCGACGCGCAGCGGAGTACGAGGCGGCCCGAGAGCGTGACCGGGAGATCGAGGAACGCCGCCGCGAGTTGATCTCGTGGCTGAGCCACGACCTGCGCACCCCGCTGGCCCGGATGCGGGCGCTGACCGAAGCCCATGAGGACGGCCTCGCGCCCGACGACTATTCGACCCGGATCATGCGCGAAATCGACGGCTTGACGGTCATCGTGGAAGACATCGCCACGTTGTCACGGCTGCGCAGCCCCACGGCCCGCATGAACTTCCAGCGGGTGGACGTATCGGACCTGGTGTCGGACACGGTCGGCTCCAGCCAACCGGTGGCAGACCGCCTCGGCATCAGCCTTGAAGGGCATTCAGACGGGCCGGTGAATGTGCGGGCCGACCCCGGCGAACTCAGCCGCGCCGTGAGCAATCTGGTGGCCAACGCTCTGCGTCATACCCGGCCGGAGGGGTTCGTCCGCGTGGATGTGTCGCACCAGCGCGATGCCGCGGTTATCGAGGTGCGAGACCAGTGCGGCGGTATCCCGGAGGATCATCTGGAGCGGCTGTTCGAGCCCGGGTGGCGGGGCACGTCCGCGCGCACGCCGGACGATTCGGGCGCGGGTTTGGGGTTGACCATCACCCGAAGCGTCGCGGAAGCCCACGGCGGCACGGTGACCGTCGCCAACACCGACGACGGCTGTGTGTTCCGCATCGTGCTCCCGCCGCAACCGGTCGAGCGGCCCGCCGCGGAACCTGCCCAGCACGGTATGTAGCCGCCGCCCGCCGCGGCTCACCGCGTTGGTGGCGGCGGCTCAGGCCCCCAGGCGTTCCAGCTGGTGCGCCAGTTCGGCGTCCAGACCCCCGGTGAGCGCCGGGCGGAGGGCCTCGTACATGCTGCGGTAGTACCAACGGGTGCCGTCGACGCCGCCCTTGAACCGGATGAGGTACTCCTCGCCGTCGTTGGCCACGCCGGTGGCGGTTGACGTCAGGTTGTGCAACTTGTCGCAGCCGATCACCAGGCACGATCCGGAGTCACGTGGTCCGCCCTGCGGCCCGGGGGAGGCCAGAGCGCGAATCCGGGCGATGTGGTCCTCCTTGCGCTGCCGCCACGGGGCTTTCTGGCTGGCATCCACCGCGAGACTGTCGGTGGCCGCCCGCACGACTTCGGCGACGCGGGGGCCGAACAACCCGGCGATCTCGCCCAGTTTCGCCTCCCCGCCGTGATCCTCCGCCAGATCATGCAGCAAGCCTGCGATCGCGAGGTCCTCGATCTCGTCGGTGAACCGCGAATCACCCCAGCCGAAAGCCAGGACCATCCCGGAGACGGCCATGAGGTGCACGACGTAGGGCGAGCCGGCGTCATCCTTGCGTCCCTGTGCGGCGTGCTGGGCCGCGGCGTAGGCCAAGGCCATAGGGAATCGGACGGAGTACTTCGCCCCCTCCGGCATGTCCAGAAACTCGGGGGGCTGCTCCGCCCCTCCCGCCGCGGGTTCGGGTTCGGTTGTCATGGTGGCACCGTAGTCCGCAATCAGCCGCCCCGCGAACAGTGCGCCGGGCGAACGGTTGCCGGACAGGGTGCGGGCGACCCTGGGGGCACGCGGCCAACTCCCCCGGTCGGGCTGATTCCGAACGGGGTGTGGCGCCCGCCCGGGGCTACGCTCGACTGGTGAGTCGATGGAGGAGACGTCGCCCGCTTCTCCTGCTGGAGACCGCCAACCTCATTGCCGGTTTGTCCAACGCCGTGGTCATGATCACCATCCCGTGGCTGATCCTGGAGCGAACGGACTCGCCGATAGCCGCCGGCGTTGCCGGGGCGCTGACGGGCCTGCCGGGAATCCTGCTCGCCCCGATCGTCGGGACGATGGTGGATCGGTGGGGGAGGAAGACGGTCTCGGTCGGCTCAGACCTGCTCAGTGCATTGTCTGTGGCGCTGTTCCCCGTCGCCGACGCCTTCGGGGTCTTGGGGCTCGGGGTCGTGCTGATGCTCACGTTGCTGGGTGCTGCTTTCGACCCGGCCGGCTACACCGCCCGCAAATCCCTCATCCCCGACGTCGCCGGCGCGTCCGGTGCTCCGGTGGCGTCCGTGAACGGAATCCACGAAGGCATCTTCATGGCCGGGTGGGTGCTCGGTCCCGTCCTGGGTGCCACTGCCATCGCCACCGTCGGTGCGGTGAACGCTATGTGGTTCGCCTGCGCCTCGTTCCTGCTGGCCGGGTTGGCGGTGGCCATGATCAAGGTCCCTGACTTGGCGGAGCGCAGCGGGGCGGGGGATGCCGAGGAATCGGGCGGCCTGATCTCCGGGGCAATGGTGGGGGTGCGGATGCTCGTCCGCGACAAGGCCGTATGGGCGATCACCCTGGCAGTGGCGGTTCTGAGCCTGGCCTACATGCCCACCGAATCGGTGCTGCTCCCGGTCCATTTCGAGGAGTTGGGTCAGCCGCAGAGTTTCGGGCTCATCCTCAGCGCAATGGCGGGGGGCGCCATGATCGGCGCTTTCGGCTACGGCCGACTGGCGCGGTTGTTCACGCGTCGTGGTTTGGCGGTGACCTGCATGGCTGGGGCCTGCATCGCGTACATCCCCATGGTTCTGCTGCCGCCGCTGGGGTTGTTCCTCGTCGCCGGCTTCCTGCTCGGCTTGGCATGGGGTCCGATGGAACCGCTGCTGAACAGCCTCATCCAGGACCGCTTTCCCCCCGACCACCACGGTCGGATCTACGGCGTCCAGATGTCGCTGTTCTACGCCGCTCCGCCCCTCGGCCAAGTGATAGCCGGCGCGGGGGTGGAGGTGTTCGGGGTCCAGCCGGTGTTCGTGGTCCTCGCCATGATGCTCGCCACCACGGCGGCGGCGATCATCTTCCTGCCGGCGCTGCGGGGCCTGGATCGTCCCGTTGCGCCGAGCGGCGGCTAGCCCGACCCGTGGCCCGGCCACGCGGCTGAGTGCTGCGCGACTCGGGCCGAGGGTCAGTCCTTCTCGATCTTCTGGGCCGAGTCGGTTTCCTCGACCTGCTTCTGTGTCTCCTGCGCCGCGGTGGCGGCGACGTCGGCCACCTCGCTGACGGTCGACGATGCCGACTTCGCGGCTACCTCCGCGGCGGTCTGGGTGCGGTCGGCGGCATCCGCGGCGACGGCGCCGACAGTCGCCGCTGCGTCGGACACACGCTGCGCCGCCTTGTCGGTCAGGTCGGCGGCGTTCTGCGCCACGTCGCCCACACCCTCGGCAGCCTTCTGAGCAGCGGTCCCCACTGCGTCCGCCCACACGGTCGCCCGTTCCGAGACCACCTCTGAGGAGTCACCGCCCTTACGGCGCGCTACAGCGAGCCCAGCGATTGCACCGGCGGTGGCGGCAACTATGAGCAGTGCCTTCTTCATGGACGATTCACCTCGTATGTCTCGATGGGTCCGGCCTGTGCGGCCATTCCCGGCGTCGTGGAGTTGACGCTAGCAACCCCCACGGTAGACGCAACCACTGCGTCCCGGCTACGTCCTTGCCGTTTGCCGGCCGATCCAAACATCCCGGCGCCGGGGCTGCGAATTGGCATTCCGCGCGACGAAAGCCCCCACCCTCACTAGGCTGCGGGTGGAGGTGTGTTGTGGCACGCAAAGTTGATAGCAGAATGGGCGTCTTCGATGCCGTCATGTGGGGTGTCGAGACCGATCCGCTGCTGCGTTCCGTCATCACGGTGGTGGTGATGCTCGACAAGAAGCCCAATCGCAAGATCCTCATGCAGCGCCTGGAGGAGATGACGATCAGGGTGCCGGCGTTGCGCCGACGGGTAGTCGGCAACCCCGTATCCCTCGTGCCGCCACGCTGGGAATCGACCGACGATTTCGACCTCAACTACCACGTCCGGTTCCGCGCCGCCGCCAACACGAGGGATCAGGCTCATGTCCTCGATGTGGCCGAGCACATGGCCGAGATGGACTTCGACCACGCCCGCCCGCTGTGGGAGGCCATCGTCATCGAGGGTCTGAAGAACAAGAAGGCCGCGATCGTGATGAAGATCCACCATGCGATCACCGACGGCGTGGGGGGTATGGCCATGGCCGCGTCGTTGTTCGACCTGTCCGACGACCCGTCACAGCGGCCGATGCAGGAGTTGCCGGAGATCGAGCACACGGGGCAGGAGGACACCGTGGAACGGCTCGTGGAGGGGGCCGAATACACCGCGAAGTCGGCCCTGAACCAGGCCAAGGGGGTTGTCGGCAAGGGCAAGGACCTCTTCACCGGAACCGTGAGCGACCCCATCGGGACGGTGAAGAGCGGTGTCGACTTCACCTCGTCGGCGGCTCGCATCCTGGCCCCCGCGTCCACCCCGCTGAGCCCCGTGATGCGCGGGCGTTCCCTGGGCCTGCATTTTGCGCTGCTCGAAGCGCCGCTAGAGACCCTCAAACAGGCAGGCAAGGCCTGCGGCGGCACCCTCAATGACGCCTTCATGGCCGTGGTTTCCGGCGGGATCGCCCGCTACCACGCCGCACACGGCGTCTCGCTGGCCGACGCCCCGGCCGTGCGGGTGAACATGCCCGTCAATCTGCGGCCCAAGGCCGACGCGGCCCCCACGACCGGTGGCAACCGGTGGGTCCCCGCGCGATTCCCGCTGCCACTGGGCCCATCCGATGCCGCCGACCGTATAGCCGAGCTGCATCCCCTCCTCCAGCAGACGCGGACCGAACCCGCCCTGGAGATCAGCGAACCCATCTTCCGGTTGCTGACATCACTGCCGCGACCGGCAACAACTGCTCTGGCGGCGGGAATGATGAAGGGGACCGACGTGGCCGCGACCAACGTCCCTGGACCGCCGATCCCGATGTACGTCGCGGGGGCGAAGGTGGATCAGTTGATCCCCTACGCACCCAAGGGCGGTGCCGCGATGAACGTCGCCTTGATGTCCTACAACGGCAAGTGCGGGTTCGGCATCAACCTCGACACCGCAGCCATCTACGACCACGACGTCATGGTCCGGTGCATGGAGGAATCGCTGGCCGAGATTGTCGCCCTCGGCAGCGCGGGAGCGGTTGGCGCCACCGACGCCCACTGATCCCGGATCACATTCGCAGACCCGGGACCGGGTCCGTGGGACTCAAGTCCTCACAGCGACGACTTGCTGCGCCACTGCTTCCAGGGGTAGTTCCAGTAGGAGCCGGGGGTCCCGTTGGTGACCTCCATCGGCCGGCGGGTGCCACGGGTCACGGTGGGGTCGCCCGGCTTCACGCGGTTGTACAGCCAGCGGGCGTCGTCGATGTACATGTTGGTGCACCCGTGGGACCCGTTGTAGCGGCCCATGCGGGCGTAGGCCCACGGCGCTCCGTGGATGAACTCGCCGGTGGGGGTGAGCCGGATCGAGTACGGCGAGACGACATCCCAGGTTTCGCCGCTCAGCCGATCGGTGCCGACCATCCGTAGGCGGGCGTACTTCTCCCCCGTGATGATCTTGATCCCGCTGCGGGTCCGGTAGCCGCCTTCGCGCTTGCCGAGCGAGACCGGGAACTTCTTCACCACCTTGCCGTTGCGTTCCACATAGAGGCGGTGCTTGGCGTCGCGGATCCGCAGGACGAAGCTGCGGGCGGTGCGCAGGATGTAGGTTGTGTCGGCCCTGCCGACGTATTTGGTGTCGCCCACCTTGCCCAGCACGACCCCAGCCAACTCCAGCCGGAACTTGATCTCGGCGTTTCCGGGCCAGAACCGCTTCGGCCGGTAGACGGCGGTGTTGCTGTCGATCCAACCCCACGAGCCCTTGGTCAGCGCCTTCTTGCTGCTGACGCGGATCGAACGCTCCACCGCCTTCTTGCGGATGACGTCGCGGCTGAACTGCAGCGTGACGAGTTGGCCTACCCCGTACTTGGCGTCACCACCGGGGGACAGCTTCGCCGACACCTTCTCCTTGGTGAGCTTGCGCTTGTCGGCCTTCTCGTCGGCCTTCTTCTTGGCCTTCTTGTCACCCTGGTCGGGGTTCTCGGCGTTGCCGCCGGTGTCGTCGGTGCCGGGGGTCTCCTCGGCGGCGGGTGATGCCGCGGCGGACTCCGACGGGGTGGGACGCGGCGAGGCGGCCGGCAGCGTGTCAGCCGCCCGTTCCGCATCGGCCGCGGCCGCCGGGGCAGCACCGGCGACAAGCAGGGCGGACCCCATGGCAAGTGTCAACACGGTCTTCACTGAGGCCTCCTGTGGGCGCCGGACTCTCGCATCGGGTGCATAGCCAGGGTACGGGCGAGGTTCGCTGCACCCCACCCCGGAACGTGTTGCGCTGCTTACAGAGAGATCACGGGACCATCTCAGATCCGGATATCGGTCCGCGCTGGTTCAAATACCCCTAGGGGTATGCTGGCGTTGAGTTGTTGCGCCTACTGCGAGGGAGGACCAGTGCGCGAGATTGTTGTCACCCAAGCCGGCGGCGACGCCTACGACATGGACATCAAGGGTCGCCACACCATCAGATTCGACCAGCCCGAGTCGGCTGGGGGCACGGATACCGGACCCAACCCAACCGATGTGTGGGTGGGCGCGCTCGGCGCCTGCGTCGCCTACTACGCGGGCAAGTACCTGCGCACCCACAACCTCGGTGGCGGCGCGACCGTGACCACGACCTACAAGGCGGGCATCGGCCCCAACCGGGTGACCAAGATCGACATCAACGTGGACGCACCGGCGGTGGGACCCGATCACCGCGCCGGATTCGATGAGGCGCTGCACGGGTGCACCGTGCACCACTCCCTCGAGCAGCCGCCGCAGGTGCGCATCAGCTCCACCGCCTGAGCACCGCAAGCAGGGCACCACAAGCAGGCAGCGCCGGCCAGGGCAGCGGGCAGCCTTGCCGAAGGCTGGATGTGGACGCGGAATAGGGATCAGTGCGCGAGCGTTCCTTTGCAGAAGATATACCCCCCGGGGTATCTTGGCATCGGGCGCCGATGAGCCACTCGACGTGCGTCGCACGTCGCGGGCCATCACATTGGCAACAGGAGAGGATCTTCCGTGACTGCAACCACACACCAGGACATCCCCGGCGGCACATTGGCGGGGCGGCCCGAAGTGGAGATCATCGACACCGCCAACCTCGGCGACCGCTCCTATGTGGTCCACCTCGACGGCGAGGCGGTCGTGATCGACCCCCAGCGGGACCTGGACCGCATGCAGCAGGTCCTGGACCGGCTCGAGTTGACGGTCACCCATGTGCTGGAAACCCACGTCCACAACGACTACGTCTCCGGGGGGTATCAACTGGCCCAGTTGACCGGGGCGCAGTACGTGCTCCCCGTGGGCTATGACCTGCAGTTCGACGCGACCCAGTTCGGCGACGGCGACACCTTCACCAGCGGGGCGATGGAATGGCGGGCCGTGCACACCCCGGGCCACACGCCGCAGCACCTCTCCTACGCGGTCTCGGTCGGTGGCGTCGACGCCGCGGTCTTCACCGGCGGCTCGATGCTGTTCGGCAGTGTGGGGCGCCCCGATCTCATCGGACCCGACCACACCAAGGGGCTGGCGCATTCGCAGTGGCGCTCGGTCCGCCGGCTCACACAGGAGGTTGCCGAGGGTGCGGGCGTCTTCCCCACGCACGGGTTCGGCTCCTTCTGCAGCGCCACGGCGACAGTCGGACGGCAGTCCACAGTCGGGGAGCAGCGCTCCGCCAACCCGGCTGCCCTGCTCGACGAGGAGGAGTTCGTGTCGGAGCTTCTGGCCGGGCTGGACGCCTACCCCGCCTACTACGCCCACATGGCCCCGGCCAACCAAGCAGGGCCTGCGCCGATCGACCTGACCCTGCCCGAACTCGCCGACCCAACGGAACTGCAGCGGCGCATCGAGGCCGGGGAGTGGGTGGTCGACCTGCGCTCTCGGCGCCTGTTCGCCGCCGGCCACTTGCGCGGCTCGTTGTCCTTCGATGGTGAGGGCAACGCGGTCACCTACCTCGCGTGGCTGATCCCGTGGGGCACGCCGCTGACCCTGCTCGCCGCCACGCCGGACGACATCACCCGCATGCAGCGAGAACTGGTCCGCGTCGGCATCGACCGCCCCGCAGCCCACAACGCCGGCAGCCCGCAGTCCTGGGCGGGCGAGCATGGCGAGGTCAGCCACTACCCGCGGGTTGCTTTCGGCGAGGTCGCCCAGCAGCGGGCCGCCAACCCCGATCTGCTGCTGTTGGATGCCCGCCGCATCAGCGAGTGGGACGACGGCCATGTGAAGGGCGCGCGCCACCTGCCGCTGCACGACCTGCCCGGCCGTGTGGCAGAGATCGCGGCCTGGTCGCACACTGCTTCGCACGCGGGCAACGACGCGACGGTGTGGATCTACTGCGGCAGCGGGTTCCGCGCTGCCGTGGCGGCGTCCCTGCTGGAACGTGCGGGGGTTCCGGTGGCCCACATCGACGACGACTTCCCCAACGCGGCCGCGGCCGGCCTGCCGATCACCACGCCGGAGCATGTCGAACGCCTCGGCCAGGCCTACACCGACTGAGCCGCCGACGAGCCAGCCCCCGACGACCGAGCCACCGAGAGGATCCACCGTGGGAATCTTCAGTTCGCTGCGCGTACCCAGCGTCGCCGCGATAGACGCAGTAAACGCCGACCGGAACACCGTCCTGCTGGACGTGCGGGAGAAGTCGGAGTGGAACGCGGGGCATGCTCCCGGCGCAAAACACATCCCCCTGGGGAGCCTGTCCGCCGGGATGGCCCGACTGCCCCAAGACAAGAAGATCTACGTGATCTGCCGCACCGGCAACCGGTCGCGCAGCGCCACCAGTGCGTTGCGGCAAGCCGGCTACGACGCCTACAACGTCAGCGGCGGCATGCAGGCATGGCAGTCCACCGGCGGGCGGGTCCTGAACCGCAGCAACCGTCCCGGGCAGGTCGTCTGACGGATGCCCGTCACCGAGATCATCACCCTGGCGCTGGTCGGGGCACTGCTGGGTGCGGCGCTGGGCGCACTCGGCGGCGGCGGCGGGATCATCGCGATTCCGCTGTTGATCCACGTCGCCGGACAGCCGGTGGATCAGGCGACCACCACCTCGCTGGTCGTGGTCGCCCTGGGTGCGGCGGCTGGACTGGTTCCGCACGCCATCGCCGGCAGGGTCGACTGGCGCGGTGGCCTGCTGTTTGCGATGTTGGGCGTCGCCGGTGCGTTTGCCGGCGGCAAACTGGCGCTGGTCATGGACGACCGGTTGCAGGTCGTGGGCATCTTCGCCCTGATGCTGCTCGCCGCACAGGCGCTGCTGCGCAACGCGGGTGACGCCGAGGCCACCAAGATGCGCCACCGGGTGCCGCCGCAACCGGGGATGAAGATCGACACGGGCATCACCATCGGGGAGGGCGAGGGCACCGAAGCACCCCCGCGCGACCGCGGCGCCGAGCAGCAGCCGGCTTCTCTGGGCCCGTCCGAACACCCGAAGAGGCAGGCCGCCGTGACCACCGCCCCCGCCGCGACAGGTCGCACTGCCGCCGCCCGGGCATCCGGCTATTCGTGGTGGCGCCTCGTCGGGGCGGCCACGGTCACCGGTCTGATCACGGGGATCTTCGGGGTGGGCGGCGGCTTCGTGGCCGTGCCCGCGCTGGTGTTCGGCCTGCGGCTGCCGATCAAGACCGCCACCGCCACCGGGCTGCTGGTGATCGTGGTGAACTCGTTGGTGGCGCTGCTGGCGCGCGGCCCGGAAATGCTGGATCCCGGCCCGACGGCGGTCGTAGGTGCGGCCAGCATCGTAGCGGCGGTGGCGGCGGCCGTGCTGTCTCGACGGCTCTCCCCGACCGCCACCCGTCGGGCCTTCGGGATCATGCTGATCGCACTGGCCTTCTGGCTGCTCGCCGCACTCGTCACGACATCGTGACGACGAGCCCGCTGGACCGACCCGTGCCCCGATTCCCCGCTCCCCGGCCATTGTCGGGTTCGGGCCGGGCCGAAGCGATTGCGGGGTGCGACAGCAAGGCCGCGTCCGCGTCCCCTAGCCGAGCGGAACCGACAGTTCGGTGAGCAGTTCCTCCGGAGCCACCGTGCCGGGCTCGTTGAGATAGACCTCGCGCATCGGGCCGCTGATCGGCCTTCCGCTGGCAGCTACCCACTGCAGCAACACCTGCCAGGACGGGCCCACGGCGTCGTAGGGCCCCTGATGCATCAGCGTGGCCGCCTCCGACGCAGGAAGCTCCTGCAACTCGACGTCCTGCCCGGCGGCGGCGCCCGGGGCGACCGGAGCGCAGACGTCGATTTCGAACTCCCCATCGGGCATCTGCGGGTAGAGCACACAGGGCGGCCCGGCGAACTGGGCTCCCGTCGCGGTGGCATGCCGCATCAGGGTGTCGAAGGCCGCCCCCATCGCCTCCCCGATCGTCGCCGTCGTCACCCGCTTGCGTATCAGGAGCACGTTCTGCGCCGGCAACTGTTTGATCTGGACGTCTTCAGGCATGATTCCTCCTCATGTCGATTCCCAACTCCAGTCAACACCCGCCGGGTCGGCCCTCGCCAAGGGGACATCGCAGTCACGGTTCCGACCGACGACAACCGGGGCGGATTCACCTGGTTGTCGCAACACCTCGACCATGGCGGTGCCGATGGGATCCTCGCGGCGGCGGGGATCCGCGGTCCGCACGGCAGCGGGCCCGCCGCTGTCGGCTGACATGCGGCGGGCCCGGACTGCGTGGGGTCAGCCCAGTCCCTTGACCTGGCGGACCGGGGCGGTGGCCTTGGACTTGCTCTCAGCCCGCAGGTAGCCCTTGCCGGCCTTGACGTAGGCCTGCACCCGCAGCTTCTTGCCCGACACCGCGGGCGTCGGGGTGTAGACCCGGCCGGTCGCGCCCTTGATCTTCTTCTTGCCGGCGTACCACTGGTAGCGGACCTTGCCGCTCGGCTCGAACACCGCGCGCGAGCTGCGCAGCGGGCTGCCCACCTTGGGCTTGACCTTCTGCGCGGCCGCGGCTTCGGCCGCCTGGCGGACGTTGGCCTTCTGGCGGACGCGGGGCTTGCGGACGGTGGCCCGCTTGCCCTTCACCACCGGGTGCCAGGAGGTGTCCACGGTCTCGCTGGTGTAGCCCGGGTCGACGGTGGTGACCTCGGCGTGGACCTTGTAGCCGATGTACTTCTTCTTCGGCTCCCAGGTCAAGCCCTTGTTCTTGAGCTGGGTGACCTTCTTCGTGCCCTTCTTCTTCACGAACCAGGTCACCTTCGGGTTGCTCGGGTGGAACTCGAACACATGCCACAGGCTGACCTCGGCCACGGTGCCGTACCGGATTTTCTTGCCCTTGAGCTTGCGGTGCTGGTGGTCGGCGGTGCGGTCGACCATCTTCGGCTTGCGCAGCTGCTTGATGGTCGGCGTGTGCGGGGTGTTCGTGTCCCGGTGCACCGATGTGGAGTCCCCGTGCGGGTTCGTCGCCTTGACGACCGGAGCCGTCGCGGGCGATGCCTTGGACACGGCCCCGCCGGCCAGCGGGGTGCTGCCCGTCAGGGTGCTCGAGTCCTTGCTCTCCGCGGAGTGCCCGTCCTTGAACCCGATGATCCGGACGCTGATGCTCTTGCCCACATCGGTGCCGGCCACCACATAGGTCGCCTGGTCCGCGCCGGGGATGAGCTGGCCGTCCAGGAACCACTCGTAGTGCTGGCTGTCGACGGGCTGGCTGAACTGCACGGTGCCGTTGTCCGCCGTCAGGGTCTCACCCACCTGCGCCTTGCCGGAGATGGTGGGCGCCCCGGTCACCTTCAGGTCGCCGAGGGCGACCGGACCCACCGGCGCCGACTTGGACCCGTGGTCGATGTAACCGGCCTTGCTGGCGACCTCCTTGACCGACACGGTCTGCTTGGCGTCCTGGGCCCGCGGGGTGAACGTCTTGCCCGTTTCGCCCGCCACCGGCTTGCCGTTCACCAGCCACTGGTACGTCACCTTGTCCGCAGCAGGCGTGTAGGAGCCCGGGGTCGCCGTCAGTTGCTCACCGACCTTCGGCGTGCCCGTGATCTTCGGCTCAGCAGTCCTGACCATGTCACTGACAGTCACGGCGGTCGAGGTGGCCGATGCGCCGGCGATGCCCGGCTTGGAGGCGGTGACCTTCACGGTGATCTTCTTGCCCAGGTCCGCGGCCGTGGTCGCGTAGGTGGCCGCGGTGGCCCCAGCGATGGGCGTGCCGTCGGACTGCCACTCATAGGCCAGGGTGATGCCCGGGTCGCTCGGCGCGAAGACCCCCGTGGTGTCCGCGGTCAGCGTCTGACCGACATGCGCCGCGCCCGTGATCGTGGGCTGCCCGACCGCCGTGATCCACAAGGCGCTCGCCTGGCCCAGTTTCATGTCCGGCCGACCGGCGCCGTTGCGATCCACCGGATTGGCGGCCGTGGAGCAACCCACCTCCCGGCTGCCCGGCTCCCCGTTGGCCCCGTAGACAGTCGCCACGGCCTTCGCCATGCAGTCCGCCAAAGCCTTCTGACCCCAGTAGTTCGGGTGCAGCGGCGAGGACTTCTGGTACTTGTTGCCGCCGAAAATCTGAAGCTGCCGGTTGATCTCGTTGACCCACTCGGTCTGGATGCCGTTGTCGTCCTGCCACGGCACGTTGCGACCGTGCTTGTCGGGGTAGTTGGTGAAGCCCTTCGCCCCCTTCTCGCACAGGCGGTGGCCCTCCATCGTGCGGGCGTGGTCGAACAGGATCACGTTCGTGTCACCGATCGCTGTCCTCGCGGCCTTGAGCCCGTCGTCCATCGCCCCGACCAGCTTCGGGTACACGTCCTTGGCGATCCAGTCGAACGATGCGTCGGACAAGGCGCAGCCGCCATTGGTCCCGCGCTGGTTCGACTTGAAGTCCCACTGGACCTTGTTGCCCTCGGGGATGGGCAGCGGCGGCGGCTGGTAGACCAGCGTCCAATCGGCCGGGGCGTATCCGGCGTTCTTCATGGCGGTGGTCACGTTCGTCACG
>JAQAZZ010000203.1:0-11826 GCA_032127075.1 Micrococcales bacterium | reverse complement strand
AGGATGAGGAATGGTCGGCCCAGTTTCTTGAGCCAGTACCCAGTGGCGAGCCCGGCTTGCCCGCCACCGATGATCAGCGTCTCCACGTGACTATCAGTGTCTGAGGTCATCGCTGCCTCCATCTCGACACTAGGGCCGGATCGATACGTCGCGCAACGGTGATCCCACCTTCTGCACCCATCGTCGGAGCAGTCACCCGCCGAGGGGTAATGGGCCGTGCGCGGCGCCACCCAGGGGAATCGGACGTGACGACCATGCTGGTCCGCGGGTGCGTCACGAAAGCGCCAGCCTCGCCCGTTTGGTGAGGCTGGCGTGACGGCTGCAGGTGAGCCGCGCGCCGGCAGTGGAATTGGCTGCAAGGACCACGCGATCGCACCCCGCGGTGCCACAGTGGGACCGTGGACGTGCCCCAGCCACAGAGGGTCCTGGTGGAGCGCCGCGGCCCGGTGGCGATGATCACCATCAACCGACCGCAGCGCCGCAACGCCGTGGACCGCGTCACCGCGCGGCGCCTCTTCGAGGTCTTCACCGCGTTCAACTCCGACGATCGGGCGCAGGTAGCGGTGCTCACCGGGGCGGGGGGCAGCTTCTGCTCGGGCGCCGACCTGCGGGCGATTGCCGACGGCGACCAGAACGAGGTCACCGACCCCGGGGCCACCGCGATCCTGAACACACCCGCGCCGATGGGGCCGACCCGGCTTGCGCTGGGCAAGCCGGTGATCGCCGCCATCGAGGGCTTCGCCGTGGCCGGCGGCCTGGAGTTGGCGATCTGGGCCGACCTGCGGGTGGCCGCGCGCGACGCGGTGCTGGGGGTGTTCTGCCGGCGCTGGGGGGTGCCGCTGGTAGACGGCGGAACCGTCCGACTCCCCCGGCTGATCGGCGAGGGCCGGGCGGCCGACCTGATCCTCACCGGACGGGACGTTACCGCCGAGGAGGCCCACCGGATCGGGTTGGTCGACCGACTGGCGGGACCCGGCTGCGCGCTGACCGAGGCGGTGGCGCTGGCCGAGCAGATCGCGGCCCACCCGCAGGCTTGCATGCGATCGGACCGCACATCGATGCGCACGTCTGCCGCCAAGCCGCTGGCGGCGGCCCTGGCGGCTGAAGTTCGACTGGGCGTGCCCGTGCTGGAGCAGGGACTGGCCCAATCCGGCGCAGAGTCATTCAGCCGGCGCCCCCGCTGACCCCCGGGTCCACAAGCCCTGCCCCGGCAGGGAGTCAGCGGTAGGCGGGGATTCCGGTCAGGGCTTCGCCGACCACCAGGGTGTGCATCTCCTCGGTGCCCTCATAGGTGACCACCGATTCGAGGTTGTTCATATGGCGGATCACCGGATAGTCCAACGTGACTCCGTTGGCCCCCAGGATCGACCTCGCGGTGCGCGCCACTGCCAGGGCCATCCGGGTGTTGTTGAGTTTCCCGATGCTGACCTGCTCTCCACGCAGCACGCCGGCTTCGTGCAAGCGGCCCAAGTGGATTGCCAGCAGCATGCCGTTGCCCACCGCCACGGTCATGTCGGCGAGCTTCTTCTGGGTCAGTTGGAATCCTGCGATCGGCCGGTCGAACTGCGGCCGCTGCACCGAATAGGCCAGAGCGCATTCGAGGCAGTCCCGGGCCGCCCCGGCAGCGCCGAACACTATGCCGAATCTAGCCTCGTTCAGGCACGACAGCGGTCCGCGCAGCCCCCTGGCCCCGGGCAGCAGCGCAGCGGCTGGCAACCTCACGTTCTCCAGCAGCACCTGGGACGTGCTCGAGGCGCGCAGGGACATCTTCCCGGCGATCGGTTCGACGGTGACCCCGGTGGTCGCCATGGGCACTGCGAATCCCCGGACGCCGTCGTCGGAGTTCGCCCACACCACCGCAACATCGGCCACGCCGCCGTTCGTGACCCATTTCTTCCTGCCGTCAAGGATCCAATCACCGCCGTCGGGCACCGCCCGGGTGGTCATGGCTGCGGGGTTGGAGCCGACATCGGGCTCGGTGAGGCAGAAGCTGCCGATCAACTCTCCCGACGCCATCCCCGGCAGCCACTGCTGCTTCTGATCCTCGGTCCCGTATGCGTGGATCGCGAACATGGCCAGGGAACCTTGCACGCTGACCAGCGATCGGATCCCGGAGTCGCCCGCCTCCAGCTCCATGCAGGCGAGCCCGTATTCGACGGCACCCGCCCCCGCGCAGCCGTAGCCCTGCAGCTGCATGCCGAGCAGGCCCAACTCACCGAGTTCCCTGGCGAGTTCCCGCACCGGGGTCTCACCGGTCTCGAACCACGAGGCCACGTGGGGACGGATCGTGTCGTCGACGAAACCGCGGACCTGGTCGCGCTTCTGCCGCTCCCGGTCAGTGAGCAACGAGTCGGTGCCGAACAGTTCCATCGGCGACTGGGCTTGCCTGGGCATGGACTGCGATCAACCGCCCCAGCGGTTCTTGAGGCCCTCGGTGGCGCCCTTGAGGGTGTCGGCGAGGACCCGCCTCTGGATGAAACCCGGCAACGGCAGGGTGGTGTCGATCATGAGCTCCAGGGTGGCCTCGGTCTGCCCGCCACGATCTACCAGCCGCCAGGAACCCGCCATGTCCCTCTGCGCCTTGCTGCGTCCGTCCAACTGCCAGGACAGTCCGTCGTCGCTGTTGGCGTAGGTGACCTCGTAGTCGTCCTTCACCACCTTGACGTCGTTGACCAGATGCGCGCGCAGCGGCCGCCCCTGGTCGTCAGACTCCAGAACATCGGCTGCCAGAGTGCCTGGCCACCACTGGGTCTGGCCGGCGATGTCGCGCACAGTGGCCAGCACCTCGGTGAACTCCGCAGGTACCGTCACCGTCCGCGATCCGCTCACGCTCATGCAGCCAAGGTAACGCGCCGGTGCCGGTGATCACGGTCTTTGGCGGCGCCTGCGCCCACGGGCCGCCGTCCTGGCCCGAAGGCCGCAGTGCGACTTCCGGCATCGGCTGGTCGGGCACGACCGCCGGCTTCCGACGCACCCGACCACCGGGCCACCGGGATCCGTCAGTCGGGCAGTTCGACAGGCTGTGCGATGACATCAACCATCGCACCGTTGCGGTGGGTGGTGATGGCCAGCGGCTGGTCGATGGCCTCGGCGAACATTCGCCGCTGCAGGCCCTGGGCGTCGCGCACTGCTTCGCCGGCAACACTGATGAGCAGGTCGCCGGTGCGCAGCCCGGCGCGGTCGGCGGGACTGCCCGGCTCAACGTGGACGATCCGGACGCCGCGCCGCTGTCCGATGCGCTCCGCCAATCCTGGCGGCAGCGGAGCGGGCATCGTCGCCACGCCCAAGAAGGCTCGCCGTACCTTGCCGTCCGACAGCAGGGTCGTGATGATCCGCCTGGTGGTGGAGTTGATCGGCACGGCAAGACCCAGCCCCACGCCTGCCACCGCCGTGTTGATGCCCACCACCCGTCCTGTTGCGTCGGCCAGCGCTCCCCCGGAATTGCCCGGGTTGAGCGCGGCGTCGGTCTGGATGACGTCTTCGATGATCCGCACCGTCCCGCCGCTGCGCGCCGGCAGGGAACGGCCCAGCCCGCTGACTACCCCCGCGGTGACCGATCCGGCAAGGCCCAGCGGATTGCCCACCGCCACCACGAGTTGCCCGACCACCAGTCCGTCGGCGGTCCCCAGCGTCGCCGGGGTCGGTGTCGGCCCATCCGCGCGCAGGACTGCCAGATCGGAAAGCCGATCACGCCCCACGACCCTCACCTTCACCTCGCTGCCGTCGCCGAAGGCAGCCGTGCCGGCCTCGGCGCGATCAACCACATGGGCGTTGGTGAGCAGGTACCCGTCGCCGGTGAATGCCACCGCTGAGCCCGAGCCCACCGGCGTCGGGCGCCCGCGTCGGCTCGATGTGACCGTGACGCTCGCCACCGACGGCAGCAGCGCTGCGGCCACCCGGCTGACAACGGCCGAGTAGGCATCCAACGCGCCGGCGTC
The DNA here is from genome assembly GCA_032127075.1 of Micrococcales bacterium. Lineage (GTDB taxonomy): Bacteria > Actinomycetota > Actinomycetes > S36-B12. The sequence goes on along the minus strand of JAQAZZ010000203.1, from coordinate 7,888 downwards.
GGCGTCGGGCTTTTCCATGCATCCTCCGGGGTGGCCGGTATGCGCCAGTCAACGCTGGCGGGGCCGGCGACAATCCGGGGTTCGCCGACGGCGCAAGGAAACTGCGGGCTCCCCTGGCGGGCTGCTGCGAGAGGCGCCCGGCTGACTCGGCGTCGGCGTCGGTACCCGTGTCGGCGGGAGTGCCGGTGTTGGTTTCGGCGTCGTTGTCGGCGCCGGAGGCGTTCAGCCTCCAGATCATGGGGGCGTGTCAGATCGGCGCTCCTCCTGCACCAGAAGGTCCGGCAGATCCTTCAGCCGCCGCAGACCGGCCAGCGGCTGCTTCATCCGGTGGTTGTCCCGCAGGACGTCAGCGTTGCGTGCGAGGAACGCCCAGTAGCCGGCCGTGAAGGGACACGCGTCGTCGCCCGCGCGGACATCGGGCCGGTAGCGGCAGCCGCCGCACGAGTCGCTCATCCGGTTGAGGTAAGCGCCGCCGGACGTGTAGGGCTTGGTGGCCATCAGCCCGCCGTCGGCGTACTGGGACATGCCGACCACATTCGGCACCATCACCCAATCGAAACCGTCGACGAAACTGCGGCGGAACCAGTCGGTGAGGTCGGCCGGATCGTAGCCGCGCTGCAGCGCCCAGCTGCCCAGCACCATCAGCCGTTCGATGTGGTGCGACCAGCCGTGGTCGCGGACCTTGGCCAACGCCGACGACAAGCACCGGGCGTGGACCGCATCGGCGTCCAACTCGGCCCACCAATCCGGCAGCGGAGCCGCCGCAGCCAGAGCGTTGCGGTGGCGGTAGTCCTCGCCGAAGCGCCAATACAAGTGCCAGACATAGTCCCGCCAGCCGATCACCTGCCGGATGAACCCCTCTGCGGCGGCGAGCGGGGCTCGGCCAGAGTAGTAGGCGCGTTCCACAGCCCTGGCAGCGTCCCAGGGGTCCAGGAGGCCCAGGTTCATCGGCACCGACAACAGCGAATGCGCCATCCACGTGTCCTGCGCGAGCATGGCGTCCTCATAGGTGCCGAACAGCGGCAGCCGGTGGTGGATGAAGTCCGCCAGAGCGGCGTCGGCCTCACCCGGGGTCACCGCGAACCGCCGCGGACCATCGCGGCCGACGAAGCCAGTCCCCTCGGACTCCCACCTGTCCAGATCTGCGCGCACCTGCTCGTCGATCTCATCCTCGACCGGCCATCGGGGGGCGGGCAGTTCCAGCCGGGCCGCACCTTTCGGCGGAGGTTGGCGGTTGTCGGCATCGAAATTCCATCTGCCGCCCGTCGGGCCGCCGTCGTCCATGAGCAGCCCCGTGCGGCGGCGGGCATCCCGGTAGAAATCCTCCAACAGCAGCCGCCGACCGTCCCTCGACTGTGCCCATCTGGCGAAGTCATCGGGGCTGGCCACGAACCCGCGGGGCGGCAGCACCGTCACCCGGTCGCCGAGGCTGCGCACGTACCGAAGGGCCGCCCGCGATGTCGGATGGACGACCTCGATCCGGCCCGGAAACCGCTCCAGGGCATCGGTGTAGTTCTCAGCCTGGACCAGGATCGCTCGATCCCCCAGCTCGGCGGCTCGATGCCGAAGGGCGCTGAGGATCAGGTGCGCTTTGGCCCGGTGGTAGCGGCGGCGCCGGAACACCGCACGGGACTCCACCAGCAGGATCGGTTGGGAGCCCCCATCGCCCTCGTGCGGCGCCGGCTCGAGGAAATGAGCGCCGAGCTGGTCGGCGAACAGCCAGCGCATCGCAACAGCCATGGGCCCAGTGTGGCCGCTGACCCCCGAGGCCGGCCGGCGACTGCGGCGATCGCGCCGCTGCGCGGCGGCGCGGGGCAGCTGCTTCGGGGCCTGGAGTCACCCGCCGTGGTCCACCTGCGCTCCCGCCCCGTAGCCCTGGGGCACCGCGAACGGGTCCCAGGGTGGTGGCGCCACGGTCAGCCATGCGAAGCCGCCCAGGAGCACGCCGATCAGTGCCAGCGACACCGCGGTGCTCGCCGCTCGGCCGTGCCCGGTCCTGACTGTGCGGTTCACGAGCCGGCCCACCGCAACGGCGGTGAAGAACAGCAGCATGTCGGCGACGAACCAGCCCCGGCCCAGGACAGCGGTGTAGGCGTAGTAGCCGGCGACGATGACCGCCGGCCCCGCGCAGGCTTCGAGGAAGGCCGCCCAGGCCAATCGGCTGAGGGGGGTCAACCGGTGGGCGGCGAGCGCATTCCACAGCAGACTCGGGATGGCGACCAGCTTGGTGTGCTCCCAGACGCTCTCGTTCACCGGCGCGACGAGGCCGAGGAGCGAGTTGTCCCCGGACCAGGCGTAGACGAAGTGCCACGCCGAGCCCGTGACGGCGATGAACACCGCGCCCCACCAGTCCAGTTCCGCAGCACTGCGTGCGGCCGGGCGCACCTGCGTGCTCACCGCCGCGGTTCCCAGCGGAACAGGATCCGGGCCACCAGCGCACCGATCAGCGTCCAGAGCGCAACCACGCCGATGTGGCCCCACCACGCCGCGTCCAGCGCCCCCCCGCTGGTGGCGGTCACCGCCGCGCTCACAGCGTGGCGCAGCGGGAAGATCCACCCGATCACGTTCATGACGGTGGGCAGCTCATCGACTCCGAGGAAGATGTCGGACACGAACGACAGGGGCAGCAGCGTGCCCAGCGCGATCGCGACGACGGTCTGCGGCGAGTTGGGGATCGAGGCGATCATCAGACCCAGGGCGGCGAAGCAGACGATGCTGACCACGAAGACGAACAGTGTCGCCGGCCAGGTCGGCGGCGGCAGTTCGACGCCGAACAGCGCGACACCGAACCCGAAGACGATCACTGCGGTGAGCAGGCCCAGCAGCATGGGCGCCAAGAGGCGCCCCCCGAAATAGGCCCACGTCGGCAGCGGTGTGCCACGCAGCCGCTTCAGCGTCAGCCGGGAGCGCTGCTCGGCGATAGTTCCCGCCAGGTTCACGTAGGCCATCACCCCGATGCCGTAGATCGCGAATGCGGGTGTGACGTACTGGGCCAGCGGCAGACCCTTGAACGTGGCATCGGTGCCGTAGGTGGAGCCGAAGAACACCAGCAGCAGCACGGGGAAGGCCATGCCGAAGAACAGCGACATCGGGTCGCGCACAACCTGCCGGACGGCGTAGCGGGTCTGGCCCCACACGACGGAACCGGCGCCGGGTCGGCCGACGTCGCGCGCTCCGGCCAGTTCCGCGATCCGCACCTGCGGCTCCGCCGGGGCGATAGCGCCGGGGGTCCCGGCTGCCGCGGGTTCGGGCTGTGCCGGGGTCGGCTCCCGGCCCCTGCGTGCGCGGCCTGTCCTGGGCGCCCAGGCCCAGAACCGCCAGGCGACAAGCGCGCCGCCCGCACCCCACAGCGCCATGACGGCCAAGTGGCCTGCGGCGAATCCGCTCCCCCCGAGGTATGGGTTGAAGGCATCGGCGACCGCCAGGGCGAAATGCCGCAGCGGGAAGATCCCGCCCACGCGCTCCACCCATTCCGGCAGGTCCCCGAAGGCGAACATCCCGGAGACGAACGCCAGCAGGATCAGGGTTCCGTTGGTGATGCCCTGCACCGCGTTCGCTGACGGCACCAACGCCACGACCGCCAGCCCCAGCGCCGCGAAACAGGCGATGCCGACCAGCAGGGTGACCAGGACTGCGGGGACGGTACGCCACACGATCTGCACCCCGTAGAAGGCCACACCTACTCCGACGAGCACCACCATGGCGATCATCGACACCCATATCGCCGAGACGATGCGCCCGGCGATGTACACCCAAGACGGCAGCGGCGTGCCGTGCAACCGCTTCAGCACACCTGCCTCCCGCGCGTATGCAACTCCCGCGGCCAGCGACACGTAGGAGGCCATGCACACCCCGAACACTGCGAAGATCGGCGTGACGAACTGCGCGAAGCGCAACCCCGTCTCATCGTCGATGACCTCGTTGCCGACGATCGCGCTGAGGACGACGAGGAACGTCAGCGGGAAGACGAGTGTGAAGAACGCCGCTACCGGCTGCCGCCAGAAATTGCGGTTCGCGTAGCGCACCTGCCCGGCCAGCATGTCGGCCGCGCCGTTCCGCCTCCCGGCGCGGGCCCCAGGGCGGGTTGCGGTGTCAGCCACCGCCATCACCCTCACCGTCCGATCCGACGTCTCCCCCGCCGGCTTCCTGCCGCCGTGCGGCGGCGTCGCCGGTCAGGTCGAGGTAGACGTCCTCGAGGCTGGGGCGGGCCAGCTCGAGGCCATCGAGCTCCGCACCGCGGGCGCATGCCCAGTCGGTGAGGATCCGCAGGTCCTCGGTGGGTTGCGACGATTCGATCCGAACCGTGCTGCCCACGACGCGCCGATGCCGGCCCACGTCCGGCACTTCGGCGGCGTCGGCGCCGTCGGTGAGCTCGAACTTCAACACCGCCCGCGCCGCGCGCCTGACCAGGAACTCGGGGGTGTCCAGGGCGATCAGGCGGCCCGCATCGATCACCGCCACCCGGTCGGCGAGGACTTCCGCCTCCTCCATGTAGTGGGTGGTGAGCACGATCGTGGTGCCCAAGTCGCGCAGGGAGCCGATCAGCCCCCAGGCCTTGCGCCGCGCGGAGGGGTCAAACCCGGTGGTGGGCTCGTCGAGGAACAACAGCTCGGGGTCGCCGATGATGCCCAGCGCCAGATCCAGCCGCCGCCGCTGGCCGCCGGACAGCGCCTTGGTCCTCACGTCGGCCTTGTCGGCCAGCCCTACCGCGTCTATCACCTCTTCGGTGTCGCGGCGTCGCGGATACAGCCCCGCATACATCGACACAAGCTCCCGGACGCTGAACTCCTCGTCGAAACCGGCCTCCTGCAGCACTATCCCGATGCGCTCGCGGAACCCACGGGCAGCGGTCGCCGGATCGAACCCGAGCACGCTCACCTCACCGGAGGTCCGGTCGCGGTGGCCTTCGAGTATCTCGACGGTCGTGGTCTTCCCCGCTCCGTTCGGCCCGAGCAGGGCGAACACCTCCCCGGCGGGGATGCTGAAACTCAAGCCGTCCACCGCCACGGTGTCGCCGTAGTCCTTCCGCAAGTCCCGAACGGTCACAACCTCGGCGTCGGCGTCGCTCATGATTCCACTTCTACTCCAGTCCAACGGCCCCGTGCGACCCCACCCGCGGCGAGTCACCCGCCGCGTGGGCCCACCGAACCGGCCCGGACCCCGCCGCGCCCGGCCGCGGCCGCTCGCGCGAGACTGTTGTCAGACGAAAGAAGGACGCCATGGCCGCCTCACGCACTGGTCCCCTCCTCATCGCCGTCGGTGCGGTGCTGCTGGGCCTGTCCGCCTGCACATCCACCCCGACCGACGGCACGACACCGGACTCATCGTCGCCAGCGACTGCCGGCGCACCGTCGGCGCCCGGGGCCGGAGCGATGCAGGACAAGTCGGCGCAGCAGATCCTCGACGCCGCCCTGCAGGCCGCCAACTCCGCCGACACCGTGACCGTCGAGATCATCTCGGACACCCCCCAGGGTGAGCAGAAGTACCGGCTCATGCTCGCCGGCGACGGTCTCACCGGACAGTTGAACCTCCCCGACTTCGGCACCATCGACGTGACGGTCGTCGACGGCTCCATGTACCTGAGCGGCGATGAGGATGTGTACGCGCAACTGCTGGCACCCGAGGTGGCCCAGACAGTCGCGGGGAAGTGGCTGAAGCTGCCCGAGAGCGAACTGGTCGCCACCGGCTTGCTGCCCGCCACCGACAAGACCGGAATCCTCGAGCAGATCATCGACCCGGACCGGGAGCGCACGCTGAGGAAGGTCAAGAAGACCAAGGAGTTCGACGGCGTCGAATGCGTCGGCCTGGAATCGGACGGCGGCATCATGTGGGTCGCCGACTCCGAGGAGCCGTTCCCGCTGGCCATCGAACCGGGCGGCGACGCCACCGGCAGCTTCCGGATGTCGGCGTGGAACGAGCCGGTGGATCTCCAGCCGCCGCCCGCGGACCAGGTGGTGGACCTCAGCGACCAGGCGCAATCGGGACCCTGAGCCTACGGGTGCCCGGTGGCGAGCCAAGTCGTCGCCCGGCACCCGGAACCCTGCTTGTAGGGACTGCTTGCGGAGAGCAACGCAGATTGTACCGATCGTGTCGCTATTGCCCGGTTGTCCGAATCTCCGCAGAAATCGAAGCATATTAGCGCTTCAGCGCACATCCGCAACCTGAACCGGCCTAGCATCTTTGCGACGGCACACCGTCGCAGCGCCGTCGGCAACAGTGTTGGAGGACGGCGATGAGACTCACCCGACGAGACTTCCTGCGGATCACCGGGACGGCGGCGGGTGGCGCCGCTGTCCTCTCGGCCATGCCCAGCACCCTGCGCAATCTTGGCTTGGCGCGGGCCGCAACCGCCAGCGCCGGGCTGAGCGATCCCGCGCTGCAGCCCAAGTTCGCCACGCCGGTGCCGAACGCGCTCGACCCTGGTTTCAAGTACGCACCCAAGAAGGGCAAGATCAAGGTCGCCGTCGGGCAGTCGGTGCAGCAGACGGGTCTCATCGATCCGGTCAGCGGCCAGCCCGTGCCCACCACCGTGTGGGGATACGGCGACAAGATGAACTACACCTGGCCGGGGCGGACCTTCGAGGTGCAGAGCGGTGAACCCCTGGAAGTGAAGTGGGAGAACCGGCTGATCGACGCCGCAGGACTCCCCCTGCCGTACCTGCTGACCGGCAAGGACAACACCTCGCTGGGCTTCGCGGACTACAGCGCCCGCACTGTGGTCGATACCAACCTGCACTGGGCATACAGCCTGCCTGGCTACCAGCAGAACACTATTGACGCCCAAGGCGTCCCCATCGTCGTGCATCTGCACGGCGGCCACACCGACTCCCCCTTCGACGGCAACCCGGAGTTCTTCTTCAACCCCGGTTGGACCGTGACGGGACCGCAGTTCGTCGACAAGAAGTACGTCTACGACAACGGCCAGCCCGCCGGCACGCTGTGGTACCACGACCACGCCCTGGGCATCACCCGGTTGAACGTCTACACCGGCATGGCCGGTTTCTACATCGTCCGCGACACCGATGACACCGGCCTGCTGGGCAACCCGCTGGACCTGCCGGCCGGCCCCTACGAAGTCGCGCTGGCGATCCAGGACCGCATGTTCAAGGCTGACGGGCAACTGTTCTACCCCGCGTTCCCCGGGGACCCGTTCTACGCCGACTTCATCACCGACGAGGGCGCGACGCTGCCGCCCGCCTCCTTCCCCGGCGGCGGACCCACCGGGCTTGCCGAGTTCTTCGGCGACCACATGGTCGGCAACGGCAAGATCTGGCCGCAGATGGACGTGGAGCCCCGCAACTACCGGCTGAGGCTGCTCAACGGCTGCGACAGCCGCTTCCTGGCCGTGCAGTTCTTCGAGGTGCCCCCCGGCGCCACCGACTTCACCAACCCGGTCCAGCGGCTCGACTTCACCGTCATCGGCAGCGACCAGGGCCTGGCCAGCAGCCCGGAGGACGTCGACACCCTGCTGCTGGAGACCGGCAGCCGCTACGACATCGTCCTCGACTTCAAGCAGGTGACACCGGGGAACCGGGTCATCATGAAGAACATCGGCGGGGACGAGCCCTTCGGGGGAGACATCCCGGGCCCGCAGGTCTTCGGCGAGACCGACCGGATCATGGCGTTCGACGTGGCACTCCCGCTCGACACCAACGTTACGGACCCCACGCCCACCGGCATCAACTTCGGGCCGGTAATCCCGGTGCCGACGACGAAAAGGAAAGTGGCGCTGTTCGAGGGCAAGGACGAGTTCGGGCGGCTGCAGCCGCTGCTGGGCACCGCCGAACCCGCAACCGATTACCTAGGCGCTCCCATCAACTGGCCCAACACTCCCGTGTACTCCTCCGTGGGTCTGACGGGTCAGATGGAGGGCTCCATCGCCTGGCAC
>JAQAZZ010000202.1:0-5876 GCA_032127075.1 Micrococcales bacterium | reverse complement strand
CACCACCCCCTCGGCGTCGCAGGCGAACCAGGAGCCGGTGCGGCAGAAGCCGGTCTGGATCTCATCAGCGATGAAGACCACGCCGTTGGCGCCGCACCACTCGGACAGCGCCGTGAGGAACCCCGGCGCCGGGACGATGAACCCGCCTTCCCCCTGGATCGGCTCGATGATCAGCGCGGCGAGGTTGCTCGCCCCGACCTCGGTTTCGATCCGAGTGATCGCGCGCTGCGCCGCTGCCGGCCCGTCGAGGCCGTCACGCGCCGGATAGGAGGTGGGGACCCGGTGGACTTCGGAGGCGAACGGGCCGAACGAGTGCTTGTAGGGCATGTTCTTGGCTGTCAGCGCCATCGTCATGTTGGTGCGCCCGTGGTAGGCGTGCTCGACAGCGACGATCGCGTTGCGCCGGGTGTAGGCGCGTGCAACTTTGACCGCGTTCTCCACCGCCTCTGCGCCCGAGTTGAACAGCGCGCTGTGCTTCTCGTGCTCGCCCGGGGTGAGCGCGTTCAACTCCTCGCAGACCTGGATATAGGGCTCGTAGCCCGCCACCATGAAGCACGTGTGGGTCAGCAGGTGGGCCTGGGCGGTGAGGCCCTCCACAACCAGCGGCGCGGAGTTGCCGACGTTGACCACCGCGATGCCGGAGCCGAGATCGATGAACGAGTTGCCGTCCACGTCGATCACCACCCCGCCGCCGGCACGGTCGGCGTACACCGGAATGGCCGCCCCGAGCGCGGCCGAAACCGCAGCGGATCGGCGTGCGGCGAGTTCCTGGGAGCGCGGTCCCGGGATGGCCGTGACGAGGCGGCGCTCCTGCGGCAGATCGGGTCCGAACGGATGGGTCATGGATCACTCCTGGTGTTGCGGTCCGGTGGGTTCAGGATGTCAGGTGGTGCTGGGGACGCGCTCCTGCACCGTCCAAGGTTGGCCGTATCCCTGAGCCAACAGATCCAGATAGGGCACCGCGTCGAACGCCTCTGGACCGACCACGCCGCTGCCGGACCACGCGCCGCTGCTGAGCAGTTCCAGCGCCACGACCGGGTTCATCGCCGTCTGCCACTGCACCGCCTGCATGCCGTACTCCGCCATCGTCCATTCGTTGTCGGCCACGTGGTACAGATACACCTCGCGCGGCCGGCCATCCTTGCCTGTGCCCCGCACCCAGGTGCCGGCGCAGGTCTTGCCGGTCATCTTGTCCCCCAGCGTCATCGGGTCGGGCAGGCAGGCGGCCACCACATCGCGGGGGCTCACCGAGACATCCTTCACCTGGACTTCCCGAGTGCTGGCCAGGCCCAGTTAGTCCACCGTCTTCAGCACGTCGAGTAAATCATTGCCCACGCCGTACTTGAATGTGACGCGGCCCGCCTCGATTTCGCGCGGGATCAGCAACACCTCTTCGTGTTCGACGTTGACGCATTCCAGCGGACCGATGCCCTCTGGGAAGTCGAAGATCTCAGGTTCGCTGAAGGGTGCAGTCGTGTGCCAGCCGCTCCCGCGCTCCCAGATGATCGGCGGGTTGAGGAACTCCTCGATGGTTGTCCAGATCGAGAATGACGGCGCGAAGTCGTAGCCCTGAACCTTCAGATCCGCCCCGTCGCGAACCCCGATCTCGTCGATCTCGCTGAACAGGTGGTCGGCGGCGTAGCGGGCGAACACGTCGCCCAGCCCCGGTTCCACGCCCATGCCGCACAGGGCCAGCAGCCCGGCGTCTTGCCACTGCTGGGACCGTTCGAACTGGTAGTCGCCCAGCTTCACGTCGGGCCGGTTGAACGGATCCTGCGGGTGGGGGCTGGACAACGACATGGCTGTGTCCATGTAGTTGGCGCCCGCCGCGAACGCGCCGTCGAAGATGCCGGTCACGAACCGCGGATCGACCGCGTTGAGGACATGTGTGGTTCCCGCGGTGCGGCAGAGGTCGGCTATGGCCTCGGAGTCGGAGGCGTCGACGTGGGCGGCGTTGAAGCGTTCGTCCGCGACGCGGTCCACGAGCGCGTGCGCCCGAGTGATGTCGTAGTCGGCCACCACGATGTGTTCGTAGAAATCTCGGCGGGCGGCGATCAGCGCGGCGCATGTGCCCACGCCGCCGGCGCCGACGATGAGGATGCGCATGTATCTCCCTCTGAGCGGCTGGCCAGCCTCAGTGTCACTCTATGTGAAAACAGGGGATACTGCCAGAGTCGGACGACGGAATACGCAACCGATACCACTATCTGACTTCGGAATCCGCAGACTAGTCCTGGGGTGGGATGACTTGTCCCTTCACCACCCTGTTGCCGGCGGTGCTGGGGTTGCCCTCGGTGGGTGGGTCTGCCTCCTGCTCCCGCCCACGGGCCCGCATCAGCGTGGCCATGATCACCGCCACTGCGCCCAGGTCGTCGGTGAGGCCGATGGGCCCGGCGACCATCTCTGGGATCAAGTCGAAGGGGATGAAGATGTACAGCACTGCCAGGCCGATGATCAGCCAGTCCCGCTTGCCCAGATTCGGCATGGGTCACGCTCCTGATTCCTGTCGGCTCCGGCTCCCGTGCCCTCAACCGCACAGTGTGATTCTGGCATGCGCCCCTGATCAACACCCGTCCAGTCAACGCCGCCACATGCTCGCCGCCGGGCGGCTCTGCCTCAGTCCCGGTCGGTGAGCAGGGGGAGGGTGCGGTCCCAGTCCGTGCCTGCTGCGGCGTCTCGTCGGGCGCGGGCAAGGGCCGACAGCGCCTCCAGGACCACCCGGTTGCCCAGCATCGCGGTGATGTCGGACTGGTCGTACGGCGGGGAGACCTCGACGATGTCCATTCCGACGATCGGCACCTCGTAGCAGATGCGGCGCACGGCATCGAGGAGTTGGCGCGCGGTAAGTCCGCCCGGTTCGGGTGTCCCGGTGCCGGGGGCGTGTCCTGGGTCGGCGACGTCGATGTCAACCGACAGATACACCCCGTCGCACTCGTCCATGGCGATGGTCATCGCTTCGCCGAGAACGGTGTCCAACCCACGGGCCACGATCTCGGTCATCTCGTAGGAGCGCATGCCCTGTTGCGCCATCCAGTCCAGGGTCTCCGGCCCGGGCCAGTAGCCGCGCAGGCCGACCTGCAGGAATCGGTCGCCGCGGGCGGCGCCGCTTTCGATGAGCCGGCGCATCGGCTGGCCGTGGCCGATGAGCGAACCGAACTCGATGTCGCCGGTGTCGGCGTGGGCGTCGAAGTGGATCACCGACACCCGGCCCCATCCGACTGCCCGGGCGACTCCGGTCACGTTGGGCCAGGTCACGGTGTGGTCGCCGCCGAGGATCACCGGCACCACCCCCTGCTCGGCCACGTTCTGGACCACCTGCTCCAGCGCTGCGCAGGACTTCTGGGCGTCTCCGGAGAACATCTCCACGTCGCCGGCGTCGCGCACCTTCAGGTCCACCAGGCCGTCGGTGCGCAGCGCCAGACTGGGGCGGGAACCGTCCATCGGCAGGTAGCACGACTCCCGCAGCGCCTTCGGCCCGAACCTCGCGCCCGGACGAGCCGAGGTGCCGCCGTCGAACGGCGCACCGACGATCACCACATCGGAGTCGGCGTAGGACTCCGGGTCCGCGTGGTCGCACCGCGGCACACCCAGGAACGTCAGGTCGGGGCCGTACTGGGCGCCATAACGAGTCACAGTCTGCTTCTATGCCACCGAGTGAGGGTGTGGCAACCGCGGCGGTGCCGCGCCCCCGATCGGGACTGCTCTTGGTCGGATCTGGGTGTCCGATCAGCGCGGGATGAGTGTCCAGATGTCCAGGTCGAGCAGGACTCCGGGAGCGTACTTGCCATCGTCGGCGCGCAGCAGCATGGATTCGTCGCGGCCCTTCGTCGCCACCAGCCGCAACCGCAGTGCCCCAACCCCGGGTGCTGCGGTCTCCGCCTTGTCGAGCACCTCCGACCAGGCGTAGACGGTGTCGCCTGCGAAGGCCGGAGCGGCGTGGGCGCCTGCGTTGATCGCGACGATCAGCTGAGCGTTGGCCAACCCGTTGAACGACAGCGCCCGCGCCATGGAGATGATGTGACCCCCATAGATGAGCCGGTTGCCGTCGGGACGCGCCTCAGTGTTGAAATGCACTTTCGCGGTGTTCTGCCAAAGCCGGGTGGCCAGCATGTGCTCGGCGTCGGTGAGGGTCACGCCGTCGACGTGGTCGATCTTCTCGCCGACCTCGTAGTCGTCGAAGCGATGCGGCTCACCCGCGGCATCGAAGTCGTAGTCGCTGAAGTCCAGCCCCACCGGGACGGCGAGGTCGGACGGATCCACCACCTTCGCCAGTGCCGGGATGACCGTCTCCGGCGCGGGGGCGTCGATATCGCGCTTGCGCACCATCACCCACCGGGCCCACTCGATGGCGACCTCGTCGCGCTGGTTCGTGGCCACCGACCTGACGTACACGACTCCGCTTTTGCCATTGGAGTTCTGCTTCAGTCCGATGACGGTGGAGCGGGTGCGCAAGGTGTCGCCGGGGACCACGGGTGTGTGGAAGCGGCACTCCGCATACCCCAGGTTGGCCACGGCGTTGAGCGAGATGTCCGGCACGGTCTTGCCGAAGGCGATGTGGAAGCCGATCAGTTCCTCGACCGGGTGCGGAGCCAGGCCCACGGCTGCCGCGAACGAGGCAGCGGAGGGCACGGCGAAGCGGGTCGGATACAGCGCTCCGTACACGGCGCGGTCGCCCTCGGTGACGGTGCGCGGGGTTGCATGGTCGATCACCTGGCCGATGGTGAAGTCCTCGAAGAAGTTGCCCGGATTCGTCTTGCTCATGACAGCGAATCTACGGGCCGTGTGGATGTACGAGGCAGCCGGGTCGGGCGGAAGGACCCGGTTCCATCGGTCTATTCGCGGCGTGGGGTCCAGGTGTGGCGGGGTGTGGGGGTGATGGTCCAGTGGGGTCCGTGGGGGTGGGGGTTGGGTTCGATTCGCGCGGGTCGTTGGTGGCAGGCCCAAGGAAACGCCGCCGGCGCCGCCGACGCGCCTGCGGCTCAACCGTGGGTGGGGAAGCCCAGGTTGATGCCGCCGTGGGCTGGGTCGGGCCAGCGGCTGGTCACCACTTTGCCTCTGGTGAAGAAGTGGAACCCCTCGGTGCCGTGGGCGTGTGTGTCGCCGAACAGCGATGCTTTCCAGCCGCCGAAGGAGTAGTAGGCCATCGGAACCGGGATCGGCACGTTCACTCCGATCATTCCCACCTTCACCTCGTCGGCGAACTTGCGTGCCGCCCCACCGTCGCGGGTGAAGATGGCGGTGCCGTTGCCGAGTTGATGGGCGTTGATGAGTTCCAAGCCTTCTTCGTATGACTGCACGCGCACGACCGACAGCACGGGTCCGAAGATCTCGTCGGTGTAGATGGTCATGTCGGGGGTGACGCGGTCGAAGAGCGTTGGGCCGAGCCAGAAGCCTCCTGCGTCACCGTCTGGCTCCACCTCACGGCCGTCCACGACCAATTCCGCGCCCTCGGCCGCTCCTGCCTTGACGTAGCCAGCCACCTTGTCGCGGTGGGCGCTGGTCACCAACGGCCCCATGTCGCAGCCGCGGCGGCCGTCGCCGGTACGCAACCCGGCCATCCGGGTGGAGATGGCCGTGACCAACTCATCGGCCACCGGCTCCACGGCCACCACCACGGAAATCGCCATGCAGCGCTCACCGGCGGACCCGAAACCGGCGTTCACCGCGGAGTCGGCGGTGAGGCTCAGGTCGGCGTCGGGGAGCACCAGCATGTGGTTCTTCGCCCCGCCGAGGGCTTGAACCCGCTTGCCGTGGGCGGTTGAGGTCTCGTAGACGTAGCGGGCGATGGGGGTGGAGCCGACGAAGCTGATGGACTCCACAAGCGGATGGGTCAGCAGCGCGTCCACGGCCACCTTGTCGCCGTGGACCACGTTGAA
>JAQAZZ010000201.1:0-3986 GCA_032127075.1 Micrococcales bacterium | reverse complement strand
GTCTGCGGCTTTTCGCTCGAATCCGAAGAGGACCGTTCGAATTGCTCGGTGACACACCGGATACGAGACGGCACACCGACACCCATCGATCTGACAGCTGTGAAGTGAGTCATCGGAAACTCGCCGGGGCGCGGGTGAGGGCCCCCTGAGGGGCCCTCACGAGCTTCGAGTCCGCCTGTAAGCCGGATTCTGTACCGGCCGGAGCCGGTGGCGACCATCCATCTGCGACTGCCGTTGCCGACAGCCTGGTGCGGCCTACCCGCGGACTCGGGCGGGCAGCCCTCGAACGTCCGCGCAACCGCCGGTTGACCGACGGCCTCTTGGCCTTGCTCCGGGTGGGGTTTGCCTAGCCGGCCGGGTCGCCCCGGCCGCTGGTGGTCTCTTACACCGCCGTTTCACCCTTACCGCCCGGCGGACCGGGCGGCGGTTTGTTTTCTGTGGCACTGTCCCGCGGGTCACCCCGGGTGGGCGTTACCCATCACCCTGCCCTGTGGAGTCCGGACTTTCCTCGACACCGCAACCGATGCCGCGGCCGCCCGACCGACTCGTCCTCTGTCAGCATACGCAGCGGGGCACGGCGCTACCAGCACATGTTCACAATGATGATTCGAACCTGACCTTGCGCTTCTCGGGGTCAGCCACGGTCAGCACGACGTCGGCGCGCGTCCCGACCGTGAGCGTGCCCTCCCACGGTACAACTGTCGGCAGCCGAGCAGGAGGAGTGGCTGGTCCGCTATCCGGGGTGGTAGCAGCGGCTGGGCAGCCAACGGTGGGCGGAGCCGATCGAAGCAACGACACCGACCTGGAGTCCGTCAAGCGCAGCTACAGCTCGCGCTCGTAGAAGTAGTTGACGCTGTCGCCCTGCGGCTTGTCGGTGTTGCGGAAGCCCATGCGCTCATACAGCGTCCGCGCCACGATGTCGTCCTCGGCGGTGCCCAGATCCATCGTGGCGGCACCCCGTTCGAGTGCGATCTCCAGGGCCGCCTCCATCAGCGCTCGGCCCAAGCCGCGGCCTCGGCTATCCGGCGACACGTACAACTCCGCCAGGTAGCACTCCAGGGACGCCGACCACAGCGCCTCGCGGAACCGCAGCACCGCCACCCCTACGCTCGGCTGCCCACACACGAGGATCATGGCGTCGTTGCCGAGCAGCACCTGGACCCGCGAGGAGAGGACAGCCACTCCCGGGGTGGGTTCGTCGTACTCCCTGTTGAAGGCGTCCAGCAGTTCCGCGACCGAGTCGGCGTCGCCCGCGCCCGCCAGTCGCACGCGTGTGTCCACGGACCCCATCGTGGTCGCCGGTTCCCCGGCTTGCCAGCCGGCAGCGCCGGTCCGCACCCCTTCGTGGCCGGCAACCTACTCGCCGGACGGCTCAGGCCCCAGCGACCCGGGCTAGCAGCCCGCAGGCCACCGGCGTCGCGGCAGGGGCCGGATCTGTGCGCCGCACGCTGCCCCGCTTTCCGGTCACGAAGCCGAAGAGTGGACTCGCCGCTCGCCAGTTCAGCGGCGCGCCATGCGGTGGCGGTGCACCATGACGACGAGTTGCACCCGGTCGCGGGCCTGAAGCTTGTGCAGCAGGCGGGCGACGTGCGTCTTCACCGTCGCCTCGGAGACGACCAGGCGTTCCGCGATCTCGGAGTTGGTGCCCCCCTCGGCCACCAGCTCCAGCACATCCCACTCCCTCGGCGTGAGCTGGCGTGCGGCGGCGGCAAGCCCCGGTGGCGGGGGTTCCCCGGCGGTGCGCTCCACCAGTCGGCGGGCCACATCGCGGTCGATGAGCAACTCCCCCGCCGCGGCTGCCCGGACGGCAGCGGCGAGAGCCGCGCGTGGCGTGTCCTTCAACAGGTAGCCGCAGGCGCCGGCGCGCAGCGCAGCAATGACATGTTCGTCGGAGCCGAAGGTGGTCAGCATGACCACGCGGGCCTCCGGCCGCCGGGCCAAGATGCGGCGCAGCGCCGCTACCCCGTCCATCCGGGGCATGCGGATATCCATCAGGACCACGTCCGGGGACAGCGATTCGGCCATGGCGACCGCTTCGACCCCGTCGCCGGCCTGGCCCACGACCTCCAGCCCCTCTGCGGCAGTAAGAATGAGGCTGAGTCCCTCTCGCACCAGTTCCTGGTCGTCCACGACCAGCAGCCGCAGATTCACCGCACCGCCACCGCGGCCGGGATCCGGGCAACCACCCGGAATCCTGCCCCCTGCGGGCCCGCTGAGACCTCCCCGCCGAGCGCGGCCGCCCTCTCCGACATTCCGCGCAAGCCGAGGCCGGACCCGCCGAGGCCCCGGTGCGGCGCCTTCGCGGGTCCGGGATCAACCACCTGCACCTCCAGCCAGCCACCAACGGTTCGGACGTCGACGGCCGCACGGTCAGCCGCGGAGTAGCGCAGCGAGTTGGTCAGAGCTTCGCGGACCACGTGGTGGACGCACGCCACCACTTCGGGCGGGAGGTGGGAGACGTCGGAATCCGTGCGCACATCGACGTGCAGCGACGCCTGATTCATGCGCACCGCGAGGGATCGCAACGCCTGCGCGAGGTCGGTCGAAAGATCGTCTTCGGCGGCACCATCCCTGAGGGTGGGGAGAAGGCTTCGGATCTCGCGGAGAGCGCCCCGGCCGGTATCGCTCACCGCCTCCATGGCCGTGCGTGCCTTCTCCGGTTGATCCGCCACCAGCGCGGCGGCGGCCTCGGCCTGGACCGTCATTACCGACAGGCTGTGGGCGAGCACGTCGTGCAGATCCCGCGCGATGGTCAGCCTCTCCTCGGCCGCCGCGGCACGCGCCCGCTCATCGCTCTGATCTTGCAGAGCCCGACTCAGTTGCTCCTTGCTCTGGAACCACACACCGAGCCCGAACACCCAGATGCTGTTCAACGACCAGACCCAGGCATCAGCGACTTCGGTCAGCGGATCGAAGGCCGCGTGCATCACGGTCATGCCCGCCCCCACCGGCACGGCCAGCAACGACCGCGGCATCTGGCCGTAGCGGCCGCAGGCGAAGACCGCCACTGCTGCGGCGAGTGCCGGCACGGCCAACTGCGACGCCCCCCACAGCAGCATGGGGACTGAGAAGATCAACGATTCCAGCAGCAGCGCGGTCAGGGGGCGCGTGGTCCGAACGCCGAGCGGCAGGATGCCGGCGACCACGAACACGCCGACCAGCGGCCGCGGGCCCTGGACTTGTTCCGGTGCGGCGGCCGCCAGTTCGACCGCCGCAGCGCACGCCAACGCGGCCGTCACCAGCCACCCGTCGGGGAGGGCCGACTTGATCCGGTGCAAGGTTTCCACCTGCCCAGAGTGGCAGGGAGTCGTTGCCATCGCGTCCGCCTGGCGGATGATCCGCCACCCCTCTCGCGACGGATGCGATCCATCCCGCGGGTGGATGCCGCACGGACGCTGTACGCGCGAACCTGATACCCCGAACAAGGAGGAACCATGATCATCCGTAGAGTTCTGCCCGCCCTGGCACTGGCCTTCACAGCCGCACCCGCCCCCGCTGTCGCCGAGGAGCCCGGAATGGTGATGCCGCTGCCCTGCACCGGCCAGGAGTACCTCGTCGCGCCGGTGTCGCAGCCCCGGGTGGATCGCACCCACGAGACGGTGGCCGGGGACCGCTACCACGAGAACGCGCTGTTCCTCGTGAACGTCACCGCCGTCCCCCTCGATCCCGCGAACCCCGGCTACGCGGGGCGCCTCTCCTTCCGGCACATCGCCAACGACGGTACGCAGGGCAAGGGACACGCGGTGTCGTCGTTCAGCATGAGGGCCCGTCTGGCGGGCACCGACGGGAGCATGATCCGAGCCAGGGAGGTCGCGCACATCTCGGCAACCGCGCGTCCGGACCTCGACCCCGACGCGCTCATCCGGGTCTTCTTCACCCACGCCCGCTGCCGGGTGCGCTAGCCGCGGAGGTCCGGCGGGGGCAGAATCCGCCGCCCGCGCGGTCGAGAGCTGCCCCGTTGCCGACAGCCTGGTGCGGCCTACCCG
>JAQAZZ010000200.1:0-7938 GCA_032127075.1 Micrococcales bacterium | reverse complement strand
CCAGGGCATCGGCGCCGACCACGACCTTGCTGGCGGCACGCCAGTCGCCGCTGCCGGCCGCCAGTCCCACCCAGCCGCCCCAACCCAGGCTCGCCAGACCCGTCGCTGCAACCAACGGGGTCGGCAGATCGAGCAGTTTCGCGACCTTCGGCGACATGACGGCGGTCCCGGCGCCCACTGCCAGGCAGTAGGCGGAATCGGCGGTGAGCGTCTGCAGCGCGAGTTCCTCAGGGATCATGGGTCCTCCTCACGACCACCCTGTCAGATCACCCGGTGCTTCGGTGCCGTACTCCGGCCTTCGGACGCATCGGTGCCGCCGTCCCGCCCCGGCATGTGACCTGCGCGCCTGGTCGAGTCCCGGAACCGTTCGGACATCGGGAGTTGCTGCTGCGGGATCCCATGGCGGGCGGCGGTGCGGCACGATGGAGCCATGTCCGAGGAATCTGGCGCTGGGACCACGGGAACGGGCACCGACCGTCTGATCCGCCGGATGCGGCCCCACGAGAAGACCGTCTTCGGTGAGGCGTCGGCCCTGGCGCGTCGGCTGGGGGCGGTGAACCTGGGCCAGGGCTTCCCGGACCGGGACGGTCCTGCAGCCATCGAGGAGGCGGCCGTCCGGGCGATCCGCGAGGGGCGGGGGAACCAGTACCCACCTGCACACGGCCTGCCGGAACTGCGCCAGCAGATCGCCGCACACCAGAAGCGCTTCTACGGCCTCCACATCGACGGGCGCACCGAGGTCTGCGTGGCCACCGGGGCTTCGGAAACCATCGCCGCGACGGTGATGGCACTGGTGCAGCCGGATGCCGAGGTGGTGATGTTCGACCCCTACTTCGACCTCTACCCGGCAGTGGTGTCGCTGGCCGGGGCGCATAGGCGCTGCGTGCCGCTGGTGGGACCCCAGCTGCGGCCCGACCTCGACGCCCTCGCCCACGCGGTCAACGAGCGAACGGCCATGCTGATCCTGAATTCGCCGCACAATCCCAGCGGCGTGGTGTTCACCGAGCAGGAGCTGCGCCGTATTGCCGAGATCGCAGTCGAGCACGACCTCCTGGTGCTCGCCGACGAGGCCTACGAGCACCTGTGGTTCGACGGCCATCCGCACATCCCCCTCGCCACCCTCCCCGGCATGTGGGAGCGCACTGTGACGGTGGGCTCGGCGGGCAAGTCATTCTCTTTCACCGGCTGGAAGGTGGGATGGGCCACCGGGCCGGCGGACCTCATTGCCGCGGTGCGGGTCGTGCGCCAGCATCTGTCGTACGTGTCGAGCGGGCCTTTCCAGTGGGCCATCGTCGAGGCACTGCAACTGCCCGACTCCTACTACGAGGACTTCCGCCAGGGCCTTGCGGGCCAGCGCGACCACCTGTCCGAGGGTCTGAACGGCCTGGGTTTTCGGGTGATCCCCACCCAGGGGACCTACTTCACCACAACCGACGTGCGGCCACTCGGCTTCACCGACGGGAAGCAGTTCTGCGAATGGTCACCACACAACGCCGGCGTGGTGGCTATCCCGCACGCCGCACTCAGCGACCACACCGCCCACGCCGGACCATACGTGCGCTGGGCATTCTGCAAGAGCCACGACACCATCGATGAGGCTGTCGCCCGGCTGGCCAGAGCACTCCCGGACAGAATCTGACTGTCCCCGCGGATTGGGGGGATTGCGCGGCCTGCGGGGATTGCGCCAACAGGACCGCCGGTGGACCCAACCCGACGCGTTGGTTCCCGCAATCCATCCCCTCGATCGCCGGCCAACCAGACTTCGCCAGGAACCGGCGGGGCAGCGCCTGCCGGCAGCCGGGCGGGGCGCGCTAGGTACAGCTAGGCGGCGGTGACAGCCAAGCCGTCGAGTGCTTCGCCGGCGACGTCCACCTTCACGGTGTCGCCGTCGCGGATCTCGCCGGACAGGATCGCTCGGGCCAACTGATCACCCACGGCGGATTGCACCAGCCGTTTCAGCGGGCGTGCGCCGTAGACCGGGTCGAAGCCGTTGATGGCCAGCCAATCCTCGGCCGCCTGGGCGACGTCGAGGGTGAGCCTGCGGTCGGCCAACCGGCGCTGCAGTTGACCCAACTGGATGCCCACTATGCGCGTGAGGTCCTGGGTGTTCAGCGGATTGAACATCACGACGTCGTCGAGGCGGTTCAGGAACTCCGGCTTGAACGACGACTGCACCACATCCATGACCATCTGTTTGCGCTTGTCGTAGTCCAGCGACTGGTCAACCAGGTATTGGGAGCCCAAGTTGGACGTCAGGATCAGAATCGCGTTGCGGAAATCGACCGTGCGCCCCTGGCCGTCGGTGAGGCGACCGTCGTCCAGCACCTGCAGGAGCACGTCGAAGACCTCTGGATGCGCCTTCTCGACCTCGTCGAGCAGCACGACGGTGTAGGGGCGGCGGCGCACGGCCTCGGTCAACTGGCCGCCCTCCTCGTATCCGACGTACCCGGGCGGGGCGCCGACCAGCCGTGCCACGGAGTGCTTCTCGCCGTACTCGCTCATGTCGATGCGGGTCATTGCCCGCTCGTCGTCGAAGAGGAACTCCGCGAGCGCCTTCGCGAGTTCGGTCTTGCCCACACCGGTCGGTCCCAGGAACAAGAAGGAACCCGTGGGCCGGTCGGGGTCGGCGATCCCCGCCCGGCTGCGCCGGACGGCGTCGGAGACCGCGCGCACCGCCTGCGGCTGACCCACAACCCGCTGGTCCAGCACGTCTTCCATCCGCAGCAGCTTCTGGCTCTCGCCCTCCAGGAGGCGGCCCGCGGGGATTCCGGTCCAGGCCGAGACGACCTCGGCGATGTCGTCGGCGTTGACCTGCTCTGCGACCATGGCGTCGGCCCGGTTGTCGCTGTTGGCCACCGCATCTGCCAGGTTGGCCTCCAGCGCGGGGATCTCGCCGTAGAGGACCCGGGATGCTTGCTCGAAGTCCCCGTCGCGCTGGGCGCGTTCGGCGACGCTGCGGAGTTCGTCGATGCGGATCTTCAGTTCGCCGATGAGGTCGAGGCCCTTCTTCTCCGTGTCCCACTGGGCCCGCAGCCCTCGCAGTTCCTCTTCCCTGTCGGCAAGGTCGGCGCGCAGCTTGGCAAGACGTTCCACTGATGCCGCGTCGATCTCGTTGGCCAGCGCCAGCTCCTCCATGTGCAGCCTGTCGACGGCACGCTGCAGTTCGTCGATCTCGACCGGGGAGGAGTCGATCTCCATCCGCAGCCGGGCAGCCGCCTCATCGACGAGGTCGATGGCCTTGTCCGGCAGGAAGCGCGACGTGATGTAGCGGTCCGACAGTGTGGCGGCGGCGACGAGCGCCTGATCGGCGATCGCCACCTTGTGGTGGGCCTCGTACTTCTCCTTGATGCCGCGCAGGATGCCGATGGAGTCCTCGACGCTGGGTTCGGCCACCATCACCTGCTGGAAGCGCCGCTCCAGGGCGGGATCCTTCTCGATCCGTTCCCGGTATTCGTCCAAGGTGGTGGCACCGACCATGCGAAGTTCGCCGCGCGCAAGCATGGGCTTGAGCATGTTGCCGGCATCCATGGATGAGTCGCCCGACGCCCCGGCACCCACGACCGTGTGCAACTCGTCGATGAAGGTGACGATCTGCCCCTCCGACTCCTTGATCTCGGCGAGGACGGCTTTCAACCGCTCCTCGAACTCGCCGCGGTACTTCGCACCGGCGACCATGGCGCCGAGGTCCAGGGCGACCAGTCTCTTCCCACGCAGCGACTCCGGGACATCGCCGGCAACGATGCGTTGCGCCAATCCCTCCACGACGGCTGTCTTGCCGACGCCAGGCTCGCCGATGAGCACCGGATTGTTCTTCGTGCGGCGCGACAGAACCTGCACGACCCGCCGGATCTCCGAATCGCGGCCGATGACCGGGTCGATCTTCCCCTCGCTCGCCATAGCCGTCAGATCCTGGCCGTACTTCTCCAGTGCCTGGAAGGTGCCTTCCGGTTCCTCGCTGGTGACCCGACCGGAGCCCCGCAGCTGTTCCAGTCCTTGGCCCAGCGCTTCCGGGGAAGCGCCGCGGGAGGCGAGGATCTCACCCTCACCGGGCGATTGCGCGAGCGCGATGAGGATGTGCTCGGTCGAGATGTACTCGTCGCCGCGTTCGGCGGCCAGCGATTGTGCGTCGTTGAGAACCCGGTAGGCCTCGTTGCTCAGCTGCGGCGCCGACACCGACGAGCCGGTAGCGCTGGGGAGTTGGCGCAACTGCTGGTCAACCGCGACGTTGAGGTCGGCGACATCCACGTCCAGGGATTCGAGCAGGGACATTGCGATGCCCTGGCCCTGCTCCAGCAGCGCCTTGAGCAGATGCGGCGGTTCGACGTGGGCGTTGCCTCGGGACGCGGCGTCCCGAACGGCGGCGCTGAGCGCTTCCTGGCTCTTTGTGGTGAAGTTCAGGTCCACGGGTGGTTCTCCTATCGACTCCTCCGCCGGCGGGGTCGCGCCAGCACGAGTGCTCGTGAGTGTTGATGGGCGGTGAGGTCATCGATGCGCTGCCGCAGCATGTCGACCTCTTGTTCCAACTCGAGGATCCGCAGGATGCCCGTGAGGTTGATGCCAGCTTCGGAAAGCTGTTGCACGCGGCGCAGCCGGCGGATATCCCGCATCGAGTAGAGGCGGTTGCGGCCACTGGACCGGGCAGGAGACACCAGCCCCAACCTGTCGTATTGGCGCAGCGTCTGCGGATGCAGGCCAGCCAGTGTGGCGGCGACCGAGATGGCGTAGACGGGTTCGTCGGCGCTGTGGCCGGACAGCGCGAACACGGCCGCAGCCGTTGTCTCCACCATCAGGCGCCTCCCCCCGTGGGCACACCTGCATTGCGCAGGAGTTCAGTCCGCGGATCTGAGCCGACAGTGGAGCGGGCGTAGGCCTCCAGCGCCTCGCGGGCCTCGTCGGCCAGGGTTGTGGGCACCTGGACCTCGATCGTGGCCATTACGTCCCCGTTGGTGCCGTCGCGGCGGCGCGCCCCCTTGCCGCGGACCCGGAAGGTCTTGCCGTTGGCAGTTCCGGGCGGCAGTTTGACCGTCACGGTCCTGCCCCCCGGCACGGGCACCGGGATCTGCGCCCCCAAGGCGGCCTCGGTGAACGACACCGGAACCTTCACGGTGACGTTGTCGCCGGAACGGTCGAACGCAGGGTGACGCAGCACATGGACCACGACGTAGAGATCCCCGGGAGGTCCGCCTCCCTCACCGGGAGCCCCCTTGCCGGGTATCCGGATCTTCTGACCATCCTTGACCCCAGCCGGAATCCGAGTCTGCACGGTGCGGGTGGACGTGCCGCGCCCCGATCCTTGGCACACCGGACACGGATCGTCCACCACCAGACCGCGGCCCCGGCATTCGGGACACGGCTCGGTGAAGGCGAATCCACCGGCGTTGCGGGAGACATGGCCGGTTCCCTCGCATGTGGGGCACAGCCGGGGTACGGTCCCGCTCTTGGCCCCGGTCCCATGGCAGACCGAGCACGGTGCCTCGCCGGTCAGGCGCAGCGGAAGTGTCACACCGTTGAGGGCGTCGTCGAAGGAGATCGACACCTCCGACTCCACGTCAGCACCGCGCCGGCCTCGCCTGGGCGGGGGTCCGCCGGGCTGTTCGCCGCCGCCCCGGTTGAAGATCCCGCCGAAGATGTCGCCGAGGTTCACCCCTGCTGCGCCGCCGAAGATGTCGCCGAGGTTGGCGCCACCACCACCGCCGCCGCCGCCGCCGCCGCTGCCCGGGAAGCGGAATCCGCCGCCGCCGTAGAGTTCGCGGGCCTCGTCATACTCCTTGCGCTTCTTCTCGTCGGAGAGCACCGCGTAGGCCTCCGACACCTCCTTGAAGCGGTCTTCCGCCTTCTTGTTGTCGGGGTTCTTGTCCGGGTGCAGCTCTTGCGCGAGTTTTCGGTAGGCCTTCTTGATGTCCGAAGACGAGGCTTTCTTGGCCACACCGAGGGCCTTGTAGAAGTCCTTGTTCACCCAATCCGGCGACACGGCCATGTCACACCTCCCTCACCGTCGTTGCGTCGGGACCCATGGCGTCCCGGTCATTCCGCGTCAGCAACCGCGACCCTGGCCGGGCGCAGGATCTGGTCCCCGAGCCGATAGCCGATCTGGTAGACCGCCGACACTGTCGGCTCGGTGACCTCCGGGCTGGCCTGCGAGGTCATGGCTTCATGCACATGGGGGTCGAAAAGCTCCCCCTCCTCGCCGAATCGCGCGAGCCCGTACTTCCCGGCAAGTGCCTCCACCGCCTCGGCGACCGCCTTGAAGCCGCCGTCGAGTTCCGCATGGCCGCGGGCACGATCGATGTCATCCAGGATCGGCATCAGATCCGTCACCACCGATGCCACGGCCCGGTCGCGGTTGAGTTCCCGGTCCCGATCCACCCTTTTGCGG
Organism: Micrococcales bacterium; assembly: GCA_032127075.1. GTDB lineage: Bacteria > Actinomycetota > Actinomycetes > S36-B12. The sequence continues at coordinate 1,562 of JAQAZZ010000200.1, read as the reverse complement.
TAGTTGGCGTACTCCGCCGACAGCCGCTGCAGATCCGCGGTCAACTCCGCGACGCGGTCGCCCGCCTCGCCCGCCTCGGCCACCTCAGCCACATCGGCCGCCTCGGCCACCTCAGCCGCAACGGCCTCCGGCTGGGGGGTTTCGGCTGCCGGGGCTGGGGCCGCCCGGGGCTGGAACGTCTCCGGATCGACCTTGCGGTTGTCGCGGAAACGGATTCCCCCACCGACGTCGCTCTCCGGTTCCGGCTGGGGGGAGGTGGAGCCCTCCCCCGCAGCCGGACCCCATGGGTTCTGCGTCACTTGGCCTCATCCTCATCGACGATCTCGGCCTCCACGACATCGTCGTCGTCGGATCCGGGGGCCTGAGCCCCGCCGGCAGCCTCCTGCTCGGCCTGAGCCTGGGCGTACATCGACGCTCCGAGGGCTGACGTCGCGGTGCCGACCTTCTCCACCGCCGACCTGATCGCCTCCAGGTCGGTGCCCTGCAGCGCCTTCTTCAACTCGTCCAACGGCCCCTCGACGTTCGACTTGGCGTCTTCCGGCACCTTGTCGGCGTTTTCGCTGAGGAACTTCTCGGTCTGGTGGACCAGCGCCTCGGCGGAGTTGCGCGTCTCGGCTTCGTCCCGCCGCTGGCGGTCCTCCTCGGCGTGTTCTTCCGCATCCTGGGTCATGCGGTCGATCTCCTCGGGGGACAGTGCGGAACCGCCCGTGATGGTCATGGACTGCTCCTTGCCGGTGGCGGTGTCCTTGGCCGACACGTGCACGATGCCGTTGGCGTCGATGTCGAAGGTGACCTCGATCTGCGGCACACCTTGCGGCGCCGGTGGCAGGCCGGTCAGCTCGAACGTTCCGAGCCGCTTGTTGAACGCCGCCATCTCCCGTTCGCCCTGGTAGACCTGGATCAGAACCGACGGCTGGTTGTTCTCCGCGGTGGTGAAGGTCTCCGAGCGCTTGGTGGGGATGGTGGTGTTGCGCTCGATGAGTTTGGTCATGATGCCGCCCTTGGTCTCGATTCCCAGCGACAGCGGGGTGACGTCGAGCAGCAGGACATCCTTGACCTCACCCTTGAGCACCCCTGCCTGCAGTGCCGCCCCGACAGCCACGACCTCATCGGGGTTGACCCCCTTGTTGGGCTCCTTGCCGGCCATCTTCTTCACCAGTTCGGCCACCGCCGGCATGCGGGTCGAGCCGCCGACCAGGACCACCTGGTCGATGTCGTTGACCGAGATGCCGGCGTCCTTGAGCACGTTCTGGAACGGCTTCTTCGTGCGGTCCAACAGGTCGGAAGTGATCTTCTCGAACTGAGCCCGCGACAGCGTCTCGTCGAGGAACAACGGGTTCTTCTCGGCGTCGACGGTGATGTAGGGCAGGTTGATCGTGGTCTGCGTGGACGACGACAGTTCGATCTTCGCCTTCTCAGCGGCCTCACGGAGCCGCTGCATGGCCATCTTGTCCCTGGTCAGATCGATGCCGTTGTTGTTCTTGAACTCGGTGACCAGCCAATCGACGACCTTCTGGTCCCAATCGTCGCCACCGAGGTGGTTGTCGCCACTGGTGGCCTTC
>JAQAZZ010000199.1:0-6811 GCA_032127075.1 Micrococcales bacterium | reverse complement strand
CATCGGCGCCAGCGGACCGTCGGGCCGGCGCATCCGCCCCGCCAGCATTCCCGCTACCCGCTCGGCGAGGTCGTCGTGCTCGATTCGTCGGAAGCCGTCGGCGTCGATCACCGCCACGACCGGGAAGATGCGCCGGGAGATGTCCGGCCCTCCGGTGGCCGAGTCGTCGTCGGCGGCGTCGTACAGCGCCTGCAGCACCACGAGCACAGCGTCGTGCTCGTCCTGGTCGTCCGCCGCCAGTTTCTTCATCGAGCCCCGGGCGAAGAACGAACCCGACCCGATCGAGTAGAAGTCGTGTTCCTCGTACCTGCCGCCTGTGACGTCGTAGGAGAATATGCGCCCCTGCGATGCATCCAGGTCATAGCCGGCGAGCAGCGGCACCGCGGCGAGGCCTTGCATGGCCAAACCCAGGTTGCCGCGCAGCATGGTCGCCAGCCGGTTGGCTTTGCCCTCCATGGACAGTTGGGCGCCCTCGATCTTCTCGTAGTGCTCCAACTCCACCTGGAACAGCCGCACGAGGTCGACCGCGATTCCCGCGCTTCCCGCGATTCCCACCGCGGTGTGGTCGTCGGCGGCGAACACCTTCTCGATGTCGCGCTGGGCGATCACGTTGCCCATGGTGGCGCGGCGGTCGCCCGCCATGACGACACCCCCGGCGAACTTGACCGCGACGATCGTGGTGCCGTGGGGGGCCAGGTGTCCGGCGTCGGGGGCGGCGGGCGTCTGCGGGAGCAGATGGGGGTGCTGCAGCCGGACGAATTCCGCGAAGGACGATGTGCTCCGGTCGAGGAAAGCGGCGGACAGCCCTGCGGACTCGGGTGCGGCCACCGGTTACTGACCGCCCTTCTGGACGAAGCCGCGCACGAACTCTTCGGCGTTCTCCTCCAGGAGGTCGTCGATCTCGTCGAGGATCGCATCCACGTCGGTGTCCAACTCCTCCTTCTGCTCAGCGGTACCCGAGCCGGTTGCGGAGGTGGATTCCTCCTCCGCCTTCCCCTCGCGGCTGCTGGACCCCTGCTGCGGTCTTTCCTGCGTGGCCACTGTCACTCCCCAGGTTCGCTGTCTGCTTCGGACCCTAGTACCCCTCGGCGCGACGGTCACGCCGATTCCGGCATCGCCGCCGCCTCATCCCCCGGCGGTCAGCGTGTGCACCAGTTCAGCGGCGGTTGCGGTCTGGTCCAACAGGTCGCCCACATGCTGTTTGGTGCCGCGGAACGGGTCGAGGGTGGGCACCCGCTGCAGGGCGGAACGCTCGGGGAGGTCGAATATCACCGAGTCCCACGATGCGGCGGCGATCTCGTCGCCGAAGCGCCGGATGCATTCGCCCCGGAACCACGCACGGGTGTCCTCCGGCGGGGTCGTCATGGCGGCGCGCACTTGATCGTCGGTGGTGAGCCTGCGCAGGCGGCCCCGTTCCGCGAGGCGGATCGCCAAACCCTTGTCCGGGTTCACGTCGCTGTACTGCAGATCGACCAACTCCAGCCGCGCGGAGCCCCACTGGAGGTCGTCGCGGCGGCGATAGCCATCCAGCAGCGACTTCTTGGCAACCCAGTCCAGCTGATCGGCCAGGGACATCGGGTCGCTCTCCAGCGCGGTCAGAACGTCTGACCAACGCTGCAGGACGTCCCGGGTCTGATCGTCGGCGTTCATGCCCTGTTCGTCGTTGACGTGTTTGGCGGCACGTTCGAGGAACTCCCACTGCAGCTGCACGGCAGTCAATCGCCGACCGTCGCGCAGTTCGATGCGGTAGCCCAGCTCCGGATCGTGGGACACCCCGTGCAGCGCCGCGACCGGATGCAGTGGCATGAGACCGGGTTCGACGATCCCGGCTTCCAGCGCGGAGAGCACCAGTGCGGTTGTGCCCATCTTGAGGTATGTGGCGGTTTCGGAGAGGTTGGCGTCGCCGACGATCACATGCAGCCTCCGGTACAGCTCCGGGTCGGCGTGGGGCTCGTCGCGGGTGTTGATTATCGGCCGCTTGATGGTGGTTTCCAGCCCCACCTCGACTTCGAAGAAGTCCGCGCGCTGGGTGAGTTGGAAGCCCGGGCGGCTGCCGTCCTGGCTGATGCCCACCCTCCCGGAGCCGGTGATGACCTGACGGGACACGAAGAACGGTGTCAGCGCCAGGACGATGTCGGTGAACTTCGTCGTGCGGGACAGCAGGTAGTTCTCATGGGTGCCGTACGACGCGCCCTTGTTGTCGGTGTTGTTCTTGTACACCTGAAGCGGGAACCCGCCCGGGATCGACGACGCCAGGGCCGCGGCGCGTGCCATGATCCGCTCCCCGGCCTTGTCCCACAGCATCGCGTCGAACGGGGACGTGACCTCCGGCGTGGAGTACTCCGGATGGGCATGGTCCACGTACAGCCGGGCGCCGTTGGTGAGGATCACGTTGGCCAAGCCCAGATCCTCGTCGGTGAGTTGCGTCGGATCGGCGTCGGCGCGGGACTGGTCGAATCCGCGGGCGTCGCGCAGCGGACTCTCCTCGTCATAGTCCCAGCGCGCCCGGGAGCGCCGCTCCCCCAGCTCCTCGGCTGCGTAGGCGTTGACGATCTGGCTGGACGCGAGCATGGCGTTGACGTGCGGTTTCCCGGGCACTGAGATGCCGTATTCGGTCTCGATCCCCATGATGCGTCGCACGGACATGGCTCGAGACTAACGCCCGCCGGGCCGGCCTGCACCGGTCGCCGCTCGGGCTGCTTGTTCAGCCGGTCATCTCCTCCAGCGTCTTGCCCTTGGTCTCTTTGATGAACTTCACCACGAAGAAGAACGAGACCGCCGCTGACGCCGCGTACAGGCTGTAGGCGAAGCCGAGACTGATGCTGGCCAGTGTCGGGAAAGTCTCGCTGACGATGAAGTTGGCGATCCACTGGGCGGCGGCGGCAACAGCCAGCGCGGCGGCTCGGATCTTGTTCGGGAACATCTCGCCGAGCAGGACCCAGACCACCGGCCCCCAGGAGAGGCCGAAGAAGACCACGTAGAGATTCGCCGCGATGACCGCCGTGGTGCCGGCGGCGCCCTCGAGCACCGGGTCACCGGCTGCGTCCACCGGCGCGGAGCCGAAGATGTAGGCCATCGCACCGAGGCTCGCCGCCATCCCCGCAGAGCCGATGAGCAGCAATGGTCTTCGGCCTATGCGGTCCACCAACGAGATCGCCACCAGGGTGACGACAACGTTGGTGGTGTTGGTGAACAGCGTGATGCGGAAGGCCTCTTCCTCGCCGTATCCGACAGCACCCCAGATGGTGTTGGAGTAGTAGAAGATCACGTTGATGCCCACGAACTGCTGGAACATCGACAGCAGGATGCCGACCCACACGATGGGTTGCAGTCCCAGCCGGTTGCCCAGCAACTGCCGGAAATTCGGTTTCTCCTGCAGATCCATCGTGGACCTGATGTCGTCGACCTTCTCGTTCTGGTCGCCGACGTAGATCTGCTCCAGAACCGCCTGGGCCTCCTGGTCCCTGCCGACGCCGACCAGGTAGCGGGGCGATTCGGGGATGCGCAGCGCCAACAGCCCGTAGACCGCGGCAGGGATCACCATGACCAGGAACATCCATTGCCACGCCTCCAGCCCGAACAGCCACTCCGTGCGCGACTCGGGGTCTGCGATGGGGTTCCCGGATCCCTTGGCGGCGTTGAGGATCAGGTAGTTGCCCAGCGCGGAGGCGAAGATGCCGGACACGATGGCCAGCTGTTGCAGGGATCCCAGCCGACCGCGCAGCTGGGCGGGGGCGATCTCGGCGATATACATCGGAGCGATGACCGAGGCGACACCGATGCCGGCGCCCCCGATGAAACGCCAGACCATCAGGTCGAAGACGGAGAACGGCACGGCCTGGCCGATCGCGGCGACGAAGAACAAGGACGCGGCGATGATCATCACCCGGCGCCGGCCGTACTTGTTCGCCAGGCTTCCCGCGAACCAGGCACCCACCGCCGAGCCGAGCAGCGCGATCGACACCACGATTCCGATGCCGAGCAGGTTGTCGCCGAGCTCGAACTGGTCCTGGACTCCGGCCTTGGCGCCGTTGATGACCGCGGAGTCGTAGCCGAACAGGAAACCGCCCAGCGCTGCGACGGCCGCCAAGCCGACTACCTTGCCGGTGCGGTAGTTGTCCTCACGGGCCTCTGACGCGGTCTCACCGGCTCCCGGAAGCGGTCCATGCGCCATCGCAGCCTCCTCAGCAGACGGCCAACCTTCCCTCGTGCCAGGAAACTAGCGAATATCACGCCGGGGAGGCGCGGCGAGGAGCGGACCGCCCACGGTGCGGTCCGGTGCTGCTACAGGTACTGCCCGGTGTTGGCGACGGTGTCGATGGAACGGCCCTGGTCGTCGCCGGTCTTGCCGCGCACGAGGGTTCTGATGAAGACGATCCTTTCGCCCTTCTTGCCCGAGATCCGCGCCCAGTCGTCGGGGTTGGTGGTGTTCGGCAGATCCTCGTTCTCCCGGAACTCGTCGATGCAGGCGCTGAGCAGGTGCTGCACCCGCAGGCCCCGCTGGGCGGTGTCCAGGTAGTCCTTGATCGCCATCTTCTTGGCCCGGGCGACGATGTTCTCGATCATGGCGCCTGAGTTGAAGTCCTTGAAGTACAAGACTTCCTTGTCCCCATTGGCGTAGGTGACCTCGAGGAACCGGTTCTCCTCGCTTTCGGTGTACATCCGTTCCACCGTCGCGCGGATCATGGCCGCACACGTCTCGGCGGGATCGCCGCCGTTCTCGGCAAGGTCATCGGCATGCAGCGGCAGTTCGGGCACCAGGTACTTGGCGAAGATGTCCGCGGCCGCCTGCGCGTCGGGCCGTTCGATCTTGATCTTCACATCGAGGCGGCCGGGTCGAAGGATCGCGGGATCGATCATGTCCTCGCGGTTGGACGCGCCGATGACGATGACGTGCTCGAGACCCTCGACCCCGTCTATCTCGCTGAGCAGCTGCGGAACGATGGTGTTCTCCACATCGCTGGACACGCCGCTGCCGCGGGTGCGGAACAACGAGTCCATCTCATCGAAGAACACGATCACGGGCATGCCTTCGCTGGCCTTCTCCCGGGCCCGCTGGAACACCAGGCGGATGTGCCGCTCGGTCTCGCCGACGTACTTGTTCAGAAGTTCCGGGCCCTTGATGTTGAGGAAGAACGATCGGGCATCGTCCCTGCCCTCGACCTGGGCGACCTTCTTCGCCAGCGAGTTCGCCACCGCCTTGGCGATCAGCGTCTTGCCGCAGCCCGGCGGGCCGTAGAGCAGGATCCCCTTGGGCGCCGCCAGGCGGTGCTCTTTGAAGAGGTCGGCGTGCAGGAACGGCAGTTCCACGGCGTCGCGGATCATCTCGATCTGCTGGCCGAGGCCGCCGATGTCGGCATAGTCGATATCGGGCACCTCTTCGAGGACCAGCTCTTCGACTTCGGATTTGGGGATCTTCTCGAAGACGTAGCCGGAGCGCACATCGAGCAGCAGGGAGTCGCCGGCCCGCAGTTTCTCCCGCAACAGCGGCTCGGCGAGGCGCACAACCTTCTCGTCGTCGGTGCGGCCGATCACGAGCAGCCGATCCTCGCCCAGCCGCTCCTTGAACATCACCACTTCACCGGCGCGCTCGAATTCGCGCGCTCCGATGATGTTCAGCGACTCGTTGAGCATCAACTCCTGGCCGGGGCGCAGATCCGCCACGGCCACGGCCGGGCTGGCGACAACGCGCATCTTGCGGCCGGACGCCAGGATGTCGACGGTGCCGTCGTCGTTGGCCTGCATGAAGGTGCCGAAGCCCGACGGCGGTTCCGCCAGCCGGTCCACCTCCTCCTTGAGGGTCACGATCTGGTCGCGGGCCTCCCGGAGCGTGGCCGCCATGCGCTGGTTCCGCGATTGGCAGGCGGCCAACTCACGCCGCAGTTCCACCGCCCTGGCCGACATCGCCGACTCGGGGTCGTTGGCGCTGCGCTGGAATGGATCAGAGTCCGGCACGTCGACCACCTCCTCTCGTCAGACCCTACCCACGATGCGGTCAAACGCCAGTGGATGACGCAAATAGATGCCATCACTACTGTGCGTCATCTACAACACGGACGAACGATGCTCCTCCGCCTCGCCATCGGGCGCTCGGGCGTAGTCCGGCCGCGGACCGGTGTAGTCGGGGCCGTATGCGCCGGGGGCGGGGCGTCGGCGGCGTGTGGGGGGCTGTTGTCCGGGCGCGAGGCGACGGCACACGACCAAGAATGCGGTGTGGCCGATCATGCGGTGGTCAGGTCGCACCGCGAGCCCTTCGAGATGCCAGGTCCGCACCATGGACTCTGTGGCCCGCGGCTCGGTCCACCGGCCGTCGGCGCGCAGCTGCTCCACCAGACGGGACATCTGGGTGGTGGTAGCCACGTACACCACCAGGCGCCCGCCGGGGCGGACCCTTGCGGCGACCGCGTCGATGCACTCCCAGGGCGCCAGCATGTCCAGCACGGCCGCATCGACGGGCGGTTCGTCGCCGGGGAGATCCTGCAGCGCGGCCACGTCGAGGCGCCACTGCGGCGGCGACTCACCGAACCATCGCTGCACGTTGCGGCTTGCGTTCGCGGCGAACTCCGGTCGGACCTCCACGGAATGCACCGAGCCGCCGGGGCCGACGGCATTGAGCAGGAAGCAGGTCAGGGCCCCCGAACCTGCCCCGGCTTCCACCACCGCGGATCCGGGCTCGATGCCGGCCAGCCCCACGATCGCGAAGGCATCCTTGGGGTAGATGATCGCCGCCTTGCGGCCCATCGAAAGGACATAGTCCTCCAGGATGGGCCGCAGGGCGAGGTAGCCCATTCCCCCGCCGGAATGCACCACA
>JAQAZZ010000198.1:0-3166 GCA_032127075.1 Micrococcales bacterium | reverse complement strand
GTCGTCGTGGTGCCCGCCGGATCGGCTGTCAAATCCAGCGCCGTCGCCCGTGGCGGCGCACCGGCGGCCGCCACCCGGAGGATCCCCCAGAGGCCGCTGGCGTTTCCGAAGGAGCCCACGTCGCGGAACAGGTAGTCGCCGGTGTGGCCGGCACTCCCGCCCGCGTACGGGAGGAGGAAGTCGTACTTGACATAGGGGGTCACGCTTTCCTGGCCCCCCTGGTTGATTCCGGTGGGGTTGAAGCCCAACGCCTTGGACCCCACCACCCAGTTGCCGGCGGCGTCCACCAGTTTGCCGTCGGTCGGACGGTTGCACCTGCCGGGGAGGCCGTCCTGCGCCTCGCCCGGGCAGATGTACGGATCGCGCTGCCACACGTGGCCGTGGAGGCCGAACGTGGTGCCGCGGCTGGCTCCGTGCGGATTCACGAGGTGCATGCGCACCTCCTGCCCCGCCGACGCCACGAGGACCGGTGTCGCCGGGTCGCCCACCGCCGGGCTGAACGGCACGTTCGGATCGACGGGCAGGATGTTGCTGAACGCCATATGGGAATTTGGAATGGCGCCGTAGCCGGCGGGCCGCCCGGTGGCGTTATCGAAGACCTGCCCGAACGGCGCGTTGGGCGGGATCGCGAACCGGAACCAGAGCGGCTCGATCCCGTAATTTAAGGCCATCCCGCTGTTTTCCTGCGAGTCCTCGGGGAGGCCGTGCCCTTCCCCGTTCATGTGCTCCACGGGGGTGCCGTCGGCGTAGCGATGGTTGAGAGTTTTGGCCATCACGACCATGAAGTCGCGTACGACCGTCGCATCCGCCTTTTGTACCGTGGCCGCGACGTGCCCGCTTCCGGGAACGTTGTCGCCGCTGTCTTCCTGGAGGACCGTGGAACCCACGGGCAGCGTGACCATGCCGCCCATCAGCGACTTCTGCCCCTGCTTGATCTTGTCGGCGGGGATGAGCGACGACCCGCCGAATTCGACCGGCGTCGCGACGAGAGTCAACGGGCCCGTACCTACCACGCCGATGTCGCCCAGGTACCACTTGTAGACGTCCGTCGCGGCCACCGTATCGCCGGGGTTGACGGGTTGAGCGACCTGGTCGAGGTTCTGCCCGACGTTCACCCCGTCGTCCTTGGTCACGTCGAACGCTGCCATCTGCGCGTGGAGGCCCACGTGGGAGGAAGGCCGGATCAGGTTGTTGTTGAACGTGGTGGAGCCTTCAAGCCCCAGCCGGTCGCGCTTCACGACCCCCAGGATGGTCGCCAGGGTCGGAAGGTCCGGTATCTCCGAGGGGATCCGGTTGTGCAGCGTCGCGATCACGCAGCTGCCGGCGGGGGCCCGCAGCACGAGCGGCTCGGGCTTCAGGCCGGGTTTCAGCTGCACCGGGCAGCCGATCCGGGTGAAGAAATCGGCCCGCACCGCCCCGACGTTGTCGAGACAGGGGGCGGCGGCCGGCGCCTTCGGTTCGAGGTCGGTCGCCCGCACGTACATCATGCCGGTCGGGTCGTTCAGAGGACCCGCGCCCCCGCCGATCACCAGGGGTGGCTCCCCGGGTACGTCCGCAGGAATCGTGACCTCCGGAATGGCGGTGGTCCTCGGGTTGTAGACAAGCGTACCGCCGGCGGGATTGAGCGACGCGGTGCTGTTGACTTCCGCGGAAAAGAGCAGACCCGTCAGCGGGTCCGTATCCGTCAGCAGCGGGATGGTGACCCCGGGGTTCGGGAGGATGTCGTTTGCCAGCGCCGCCACGATGTCGACGGCGACCGTCGGCGAGGTGGGTCCCGTCGGGCAGATGCCCCGGAATTCCGTAGAGTTCACGACCGAGGGTACTGCCGCCCTCGGGTTGCCGGGAAGGGTCGGAAGGTCTCCGCGGACCACGTCATAACCCCGCAGGATCCCCCACATGCCGCTCCACCACCCGTCCACGGAGGCGTCCATGGTGTAGGCGTAGTCCCTGATAGGGTTGAGGCAAGGGCCTGGTCCCGGGTCGTCGACCCCGCAATTGGAGAACTCGCGGACGGCGCCCACCAGCGGAATGCTCAACGTGAACTGCTCCGAAATACCGCCGGCCTGGGCGTTGCGCCAGCCGGAGTTCAGCGCGCGGCCGTTTCCCGACCCGCCCTGGAGCCATTTCAGGCCGTGGATGGAGAGGTTGTGCTCCTCCTCGTGTCCGCCGGCCTGCCCCTTCACGCGGACCAGGTCGCCCGCGTAGACGCGCATCATCGGGGTGAACGGATCGTTGTTGTCGATCGCCGTCTGCTGGTTCAGGGCCTCCGTCCAGAACCCCAGGGCGGACTCCTTCAGGTTCATTTCCGGGATTGCCCGGTTGATCCGGGTGACCGCCCCAGAACCGCGCTGTATCACCGCCGTGGACAAGGCGTATGCCAGGTCCCCCGGCCTGCCGTCCGCCTGGGCGCCGGGCTTGCCGTCCGGACCGATCCTTGCCGGGTCGAACACCCGAAGCCCGATCGGCTCGTTGCGGTAGTTCACCACGAACATCCCGGGGTCCTCCACCGAGATCGCCTGCGGGCAGGGACGGGTCGGGCAGCCGGGGAGGATTCCCCCGGCGACTTCCACCACGAGGTCCGGGAACACGGGTTCGGCCTGCGCCCTTGCCGGCGGGTTGATGGCCGCCCGGAAGGCGTTCTGGATGTTCGTCGCGGCGGCGGCCACGGTCGGGGGTGCTTCCGCGGTGACCAGGAACCGGTTCATTGGACCCGCCCCTTCGATCGGCAGGCCGTCCGGGCCGGCGCCCACGTATACGCCCTTCTCGTAGGCGTGCTGGAAGTCGCTGTACTCGAATTAGAATTCGCGGTGCGGCGGGATGGTCTCGGACTTCACGCTGACGTTCGCCGGCGCCGCCGAGGGCGGGAGGATCATCGCCTGCCAGGAGGTCGGCCCGCCGTCGGTCGCGGGGGATCCGTCCGCCTTGGTGACGAACGCCAGGGTCCGCCCGTACGTTCCGTCGGGACTCTGCCCGAGCTGCGTATCGAGTTCGTTGTGCTTCCAGAGGGAGCCCGCGGGCTCTGTAAGCGCCGTTGCGTAGAGTCCGATCTGCTGGTGGGTCGACGGGCTGTAATGGTCGTGGGTGAAGATGATCCCCAGCCCCCGGTCGAAGCCGGAGGTGTTGACCACCGGGTCGGAGAACCACCGCTGGGTGGTCGTCCGGGCCC
>JAQAZZ010000197.1:0-12879 GCA_032127075.1 Micrococcales bacterium | reverse complement strand
GCTGGTCCGGACCGCACAGCCGGCGGCCCGGGCCGCAGGGATCAGACCCGTTCCACGGGTTCCTCTGCCACCTCACCAACGCGGAGTCGGGAGGAACGCCGCTCGACCGGCCCCACGTCGGTGCCGCACTCGCGGGTGGAGACGAGAACGTAGTGGGCGCCGGGCTCGTTGGCGTAGGCGACATCGGTCTGCGAGGGGTAGGCCTCGGTGGCCGTGTGGGAGTGGTAGATGACAATCGGCTCCTCACCGAGACGGTCCATGTCGCGGTACAGCCGCAGCAGGTCCATGCTGTCGAACTCGTAGAAGGTCATGGACCGGGCAGCGTTCAGCATGGGGATGAAACGCTCGGGCTGGTCGGACCCCGCCGGACCGGCTACGACGCCACACGCCTCGTCGGGGTGGTCGCGGCGGGCGTGGGCGATGATCTCTTCGGCGATGCCGCGCGGGAGCCGGAGCATGGCCCCTCCTTCCGGTTGATGATGGCGCCTTGCCGTTGATGAAGGCCTGTCGCTGCCTGATGTTGCTGCCTGCTCGATGAAGGGGCGTCAGCCGTGCAGGGTCTCCAGCAGGGTGGATTGCAGCCAGGTGAGCCACTGGTAGACGTCGAACTGCTGATGGCGCGGATCTCCCTCGGCCCAGTCGGCACCGACGTCCTGGTCGTCGGCCACGATTCCGAGCCTGCTGCCCAGCACGAGCCGCATGTCGTTGAGGGCACCCAACAGCACCTCGGCGTCGTCGGCGGCCACCTGCGCGGTGGCGTCATCTCCGTCTTCGTCGATCTGCTCGGCCATTTCGACGACCAAGGACAGCAGGCGGCCCACCCTGTGGGCCTTCAGCTGCCGCAGTCCCCGTTCGGTGAAGCGGCGGAACTCCGACGCCGCTTCCTCGTCGCCGGGATACGCGTCGGGGAAGAGCCGCAACAGCGCCGGATCCGCCGGCACCTCTGCCTCGTCGTCGATCCCGACCAATTCCGCCAGCGGATCGGTGTCCTGCGGCTCGTCGGTTTCGATCAACTGCCCCATGGCCGCCGCGATGCCGCCCAGGACGTCGAGTTCGGCTGGGGTAAGGGTCAGCCGGGTGCCGCCGTGCCGACGATAGAAGCCGTGCCTGCTGCGCAACGCCATCTCAGTCGTCCTTGGTCAGCGTCGCCCACAGGCCATGGCCGTGCATGGCCTCGACATCACGCTCCATCTCTTCGCGCGATCCGCTGCTGACCACCGCGCGGCCTTCTTCGTGTACGGCCATCATCAGTTGCGTCGCCTTGTCTTTCGTGTAGCCGAAGTAGGTCATGAACACATAGGTGACGTACTCCATGAGGTTCACCGGGTCGTTCCACACCACCGTCACCCAGGGGCGCTCTGTGCGTACATCTTGTTCGACCTGTTCGATCGTCTCTGGCACCGCCGTCACCCGATCATGGTGCCAGAATGAGACGGTGATCCCCCCACCGAGATCGGGCACGCACCACTGCGACCTCGTGGATCTGATCCGTGCCAGCGTCATCGGCGACGATGTGGCGATGCCGGGGCCCTTCGGCGAGCGGCGCATCACCTACGCCGACTACACCGCCAGCGGGCGGGCGCTGTCGTTCATCGAGGACATCATCCGCCAACGGGTGCTGCCCGCCTACGCCAACACCCATACCGAAAGCAGCGGCACGGGGCTGCAGACCACCCGCCTGCGTGAAGAGGCTCGGGCGATCATCCACGACGCTGTCGGCGCAGATGACGACTACGCGGTCATCTTCGCCGGGTCGGGGTCCACCGGTGCCATCGATCGGCTCATCGGCATTCTGAATCTGCGGATCCCCGCCGACCTCGATGCCCGCCATGGGTTCAGCGAGCAGATCCCAGCAGCCGAGCGGCCGGTGGTCTTCATCGGACCCTACGAACACCACAGCAACGAACTGCCCTGGCGGGAGAGCATCGCGGACGTCGTCACGATCGCCGAGACCGCCGACGGCCACATCGACGGCGGCGACCTGCTCGCGGCGCTGCACCGATACGCCGACCGGCCGCTGAAGATCGGGGCGTTCAGCGCGGCAAGCAACGTGACGGGGATCCTCACCGACTGCGACGGCATCTCACGGCTCCTGCACGCCAACGGTGCGCTGGCCTTCTGGGACTTCGCGGCGACCGGGCCGTATGTGAGCCTGAGAGCCGCACCTCCGGCCGATGAACCGGGGGCGGGCAAGGACGCGGTCTTCCTGTCCCCTCACAAGTTCATCGGCGGACCCGGCACCCCCGGTGTCCTGGTGGTGCGCAAGGAACTGCTGCACAACCGGGTTCCCGCCGTCGTCGGCGGCGGAACGGTGGCTTTCGTCAACTCCGCCGAGCACGAGTACCTCTCCGATCCGGAGCAGCGCGAAGAGGCGGGGACACCCGCGATCGTGGAGTCGATCAGGGCGGGTCTGGTGTTCCAGCTCAAGCAGGCCGTGGGGGCGACGCTCATCGGGGAACTCGAGGCCGAGTGGACCAGGCGGGCCATCGCCGCATGGCGGGAGCACCCCCACATCCAGATCCTGGGCAACCCCGACGCCGATCGGCTGTCGATCGTGTCGTTCGTGGTCACCTCGCCGAACTCCGACTACCTGCACCACAACTTCGTGGTCGCCGTGCTGAACGACTTGTTCGGAATCCAGTCGCGCGGCGGGTGCTCGTGCGCGGGCCCCTACGGCCATCGGCTGCTGGGCATCGATCTGGCGACCAGCCACGAGTTCGAGCGCGAGATTGCGGCTGGCTGTGAGGGGATCAAACCCGGCTGGGTCCGGGTCAACTTCAACTACTTCCTCTCCGAAGAGGTGTTCCGCTTCATCGTGGAGGCCGTGGAGTTGACCGCCTCCCTGGGGCATCGCCTGCTGCCGCAGTACACCTTCGAACCCGCCACCGGGCTTTGGCGGCACCGCGATGGACCGATCGACCCGCCGATGAGCCTGGCAGACGTGCGCTACAGCGATGGCGAGGTCCACTGGCCCGCCGATCTGCCCCGCGCCCCCATCGAAGCCCTGGCCGGCTACCTCGGCAACGCTCGCAGCCTGCTCGAGGCATTGCCGGAGCCCCGCGCCGCGGACCTCGGCGGCTTGGTCAGCGCCGACTTCGAGGCGCTGCGCTGGTTCGAACTCCCCCGTGAATCGCTGATCTCCGGCGAGTGACGAGACCACATGGGCGGCGCCGTCGGCGTACCAGCGACCAGCGCAGGCGCGGTGGCCCCACTTTCCGGCGCGACGGTTCCTACAATCGGTGCATGGCCGATGAGACCTCACCCGCCCTTGGACGGCGCCGAGCGGTGGTGGCCACCACCGCAGCGGCGTGCGTGATCGTTGCGGTGGCACAGCCGACTGCGGGCATGGCGGCTCCTGACCGATCTGCTGCGTCGGGGGCAAACCGCCTGACCGGTGTCGCAGCGTCGCACCGATCAGGCTCGCTGCAGCTGTCGGTCTACGGGCAGTTGCTGGGGCGCAGCGCCAAGGTGACGGTCAAGGGACACCTCGACCGGATCGATCCTCTACCCCACGGTCCCGCACCCGGCGCTGCTCTAGGGTCCGGGCCGCACGACCCGGACCGCGGTGGCTGTTCGACTCAGCGCACCGCGCGGACCTTCACCGGCGCGGACAGCAGCACTTTGTGGGCCGTGGTGCGTTGCGCCTTGAGCCGGAACTTCAACCGTCCCGGCTTGTCCGGCAGCGCAACGCGGAACTTGACCCGTCCCTTGCCGTTGGTCGTCGCTGTGGCCTTGGTCCGCCACTTGCCCTTGATGCGCAGCTGCTGCTTCACGCGGGTGGACGCCTCCGCGGGCCGGATCTTGCCCCGCAGGATCATTTTGCGCCCGGCTCTGGGGCGCGACTTGTTGGCTTTGGCGTCCAGGGAATAGTCCCGCGTGGCTGGCGGGGCGGTCACCGGCTTCGACTGGCGCCGGAGGGTCGTGAGCTCCGCCATGGCGGGGAAGAACCCTCCGTCCAGAGTTGCCAACTGCCATGTCGCCACGCCGCCGATGCCGAGTTCGGCCACCAGTTCGGCACGGGCGGCGGCTGTGCCGGAACCCCCGAACCAGACCTGCTTCCGCACGGTGCAGGTGGAGTTGCGGCGTTCGCCGGCGGCGTTGATCCGGTAGCCGGACTCCTCCTTGCTGTAGTCGTAGGTGTACTCCCGATGTGTCTGGTCGAAGCGCGGCGTCTGGCCGTAGGACTGGGCCACCGACCGCGCCTCGGCCGGCGACAGGGCGAGTGCATCCCGGCCGTCCGGCCGCCATCCGTTCTTGCAGTCACCGACGACCACGACATCGTCGTTGTCGTCGCGCACGTACCAGGCCTTGCCGTACTGGTGCAGGCCCACGTAGATCTTGCCGCGGTTGGCCTCACCCACCTGGGCGATTGCGCTGCGCACGGCGTCCCGGGTCCAACCGTCGGGGCCGATGGGTCCAGGCCGGTTCCACGAGTAGTCGTAGGTCATCAGCCGCAGCCGGTCGACATGGGGAGCAAGGCCAGCCCAGTCGAACACGGTGTAGCCGCCGCCGGGGTTGGGTGTGCCGTCTGCGTCGAACGGCCGGTAGCCGCCGGGGACCGTGACGGACAGCAACTTCCCCTGCGATTGCAGCAGTTCCCCGAGCCGGGCGACGGTGTCGGTGAAACGCGGGCGGGTGGTGTCCCAGGTGCTGGACCCGTCGTTGAACGCGAAGTTCTCCCAATCCAGGTCGATGCCGTCCACACCGGCTTTCACGACCCAGTCCGCCAACTCCTCCGCCAGTTTCTGGCGCCGCGAGGCGGTGGCCATGTAGTCGGACAGTTCGCGGCGCCGGGTCGAGGCAAGGTCCGTGTGCGTGGCGAAGACGAGGATCCCTTCAGCCTGCAGGCCGCGACGTGCCTCGTCGAATCGGGCGTTCGTCCACGGGGTGGCGCTGTCGCCCTGGCATGCTCCGCCGGCGACGGTGGTGCACATCGGCCGGTCCGGGCCTGCCCAGTGCCACCAGAAGATGTTGACCTCGCCCAGCACCCCGCCGCTGTCCTTCGCGACCGACACCATGCTGGCCGGGTCGGTCCAATAGCCGAACCAGCCGCTCACGGCTCGCGAACGCTCGTCGGCGTGCGCGGAAGACGCGGGCAGCAGCGCCACCAACAGGGCGGCCGTGCACGCCAGGATCGGGGCGAGCAGGGATCCACGATGATGCTTCACTGCGGGGGTCCTCACACTCTTGGCTGGCGGCGTCTTGGCTGGCGCACCTGCAACAGGATTCGACCGGGGCGCCCGACCAGTATGAGTGGGACAGTTCCGCGCGGCGTTCCGTCCACTCGTCGATTCACCCCCATTTCTCCGATTAACGACCGTGTTGGTCAGATTGTCACAGTTGTGTCGCGGACACGGGTAGCGTCCGGGGGATGTTGGCCACACACCGCAACCACTCCTCCTCGCGCCGCGCCCGCGGATGGGCCGCTGGCGTTGTGGCCGGGGCCGCTGCGGCCGCGGCCCTCGCCTCCCCAGCGGCGGCGGTGCCGACCCCCATCTGGCCCACCTCGGTGACTGCTCTGCCGCAGAACCTGCAATCGCCGGCGACCACGACCACCGCTGAGTACCTGCCGAAGATGAAGAAGCGGATACGGTCCCGGGCCGGGCAACGTTCGCTCGGCCGAGACGTGTCGGTCTACGTCGCCGACCTTGAGACGGGCGAACGCGTCCACGGGCGCCGCGGTCGCAACGCCCAGATCCCAGCATCCAACATGAAGTCGCTCACGGCTCTGGCCGTACTGTCGGCCCGCGGCGGCGACTACCGGATGCCTACCAGGGTCACCCTCAGCGAGGACGGCCGCACGTTGACGATCGCCGGCGGCGGCGACCCGTTGCTGGATTCCGCCGACCTGAAGGAGTTGGCCGCCACAACTGCGGCGCGGTTGCGGTCCGCCCAAGCCCAAGCCCGTGCCGATGCCAACCCTGACCCCGTTGCAGATCCGGACACCGATGCGGAACCCGGCGGAAACACCGGCACAGCCGCAGCAACGGGCAGCGACGGCGAGACCATCCTGCCGGCCAAGCGGCTGCGCCTGCGGGTGGACGATTCTCTCTTCGCCTGGCCCGCGGCCCCACAGGGGTGGTACTCGTCGTACTACACCGCCTATGCCGATCGACCTTTCGCCCTCACCCGTCGTTGGGCCTCCGTCAGCGACGGTGCACTCGACGCGGCCACGTACTTCCGCGCGGCACTTCGCCGCGAAGGGCTGCGCTTGCGCAAGACGGTCAAACGGGCTGACGCGGCGGCGACGGACGTGGCTGTCGCACAGTTCGACGACCACACCATTGCCGACGCCGTCGCCGCGATGATGCCGCCGTCGGACAACTCCATCGCGGAGAACCTGATCCGCCACGTGGCCGCGGCGCGGGGCGTCGCCACGACGGCGACCGGATCGGCAGCAGCCGTGTCAGCCGAGTTGAAGGGGATCGGCATCCCGATGAGGAACGTCCGAATCGTCGACGGCAGCGGACTTTCCCGCAGCAACCGCGTGACCGCCAAGGCGATGGTCGCCGTGACCCGCACGATGATGGACCCGGCACGCCCGGACCTTGCCACCGGCGTCTACTCGATGCCCCGCTCCGGCATCGACGGCACACTGTCGTCGCGGTTCAAGACCGGATCCACCCGGTGCGCCCGCAACCGGATAATGGCCAAGACCGGGACGCTGTCGACGGCAGTGACCCTCTCCGGAATAGCGGCAGGGTCCGACGGCAGGCCCCGAGTCTTCTCGGTCCTGGTGAACTACCACCCCTCGTCCACAACCACCACGCGCTACTGGGTGGACCGAATCGCGACCGCGGTCACGGGCTGCCGCTGAGTCAGCGAAGCGCGCGGGCGATGTTCGCGGCCGCCTCGACGACCTTGGGCCCGACGATCGCGGTGTCCAACTCCGCCATCGAGACCACCCCTACCGACGCCTCGAAGCCGACGACGCCGAGAAGCGGCGCTGCCACGGCATAGCCGCCACGAGCGGAGTCGCCCCCGGAGATCACCCAGCCGGCGTCCAGCGGTCGCCCCTCGGCGCGGGTAGCCATCGCTGCGCGGCCCGCCACGCCGCGGTCCAGCGGGGTGCGCGCCCCCGCCCGGATAGATGCGTGGACATCCGCTCGGGCGGGCTCTACCACGGCGACGGCCAGGGCTTCTGCTCCGTCCACGAGGGTGAGGTGGGCGGTGGCGTTGAACTGTTCAGCCAATCGGCGCAGCGCGGGAACAGCGGCGTCGCGCACCATGGCCTGAACCTGCCTGGCCAGTGTCAGGGCCGCCACTCCCAGCCGGCAGCGGTTGTCCTTCCCGCGGCGCAGCAGCCCATGCTGCTCCAACGTCACGACCAGCCGGTACACGATCGTCCGGCTGACTTCGAGGCGCTGTGCCAGTTCGGTGACCGTCAGGCCATCCGGGTTGTCGGCAAGCACCTCCAACACATTCAGACCCCGGTCGAGGGTCTGACTGGTCTCAGCGGGCACTGGAATCACCCCCAACGACGATGTGGTCTCCGGCCTGCGGTCCGCCACCTCCACCATGCCCCGCCCGAGCACCACAGGTGGCCAGCCGATGGGGGCGAGTCGCCGATTCAGCCGTCGCCGCCGCCACCGGGCGGCAGCCCCTCGAAGATCCGCTTGCAGTCGGGGCACACCGGGTACTTCGACGGATCCCGGCCAGGCGTCCAGACCTTGCCGCACAGCGCCCGCACCGGCTCCCCGGTGACTGCGGACTCAACGATCTTGTCCTTGGGCACGTAGTGCGCAAATCGCTCATGGTCGCCGCCGTCGTTGGAACGCGTCTCCGGTTCCGCCACCAAGGTGTCGCCCAACTGCGGGGACTCCAGGGGTCCTTCACTCATTTCTCCACCATAGGCGCTGGGAAGTTGTCTTGTGTCAGTTGGCCGCCGGCAACATGGGCAGCGTGCTCCACAGCCGGGTATGGTCCCGCTGCCGCCGCAGTACGCGACTCCATGACGATTCCGCGTCGCCGAGCAGCACGTCGTCGGCGGTACCGGCCACGACATGCCAGTCGTCCCGCGCTATCTCGGCCATGAGCTGCCCCTCGGACCAGCCGGCGTACCCCACGAAGATCCGCAGCCCATCTATCGGGGGGACGTCGGCTTCCGAGTCCAAGTCGACCACGGCGATACCTGGGGCCCCAGCGGCCTGCAGGTACTCGGGGAGCCTGTCCGCCGCCGCAAGCGCAAGCACCGAGTCTTCCGCGACGGGCCCGCCCGCGAGCACGGTCGCCCGGGCAGCCCACTGCGGCAGCTGCATGTCCGCGACCGTGTGCCGGCTGGGGCGGTTGATGATCACACCGGCGCTGCCGTCATCGTCATGCTGCAGCATGAACACCAGGCACTTTCGGAAGTTGGGGTCCACCAGGGAAGGCGCGGCGACGAGGATATCCCCCGGTCGGGGCACCCGGGGCTGGGGGCGCCGCATTTTCTCCAGGCCCGACGAATCCACTCCCCCATTGTGTCGTGCCGCCGTCGCGGCGGCCCGTCGGGAATGAACCGAAACGGCAACACGTTTATCCCGATACCGCGGGGGGTTTGATCCCGATACCCCGGGGGGTTTTATACCGATACCCCGGGGGTTTGATCCCGATACCCAAGGGGTACGACAGCGAAGACAGGACGAGGAAAGGGAATTCCGTGGGAACCGTGAATCTGGTGGAATCGACGTTCAACGAGACCGTGTCGGGCAACGACATTGTCCTCATCGACTTCTGGGCCGAGTGGTGCGGTCCGTGCCGCATGTTCGGACCGGTCTACGAGAAGGTCAGCGAGGACTACCCCGACGTAGTCTTCGCCAAGGTCGACACCGAGGACCAGCAGAATATCGCCGCGTCCTTCGGCATCTCGTCCATCCCCACGCTGATGGCGATCAGGGACAAGGTGGTTCTGTACGCCGAAGCCGGCGCGATTCCGGAAGCGGCTCTGCGGGACTTGGTGTCCAAGGTGACCGAGGTGGACATGGACGACGTCCGGGCCCAGATCGAGAAGCAGCAGGCCGAAGCGGGGTCAGGCGATACCCAGTGAGTTGGGGGAGACCGCATCTGCGATCTCCTCAGCACACATGTCGGCCCCGTCACCGCGGCTGCGGGGATAGTCCGCGATCGCGATACGGGCGTAGATCCGTTCGCGGTCCTCTTCGGTGAGGCCACCCCACACGCCGTAGGGCTCGCGGGACCGGATGGCGTAGTCGGCGCACTCGATCCGCACCGGACACCGAGCGCACACCGACTTCGCTGCGCGGTCGCGTCTGAGGCGCGCCAGACCACGCTCGTTGGGCGGATGGAAGAACAATGCCTCATCCGCTTCGCGGCAGGAACCGTGGTCCTGCCATTGCCAGGTCGCATCCTTGGGTACCTGCGCAAGTGGTTGCTGGGGCATCCTTGCCTCCGCCGAGTTGATCTTGCCAACGATAGTAGTTAACAACGAGATCTGATCTCTGTCACCACTTTGCGTGACAGAATTTTAACACTGGGTACATATTCACCCTATGGGCGCAAAGTCCGATGTCCGGTTCGCACCGATCGCCACAAGTGCCCTTGACACACCGGGATTCACGGGACGGAGAGCCCCGATCTGTCCTCCGCTGCACTGTGGGCCCCACCCCCGGTCCGGGGTGGGGCCCACAGTGCCCGCAAGCGGTGTGCCGATCCATGCCGAATGCCGATCATGTCCCGCCGATGGCGGACAGGGACCCGATGCCCAGCAGGATGCATGTGAGCACGAACAGGATTCCGAGCAGCGGCCACACGAACCGGATGTACTTGTCGTAGCCCACCTTCGCCAGCGTCAGACCACCCATGACGATCGCTGAGGTCGGCGTGAAGAGGTTCACCCAGCCGCTCGCCGACTGGTAGGCGGTGACAACAATCGCGCGGGAGACGGTGGCGAAGTCCGCCAACGGCGCCATGACGGGCATCGCCAGCGTGGCATGCCCCGACGACGACGGCACCAGGAATGCCAGCGGGATATTGACCACGAACAGCAGCGCACCGAATACGGCGCCGGACAGATCG
This sequence comes from Micrococcales bacterium, assembly GCA_032127075.1. Taxonomy (GTDB): domain Bacteria; phylum Actinomycetota; class Actinomycetes; order S36-B12. The sequence goes on along the minus strand of JAQAZZ010000197.1, from coordinate 2,865 downwards.
GCCACCGCCGACTCCAGCGAGTTCAACACTGTGTCGGTGATGCCGGAGTTGTTCATGATCACGGTGACGCCGCGCGCCACAGCGATGATGAAAGCCGCTCCCATGAAGTCGCCCATGCCGGACACGATGGAGTTGACCATCCCCTCCTCGCCGAGACGCCCGATGAGGCCGATGACAATGGCACCCACGAGGAACAGGGCAGCAAGCTCGGGGAAGTACCAGCCAAGCGTGATCGTGTCCCAGTTCTCGTTGAAGTCCGACCAGGGGATCACCGAGAAGATCATCAGAGCGAATGTCAGCATGAACAGCCAGATGACCAACTTCTGGCGCCCGGTCATGTCGGGCGGATCGGAGTCCTGTGATTCGGCGTGCAGCATGTCGTCGCCCGGCTGCGGCGTCAGCAACGACTTGCTCGGGTCCTTCTTCACCTTGGCCGCGTAGCGCAAGACGAACAGGATCGTTACGGCCACCAGAACCAGATACATGATCAGGCGCAGCACGATCCCGTTGCCGAGTTCGATATCGGCGCCCGCTGACGCCACACCGGTGGCGAAAGGATTGACGGTGGAGGCCATGGTGCCCACGCCGGCGCCCAGCATGATCACCGCGGCGCCGACCATGCGGTCATAGCCGAGTGCCACGAAGATGGGCACAATCAATGCGTAGAAGCCCAGTGTCTCCTCCGCCATGCCGTAGGTCGTGCCGCCCAAGGAGAAGACAGCCATCAGGATGACGATGAGCACCGTCCCCCGCGTTCGGAACCGGTGGGTCAGCCGGCCGATTCCCGCGTCCAGCGCCCCCGTGTTCATGGTGACGGTGATGAAGGCACCGATGGCGAGCACGAAGAAGAACACCGCCACGGACCCGAAGAGGTCACCCGCCTCATACGGGCCGATGACCCCCTTGCCGCCATAGACGATTGCTTCCTCCCCATCGCAGACCGCTTCGCCCAGTCCCTGGAGTTCTCCCGTGACTTCCTCCGCCTCCTCCGAGGGAGCCTGGACGCCGTACAGTCCGTTGACCGGTGACAGCCACAGGTCGTAGAGCTTGTCCTTGAACGTGGATTCCACATCCACTTGCTCATAGGTCCCCGGGATCGGCTTGGGGCTGTCCTCGCCGCAGGCGACATAGGAATAGCTGCCCGCGGGGATGATGAAACTCAATCCCCAGACGAGAAGCAGGACGAAGAAGAGGACCGTGAACGCGGTGGGGAATTTGAAGCCCTTCTTCTTGGGCGCTTCCGGGGGCGCCTCAGGTGTCGGCGTTTCTGTAGCCATCGAATCTCCAGTGATCGACTTCGGCACGGGCACATCGCCCTTGATCATTTTCTAGCGGAAACGATCACCCCTACGCGCCTCAGAACACGAATTGACGAAACAGACGGTGGCGACTATTCCTGCGAATCCGGCGATTCCGACTTTTCGGACATCGGCGTTGGTGCAGAGCCGGGTGAATTCCGGGTGACCGGGTGGCCAAACCCGTTCGGAACGGCAAAGATCAAGATCGAGGCCACGCCTCGCACCAAGACAACCGAAAGGAAACTCCATGCTCCACGTCGATTCAGAGGTGGGACTGCTGAAGCAGGTCATGCTCCACGAGCCCGGCCTGGAACTCGACCGGCTGACCCCCCAGAACTGTGACGAGTTGCTGTTCGACGACGTGATGTGGGCCCGCAAGGCCCGCGAGGAGCATCGCGCGTTCGCCGACCGCCTTACAGAGAAGGGCGTCACCGTACACCTCTTCCGCGACAAACTCGGCGAAGCGCTGGAGATCCCCGAGGCGCGGGAGTTCCTGCTCGATCGGGTCGCCACGGCGCAGAATGCCGGTCCGCAACTCGTCGAGCCTCTCAAGGAGCTCGCTAGCAGTGTCAGCGGTTCCGACCTGGCATCATTCATGATCGGCGGGATCCTGAAGAAGGACCTCGCGCTGCCCGCCAACATCAGCCTGCTGTGGTCCTACCTGGACGACTACGACTTCGTGCTGACCCCGCTGCCGAACCACCTGTTCCAGCGCGACAACTCCGCTTTCGCCTACGGCGGGGTATCGGTGAACCCGATGGCCAAACCGGCGCGTCAGCGCGAGACCCTGCACAGCCGCGTCATCTGGAACTTCCATCCCGAGTTCAAAGACCAGATCGGCCACTTCTACTACGGCAACGACGACGACCATCACGAGCCGGCCACGATCGAGGGCGGCGACATCCTGGTCGTGGGCAACGGCACCGTCATGATCGGCATGGGCGAGCGGACCACCCCCCAGGGGATCGGGATGCTCACCCAGGCCTACTTCACCGCACCCGGGCAAGAGATCAACAAGGTGATCGTCGTCGAACTGCCGAGGACCCGCAGCCTGATGCACCTCGACACGGCAATGACCATGATCGACAAGGACAAGTTCTCCGTGTATTCGGATCTTCCGAAGGAGCTGAAGACCTTCACCCTCACCAAGAAGGACGACGGCGGCGCCTACACGATCGAGGAGAACGATGAACTGTGGCCAGTCCTGGCTGACGCGATCGGACAGGAGCAGGTAACGCCGCTGTACACACCCATCGACGAGCTGGGTGCGGCGCGGGAGCAGTGGAACGATGGCAACAACTTCCTCACCGTCGCCCCCGGCGTGATCTTCGGATACGACCGCAACGAGACAACCAACACCTTCCTGCGCAAGCACGGGATCGAGATCGTGAGCATCGCGGGCAACGAGCTCGGCCGAGGCCGCGGCGGCCCCCGCTGCATGTCCTGCCCCATGGAGCGCGGCTCAGCCGACGAGTGATCGGCCGGCGGCGTGACCCAACCGGGTCGCGCCGCCGCCCAACGCTCCCCCTTCCCCCTCCCATTCCCTACTCCCCGACCCCACCAACCC
>JAQAZZ010000196.1:0-9905 GCA_032127075.1 Micrococcales bacterium | reverse complement strand
AACTCTGACATGGGTTTCTTCATCCGCTACTCGATGGATATCGGCCTGGACTCCTACGGCAAGGGCGTGGGCAACTACCTGGCCACCGGCACCTACTTCGACCCGGCCCGGTACCGCAATCCGACCATCGAGGGCCGTAACGCCGCGCTCATCGGCCGCGGCGGGGTGTTCGCAGGTGGCCAGTTCATGGAGTTCGATCAGGCCAACGTGCGTGAGGACGTCACGCACTCCTTCTATGAGGGCAGCCGTCCGCTGCACCCCTTCGAGGGCGAGACCATCCCGGTCGATCCGGAGAAGGGCAAGGGGCAGGGCAAGTACAGCTGGGCGAAGTCCCCGCGTTACCTGATCGACGGGATGGGCGACGTTCCGCTGGAGGCCGGGCCGCTGGCCCGCCGGATGGCGGCCGCCGCCCCGAACGCCGGGCCGCACCAGGACAACGACCCGCTGTTTCTCGACATCTACAACACGATCGGACCCAGCGTCATGGTCCGTCAGCTTGCCCGCCTGCACGAGGCGGCCAAGTACTACAAGTGGGTGCGGGGCTGGTTGGACCAGCTGGAGCTCAAGGAAAGTTTTTACAGCAAGCCCACCGAGTACGCCGACGGCAAGGGATTCGGCTCCACCGAGGCCGCGCGCGGATCGTTGTCGGACTGGATCGTGCTGGAGAACAACAAGATCAAGAACTACCAGGTGATCACGCCGACGGCATGGAACATCGGCCCGCGTGACGGTAGCGGTGCGCTGGGCCCGATGGAGACCGCTCTCGTGGGCTCGCCGATCGTCGATCCCGAGGATCCGGTCGAGCTCGGCCATGTGGCCCGCAGCTTCGACTCCTGCCTGGTCTGCACGGTGCACGCCTACGACGGCAAGACCGGTCGGGAGCTGTCGAAGTTCGTCGTCAACGGAATGGTGTGACCGCGGAGGTCACACCTGACCGGCCCAGTGCGTGCGATCGGCCCGTGTGTGATCGGACCAGTGTGAGTTCGCACGACTCGGAACTCGATCTGGAACCGCCGGGTTGCGCGGTTCTGGTGGTGGGGTGCGGCAATCTGTTGCGCGGTGACGACGGCGTGGGCCCCGTCCTCATCCGCCACCTCTGGGACCGCGGCGTGCCAGACGGAGCCCGACTGGTCGACGGCGGCACCGCCGGCATGGATGTCGGGTTCCAGATGCGCGGTGCGCAGCGGGTGGTCATCGTCGACGCCTGTGTGAGTCAGGACTCTGATGGCGATCAGGGGGCCGCCGCTGCGCCCGGAACGGTGTATCGGCTGCCGGGGGAGGAGCTGACCGATCTGCCGCCGCTGCAGGGTCTGCACACGCATTCCTTCCGGTGGGATCACGCCATCCCGTTCGCCCGCTGGGCGCTGGGCGACGCCTGCCCCACCGACATCACGGTGTATCTGATCGAGGTGGCCGCCATGGAGATGGGCGCGGAGCTCTCCGATCCGGTCGCCGCGGCGATGGAGCAGGTGATCGCCATGATCGAAGCCGACTTCCTGGCTCCGCTGCGCCCGCAGACCGCCGTGGAGGCCAGTGTGGAACTCAGCGAGGACGGCTACCTGCGGATGGCGGCTGCGCTGGCTGCCGGGCGCTTCCCGTCCGATGCGCTGGCGGCGGTTCCCCGCGACGGCGAACTGTGGCTGTTCCCACTGCGCGGGCCCAGCAGCGGTGGCCTGCTGCTCAAACAGCGGAACCCGGCCGGCGACCGTGCTGTGCTGGTGCATGAGGTGCTCGGTGACGGTTTCCGGCCGGGCGTCCATGCGGCATTCTGGGACGATGCGCACAAGGCTCTCCGGATCCCGCTTCCGCCGTCGGAGCCGTGATGGCCATGACTGACGAGCGCCGAACGTCGGTTGACCAGGCACTTGACGTGCAGACGGTCGTCGTCGAGGAGAGCGGCCGATGGTTCGTCGAGATCATCGTGGTGTTCGCCGACGGAGTGGTCCGCAAGAGGATCCACAGCCATGCCACCCGGGCCCGCGCCGAACTGGCCGCCGATCTGATCCGCCGGACCGCCGATCGCGACATCGGCGGCGGGCCGGTTCACGGATGACGCGCGGTGCTTCGGCACTGATATCGACACGAGGAGAGCTGTGACCAACGTTCTGGATCCGGCGGTGCTGGCGGTTCGTCCGCAGCCGCTGGGGGCCTTTCCGCTGCCCCTGGGGTTTCTGTTGATCCCGGCGTCACCAGATACCGAGGATGCCCGTGTAGCGCTGCTGTCCGGCCGACTGCCCGACTGGCCCGCCTCGCTGCGGGCTCACGAGTTGGCGCTGGCCGGTGATCGCGACGGCGCGCTGGCCGCCCTGCACGGTGAAGACCCCATCACCCGGTACAACCGCTTCGTCATGGACCCTGACGGCTCCGATGCGGCCGAGTTGCGTTCGGGCTTAGGTGAATTCGCCTGTCTGGTCGATGTGGTGCTGTTCGCCCTCGGTCGCAGCGACACCGTGCCGGAACTCGGTGACGCGACCGGCGAACTGGCGGCGACCGTGCTGTCGGTGCAGGCTAGCGGTGCACTGCAGGATGGTGACGCAGAGGCGGCGGTGGCATGTTTGGACTGGGCCGTCGAGCAGGCCGCCGGTGTGTCCGAGCCGTTGCGCGGTGTGCTGCTCGGCGCGGCGGCCTCGCTCTGCGACGGATCTGAGGCGGTCAGCCGATTTGAGGGTGCGTTGCGTGCCCTCGACGACGCCGAGGATCTGCGACTGGCCCGCGCGGAGCTTCACCTGGCGCTGGCGGGACTGTTGCACGAACAGGCGGTGGATCGCCCGGATCTGCTCAATCGGGCTGTGCCGCATTATCATTCGGCGCTGCAGCTGGTGTGGCGGGAGGAGGCGCCGCTGCTGTGGGCCTCCGCGCACGCCAACCTAGCCGCGGCTTATCTGACCATGCCGATGACCGAGGCGTCCGGCCAGCTGCGCCTGGGTGTGGCCGCGCAGTCACTGCGCTCGGCGCTGAAGGTCTACACGCCCGAGGACTATCCGGAGGAGTGGGCCAGTGTGCAGCTGAACCTGGCCAACTCGTTGGTCTACACCCCGTCGAGCCATCAGGGGGACAATCTGGTCGAGGCGGTCAACCTCTACGAGGCGGTGTTGGCCGCCCGCGACCGCGACACCGATCCATTGGGCCGGGCGCGGGTTCTGGCTAACCAGGGCAATGCGCTGGCCCATCTCGCCGACTTCGATCAGGCCAAGGCCAAGCTGTACGAGGCACGCTTTTTGTTTGAGGAACTCGGCGATCACGACTCGATGCGCACGGTGCGCGGTGTGCTCGACGAGATCTCCCGCCAGCAGGCACTTGATCGGACCGAGTCGGACGGAGCGTGATGAGCAAAGACGGCGACACGAGCGAACCGACATTCGATGATCTCGCCACGCGGGTCGACGATGCGGTGAATGCACTCGAGGGTCTCGAACCGGCGGCACGCAAGGTCGCCGAGGAGTTGCAGGGCGCCATCGAGGCCATCCACAAAGCCGGACTGGTGAGCATCGTGCGCCGGTTGCGCGCCGAGGACGCCACCCGCCCGGCGCTGTTCGAACTCGCCGCCGATCCCGCCGTCCACCTGCTGCTGTCGCTGCACGGGATCGTGCGTCCGGATCCGGTGACGCACGCCAACCAGGTACTGGAATCGGTACGCCCGCAACTGCACAGCCACGGCGGCGATGTGTCGCTGGTGCGGGTGGAGGACGGAACGGCCTTCGTCCGGCTCGAGGGTGCGTGCAATGGATGTTCGATGTCCTCGGTGACGCTGCGCAACCTGGTCGAGGAGGCTCTGGTGGCCGAGGTTCCGGCCGTCACCGCCGTGGAGGTGGTGGCCGACCAACCCAGCCCCACGCTGATCCCGCTGGAGTCGCTGCGCATCGGCAGGGATCCGGCCAGTGAAGGGTGGGCGAAGGTGGGGCCCGCCGCCGGCATCGCCGTCGACGACCTCACCGCGGTGTCCCTTGCCGGTGACGGCGGCCAGCCGACCGATGTGCTCATTGTCAACGTGGGCCAGCGGCTCTCGGCCTACCGCAACGAGTGCGCGCATGAGGCACTGCCGCTGACCGACGCGATGCTCGACCTGAGCAACGGGACGCTGACCTGCCCCTGGCACGGCTTCTGTTACGACGCAAGCTCGGGGGAGTGCCTCAGCGCGCCGGGCGCCCAGCTGGAACAGTTGCCGCTGCGGATCGACGACGGTGACGTCTGGGTGCGTGTTGGGCAATGATGTCCGCAGCGTCGTTCCCGTCCGCGAGAACGCCCATCCGATGAGCCGATACACCGTCCGGCACAACGTCAGCGGGCTCGGCAGACGTCAGGATGTGGAGGCGTCAGTCGATCTGACCGACGGCTGGGCGCCGCAGGTGTGGCTGGGCGCGCCCGCGCCCGGCGGACTGGCGCTGCCGGCCGCAAGTGCGTCGATGGCGTGGATGTACTCACCGCGCGGGGTGTTCTTGAGTAATACGGGGGGCGACGACCACGTGGTGGTGGCCGACTCCGGCAATCACCGGGTGCTGATCTGGCACGGTATGCCCAGCGCCGACGAGCAACCCGCCGACGTGGTGCTCGGCCAGCCCGACGGCGAGACCGAAGGCCCGGCCGCGGGCGGACGCGGACCCGAACGCGGGATGCACCTGCCCACCGGGGTGCTCATCCATGACGGCCGGCTGGTCGTCGCGGACGCCTGGCACCACCGCATCCTGGTGTGGAACACCGTGCCGCAGACCAGCGACACCGCACCCGATATCGTCATCGGCCAGCCCGACGTCGTTTCGGTCGAACCCAACCGCGGCGGCGGATGCTCGGCGTTGAGCATTTACTGGCCGTTCGGCATCGCCGTGGTCGGTTCGTCCTTCTGGGTCGCCGACACCGGAAACCGCCGGGTGCTCGGCTGGCGCGATGGGATTCCCGACGCCAACCAACCGGCCGACGTCATCTTGGGCCAGCCGGACGGGTCGTCGAACTCGGAGAACCGCGGCGGCGACGCCGGCCCGGCCAGCTTCCGCTGGGCGCACGACATCGCCGGGAATGAGGACCTGCTACTGATCGCCGACGCCGGCGATCACCGGGTGCTGGGCTGGTCGCCCCACCCCGACGCCGATCGCGACGCCGACCTCGTCATGGGCCAAGTGGACTTCGCCGGTTCACAGGAATGGCCCTACGGCCCCCACACGAACGATCGCTTCCGGTTCCCGTACGCGCTGTCCCTCGACACCGGCGGGCAGGAGCGCAGCGACTCGGGGCAGAGACAGGCGCGGTTGGCGATGGCCGACACCGCCAACAACCGCGTCCTGCTATGGGACGGCGTGCCTGACGGACCCATCTGCCGCGGTGCCGACGGTGCCGATGGCGGCCCATCCTTTCGGGGTGCCGACCATGTGTTGGCTCAGCCCGATTTCGCGTCCAACGGCGAGAACCGGTGGACCTCAGTGCAGCACGACACCCTGTGCTGGCCCTACGGACTGTCGTTGCGCGGCGACGCATTGGCTGTGGCGGACTCCGGCAACAACCGGGTCATGATCTGGCGAAGGTCGCTCCGGTGAGACCGCGGATCGTGCAGACCGACGAGCAGATCGGTTTCTACTGGGCCACGCCCGCCGGGGCGCCGACCTCACTGCAGGCGTTGGTGGCCGACGACCCCGAAGCCGATCGCCTCGTCGCTACTCACCTCGAGGCACTCGATGACGCGCTGATCATCGGCGCCGGAAGGTTCGGCGAGATCCTCGGCGGCGGACGCAGGCCGCGTGATTCAGCCGAACGCGACGAACTACTGGAACTACACCGGACCCTGGACCGGTTGTGTTTCGAGTTCGCCGCCGCACTGGAGGCCACCGGGTTGAGCGCCGACCTGCGGGCCGGCAAGATTATCGGCACCGCGACGCTGTTCTCGATTCTGGCCCGCCAGCCACTCGGACTGCTGGGACCGGCGCCGCTGGACGGCGAGTTGGACGACCCGTCCCTGGGTGTGGTCGGCGGATACGGCGAGATGCACCAGGTCGATGCGGACAGACCCTGGAAAGGCGGCCGATGGGTGGTGAGAACCGATACCGGCGAGCGTTTTCCGCTGACCCTGTCGATGATGATGTTCGACAGCTCCGGGGTGAACAAGGAAGCGGCCCGCGCCGAGCACCGTGACGTCCTACAAGCCGTGGTGACGGCGGCTCGGTCTCCGGATGCCGACCCGTTGACGGTGGCCTGCGCGCTGGACTGGCTTGTCTACGATTGGTTGATGGCCCACCGTGACGGCCCGGACAGTGCCGAGATCGTCTTCCCCAAAGGCTATGAAAGCGAGGCTGCATTGATGGTCACCGCGGCCGCCGCCTCAGTTGCCGCGCGGGCGACATTCGACCCCGGTCTGGTGTTGACCGGTCTTCGGCACAACCGGCACTAGCCTCGATTTTTCGTAGGGGTGGTTCGCGGTGGGATCTGAGCCTGGAAAGCCGTTGTCTGCTGGCTGTTTTGGCCTGAGAGCGTGTTCGCCCCGCCCGTGTCGCCGGGGTGGGCGGGCGTTCCTGGTGCCGGGGTCTTTCGGGTCTGTGGTGGTCAGGGGTGGTTTGGCGGTCAGGGGAAGGCGGCTCGCAGGCGCTGCCAAGCGGTCGCGATGGCGCCGGCCCAGCGCCAGGTGGCGTCGATGCGCAGTCGTATTTGGCGGGCGCTGCGGGTGATGCGGGCCGCGACGTGCAGGACCCGGTAGCGGAAGGCGCCGATCTCGCAGCGGGCCAGCTCAGGGGTGTCGGTGAATCCGATCAGTTGGGCCCAGGCGACCAGGTCGGCGGCGGCCATCACGATCTCCAGCCAGGCGGCGTTGGGATCGAAGCCGTGGCAGGGCAGGTTGTACAGGCCGGCTGCTTTGGCCTGGCGGATGCGGTCCTCGACCCGGGCGTGCTGGCGATGGCGCAGTTCCAGGCCGGCCAGCTGGCCGGGTACGGCACCGGGGGCGGTGTCGGTGATGAACGCGGTGATCCGCATGCCGTCGATGTCGGTGAAGCGCAGCTGCGCCCCGGGGTGCGGGCGCTCCTTACGCAGCACCAGTCGTGTTCCGGAAGGCCAGCTGGCCAGGTTGACCAGGTCGGTGGCCTCGGACACCCAGGCCCCGTCCCGGATCTGCCCGCTGGCGTCGATGGCGGGGTACCAGCCGTCGGCGAGGTTGAGGGTGTCCACGGCGTCCCAGACGCGGGCGTCGACGGGAAACCCGAAGGAGAATCCGACCCCGCGATCACGGCAGGCTTGGGCGAAGCGGTGGGTGGCCCCGGCGGTGTCGGAGCGCACCACCACCACCGGTCCGTTCGGATTGTCCGGGTCGGGGCGCCACCCTGCTGGTAGCGATACCAATGCCTGGTCGAGGACGCTGATGTGGTCAGCGGCGGTGTTGGAGCCGGCGTTGCCCTTGCGCAGCAGCCCGGCCAACGCCTCCCCGCCGGCGATCTCCGGGCGGTCCAGAAACGCCAGCAGCGGATGATGGCCGAAGGACCTCTTCCACGTCGGCGCCGCATCCTGCTTGTTGTCGGAATGGTCGATGACCAGGGTGGCGTCCATATCGATGTAGAGCGGCTGACCGGCTGGTGGGGCGGCACCGGCAGTCCAGGCCGCCGCCCGCGCCGCGGCGCGGGCCTCACGGACTTTCGGCAGGTGGGCGGCGTCGATCCGGGAATCGACCAGTCGCCACATCGTCGTCGTGGACGCCTTGGCCCCGAACACATGCTCCCGGTCGGCGCACAGCTGGCCCACGCCGTCGATGCAGTCCGCCCCGTCGGCCACCGCCACGGCCAGATCAGCGAACACCGCACCCGGGGCATGGACCCATGGCCCCTTGTAGGTATCCGCCAACACCGCTGTGACCTGCGCAGACAGCCCGGTCGCATCCGCCAGCTCGCGCAGCAGCCCCATCCCGGCGTGCGACACCACCCCGCGGCCATCGGCAGAGACTTTCACCCGCGAAACCGCCGCGATATCCTTCACCTGCGAAGTGCCTTCCCGCTGGACGATTGAACCCTAGAGAAGTCCAATTATCCGTTGCAGGACAGGCACTTTCGCGTATCAACACCCAGCAATGCCGGCCTTCCACGAAAAATCCGGGCTAGCTCCATTGAGTTCCACGGCGCTGAGCTTACTGACAGCTGCCGTCGACCCGGGTGGTACCTGCGCGCACCGATCAGTTCTCGCCGGCGGCCACCAGTGAGTGCAGCCGAACCGTGGGGTTGTCCTCCTGGAAGCCCTGCAGGCGCCATTTGGTGGTGAACAACGCCAGCATGACGCCGTCGGAGCGGGTGAGCGCTTCCATCGACACCTGCTTCTGCACGAACGGTGCGTCCTCGGGGTGCACGGCGCGGGCGATGGTGTACGGCAGCGGTTCCAGCGCGATCGGTGCGCTGAATTCGGTGGCCATCCGATGGGTGGCGACCTCGAACTGCATCGGCCCGACGGCGGCGAGCACGGGTGCCTGGTCGCCGCGCCGATCCGACCGCAGAACCTGCACGACGCCTTCCTGTTCCAGTTGCTCGATGCCCTTGCGGAACTGTTTGTGCTTGCTGGGATCGGTGCCGCGGGCGACGGCGAAATGCTCGGGGGAGAAGCTGGGGATCGGCGGGAAGTGCACCGCGTCATCGCGGAACAGGGTGTCCCCGGGCCGAAGGGCTGCGGCGTTGGCCAGGCCGATCACATCTCCTGGCCAGGCGCTGTCCAGGGTTGACCGCTGCTGGCCGAACACCGACTGGGCGTACTTGGTGACGAACGGTTTGCCGGTGGCGGCGTGGGTGAGCACATCCCCGCGCTCGAAGGTGCCCGAGCAGACCCGGGCGTAGGCGATCCGGTCGCGGTGGGCGGAGTCCATCCCGGCCTGAACCTTGAAGACGAAGGCGCTGAACGCCGAGTCGACCGGCCGCAGGTTGCCGTCGACGTCGAGCTGTCCGCCGGGTGGGGGAGCCAGCCGAACGAGAGTGTCCAGAAGCTGGTTGACCCCGAAGTTCAGCGCGGCGGAGGTGAACAGCACCGGGGTGGTCTCACCGCGCAGGAACGCTTCCTGATCGTGGTCGCCACCGTCGGCGGAGAGCAGTTCGCACTCCTCCGAGGCGGTGATCCAGTCGGTGCCGGCGGCGTCCTCGGCGCGCTCCGGGGCGATGTGCTCCTCCGGTGCCGCGGTGGCCCCACCGGCGGTGCGGGTGAACCGGATGAAATTGCCGGTGCGGCGGTCCAGCACCCCCTTGAAATCCCCGGCGATACCCACCGGCCAGGTCAGCGGGGTGGGCTTGAGGCCGATGCGTTCGTGGATCTCGTCGAGCAGCTCCAGCGGATGACGACCGGGCCGGTCCCACTTGTTGATCACGGTGAGGATCGGGATGCCGCGATGACGGCACACCTGAAACAGCTTGAGGGTCTGGGGTTCCAGGCCTTTGGCGGCGTCGATCAGCATGACCGCGCAGTCGACGGCGCTGAGCACCCGGTAGGTGTCCTCGGAGAAGTCGGCGTGCCCGGGTGTGTCGAGCAGGTTGATGACGCAGTCCTGCCCGTCCGGGGAGCGGTACGGGAACTGCAGGGCCGTGGAGGTGATCGAGATGCCGCGGGCCTGCTCCATCTCCATCCAGTCCGACACCGTGGCGCGCCGTCCGGACTTGCCGTGGATGGCCCCGGCCTCGGTGATCACCCTGGCGTGCAGGGCCAGTGCCTCGGTGAGCGTCGACTTGCCGGCGTCGGGATGGCTGATGACGGCGAAGGTCCGGCGCCGGCGGGCTTCCGCCGCCAGGCGTTGTGCCGCCGCCCCGGTGGGGGCGGGGCGTACTTCCACGTCGTGATCGGTCATCGCGGTACTGATGCTATTTGGCGCGGACCCAAACCCTCCAATCGGGAAGTCGGGCGCCGCGCAGCCAGACCGGCGGCGACCCGCGCTCAGGGTGTAGCCGGGGCGGACTACGTGCTAGCCCCGGGGC
>JAQAZZ010000195.1:0-7229 GCA_032127075.1 Micrococcales bacterium | reverse complement strand
GTCGGGCAGCGGTCGCTTCGGAAATGTGTTGTGGGTGGGCATCGACGACGGTGACTGGCTGAAGAGGCTGGCCCGTCGGCTGAACCGGGAATTCGTGCCGCACGACGAGCGACGGCCATTCCACGGCCATGTGACCGTCGCGCGGTCCCGGGGCCGTGGAATGGACCAGGCCAGCCGTCAGGGGCTGGCGGAATACCAGGGTCCGCGGTGGACACCGGACCACCTCAGCCTCGTGGCGTCCGAACTGGGCCCGAACCCCCGTTACACCGACCTGCACCGCTGGCCACTGGCCGGGAACGGCTGAGCCCCGCCGCAGGGGCGGGGCTCAGCAGGATTTCCGGGCGGGTCAGCTCCCGTAGGTCTGCACAACGTCAGCACACTGGGCGCTGGCGTTGTCCAGCTGCCTGCCGACCCTGCTGATGGCCTCGGTGTTGAAGTCCTCGTAGACGCGGACCAGGGCCGAGTAGGCGATGGCGGCGCAGTGCTTGGCGAGATCGGCCTCGGCGTTCGCCGCATCGAGCTGGGTCTGCAGGTTGGCACCCTCCTGGGCGGCCTGGGCCTTGAACTGCTCGTACTCGCGGTGTGCCTTGTCCAACTGGCGGTCCTCCGCCTTGAGCGCCTTGCGTTCGGCCTTCACCTCGCCGGCGAGCTTCTTGATGTTCGCCTTCGCCGCCGCGATCTTCTCAGCGTCGTCGGCCTTGATCCGGCTTTCGTCGGCTTCCAGGGCGCTGATCTGCGCCTCCAGCCCGGTGACCTCGGCGTCGGTTTGTGCCTGCAGATCGTTGTAGCGGCTGTTCAGGGTGAAGCCGAAGATCAACAGCAGAACGGACAGGACGGCCAATGAGACCGTAGCGATCTTGAATCCGGTCAGCTGCTTTCGGTTCGACGCCGCGGCCTCGTCCTCCGCGGGATCGGGCAGGGGGTCGCCGGCGACGACGGCTGGTGCGCCAGCGGGCGGCGGCGGGTTCGGGTGGGGCGGGTTGGCCTGCGGCGGCAGCGCCTGGGTGGGCTGTTCGCCGCTGTCGGGTTTGGGCTCCTCGGGCGGGGTGGGCGACGACATGGGTTCTCCTTGGGCTCAAGTAGATGCTGGCTCCCAAGAGTAGCGTCGAGTTGTCCGATCTGTCCGAATGGTCCGGTTCCACCGTTCAGTGTTGCGCCGCGCGGCGGCAGTACGGTTCTGTCCATGGCAGGGGTGCGTCACTTCAGCGTCGACGGGTCCGCCTTCCGGATCAGCATGGGGCTGCACAGGCTTGGCCTTGCGGAATGGATCGAGACTGACGGCGACTACCACGACGACCTGGCGCTGAAGGAGGAACTGCTGGCGCAGCGGGCCGACGAGGTCGCGGCATTCCTGCCTGCGGGGGCTGCCGGGTCCGCGGAAGCGCTGGACCTGCTGAGAGCCCACATGGCGAACCATCATCCGGAGCTGACGCCGACGCCCCCGCCGGGGGACGACGTTGATGAGCATCCACTCATCACCGCTGCGCGGATGGTGCAGGAAGACCTGTGTGTGATGCACCGCACCGCCGACGGTTGGGTGTTGGCTGCGGCGGTGGTCTGTTTCCCCTCCAGGTGGTCGCTGCGGGACAAACTCGGACAGGACCTGACCGCGATCCATGATCCGGTTCCCCGATACCGGGAACGCCTCGCCGACCCCGCACGGCGATTCTTCGACCGGATGGTGGTGCAACGGCCCATGTGGCGGTTGAATTGGACGCTGCTGGATGATCCGGCCCTGCACCAACCATCCGCCACGGCCGCGGCCGCACGGGTTCCCCCGGCGGACCTGACGGTCCGGGTCGAACGGCAGACGCTTCGGCGGCTCCCGCGCAGCGGTGACGTCCTGTTCACCATCCGCACCTACCGGGGGCGGCTGGGGGACGTTGCCGCGGACCGGCTTGGCCTAGCCGCCGATCTTGCCGCCACATTGCGGACCGTGCCGGCGGACCACGCCGCCTATCGCGGGTGGACGCCACACATGCCCGGCCTCCTCGAGTGGCTTGCCCGCCGGTCGGAGGTCGATGATGGTCTTGCAGCAGACGTCGCAGGGGAGTAGGCACATGACCGTCCAGCCATCCACCGGTCGCTTCGAGGGCTCGTTGTGGAGCATCGGATCCACCGGATCGATCCTGTCCATCGCCTCGACCGGATCTGCTTTGAGCATCGGATCGGTGGGTTCCATCGGATCGGCTTTCAGCCTTCACTCCGCCCTGTCGGTGGGATCGGCCATGTCATCGCTGTCGGTGGGTTCGATCATGTCGTCCATGAGCAGCGGCGGGGTGATGGATCACCGCGCCGACCGGGGTGCCGCACGGGCGGCGGCAGCGGCGGGACTCATCGCCCTGTCGGCGGCGGGGGTGGCAGCGGCTGTTGCGGTGCTCCGGGGTGCCTCGGCGGGGTAGACGGGGCAGCGGGGCTGGTAGCCTGATCGAGTCCCCCAGCCCCCGTAGCTCAGGGGATAGAGCGGTGGCCTCCGGAGCCATGCGCGCAGGTTCGAATCCTGCCGGGGGCGCCATCGGATCTGTGCCGTGAGTTCCGCAAGGAGCATGTTCGCGGTCGCGCTAGACAGCAGTCGGGCCGCCGGAGGCCTCGACATGCGGAAGTCCCGCAACTGCATCGCGGATGGTCGCGGGAATCTCGATGGGGCGGCGGGTCGTCGGGTCCACATAGACATGGACGAAGTAGGCCAGGGCGCGCAGCGCCGGATCTCCGGCGCGGAACACGGCCAGCCGGTAGGTGATGCTCGAGGTTCCCACCCGCGACGTGGCCAGGCCGACGTCGACGGCGTCGGGGAAGCCGATCTCGAGGAAGTAGTCGCAGCCCGTGCTGGCAACCACGCCGATCGCAGCCAGTTCCCGGATGTCGGTTCCCGTCGCCTGCATCAGCCAGCCGTTGACGGCGGTGTCCAGATACTCGAAGTAGGCGGCGTTGTTGACATGGCCGTAGTGGTCGTTGTCGTTCCAGCGGGTGGGCAGCGTCACCGTGACCGGGAAGTCGGCGCGCGTGAGCGGCGGCCGCGTCACAGCGATTCCCGGAAGGTTGCGGCGAGGTCGTCGGCGGTCACCGCGACGGGGGCCAGCGCGATCAGGCGTTGCTGGGCCATCGCCCCCGCCACCAGGTCTGGGACGTCGGTGTCGGTGTAGCCCACTTCGCGCAGGCCGCCCGGGAGGCCGACGTCGGCCATGACGCGGCGCAGCACACGCGGCAGCAGGTCGGCGGGATCGTCCGCCGTGGCCGTCGGATCCAGCAGGGCCGCCGCGCGCCGGTGCCGCTCGGGGGAGGCGGGGAAGGTCATCCGGAAGGATGCCGGGGCGGTCAGCGACACCGCCATGCCGTGCGGGATCAACGGCTCGTCGCGCGGGTAGTCCACGGGCCGGTAGTCCCGCACCCGGCCCGCGATCGGGTAGGCGTTGGCGTGGGGCACATGCACGCCGGCGTTGCCGAAGCCCATGCCCGCCAGCGTTGCGGCCAGAGCCATGCCGGCGCGGGCTTCGCCGTCATCGCCATCGACCACGGCCGCCACAAACGACTCGGCCATCAGCGCCAGCGCCCGCTCAGCCCACATGTCGGAGATCGGGTTGGCACCGCAGTAGGGGACCCGTTGTTCCGGGGTCTTGGCCTCGAAAGAGGTGTACGGGCGGGCCGTGTAGCTCTCCAGGGCGTGGCAGAGGATGTCCATGCCCGCGCTGGCGGTCACCATCGGGGGCTGCGACATGGTGAGATCGGGGTCGACCACGGCCACCGTCGGCCGCAGCCGCGGATGGCTGATCCCGGTCTTGACCTTGAGGTCCAAGACGTCCAGCACGCAGATCGTGGTGCTCTCCGATCCGGTTCCCGTGGTGGTCGGCACTGCCACCAGCGGCTTGAGGGGTTGTGTGGGGGCACGGCCGCCGCCGATTGGCGGGTTGATGTAGTCGAGCAGTCCACCGCCGTTGGTGGTCAGCAGGTTGACTGCTTTGGCGGTGTCGATGCTGGATCCGCCGCCGACCGCGAGGAAGGCGTCCCACGGCCCACCCGCGGCAGCCGCGTCGATCGCCTGCTGCAGGCTCGCGTCGGTGGGCTCCACGTGTGTTGCGGCGTAGGTGACCACCTCGTGGCCCGCGGCCCGCAATTTCCGCGCCACCCGGTCGGGAGCGCCGGTGGCGGCCACGCCGGCGTCGGTGACCAGCAGCACCCGGCGGCGGTCGCGCAGCGCACGGGGCAGCTCATTGATCGCGCCCCGACCGTAGACCAGCGCCGGAGCGGCGTAGGTGAAGACCGTTTCAGGCTGCTGCGGCGGGGACAACGGCGTCGGCACCGCCCCACCCTAGTGCCCTTGGCGCGGCCTCAGCGGCCGTGGCACGGCTGTGGGCGGGGAGGTGTTCAGTGCCGCCGGGGCCGGATTCTGCGCACCGCGGCGGGCCACATCTGCCCCTGCGCCACCGCCGCGAACCCCCGGGCCGCACGTCGCGGTTCCCCGTTGAGCCAGTCGATAGCCGCGTCGAGGGCCTGCCAGGTGATGAGTCCGTTGCTGAACAGCACGATCTGACGCAGCGGCGCCTCATCTGCCGCCGACATGAGTCGTCGCTGCATCTCGTCGTCGCCGGCGGCAATCCGGGCCAAGGGTGCGGCGATCAGTCGGCGGAGTCCGGCCCGCAGCAGGCGGCCCGTCGCTGTTGTCCGCAGATCCCCGATCGTGGAGTTGCGGTGGAAGGGCCGCTCCGGTCGAGGTTGGGGGATGGGATGGCCCAACAACCGGGCGAAAGCGTCGTCGGACCGGGCGAGCAGATCCCCGGGGTCTGCCCCCGGCCGCTGCTGTTGTCCCGCCGTGGCAGCGGACCCGCCCGGCAGGACGGTGCAACGCGGCCGCCCCGGCTCGGCACCTGCCGCCGAGGACTCGCCGAGTCGGACCACGGCCGCGGCGCAGATGTCCCGCGAAGACGAACCGACCCGGATCTCATAGTCGCCCGCGGTGATCCGCCAACCGCAGACCGCGGTGTCGTAGTGGGCGAAAGCCCGGGGTCCCAGCGGTATCGCCACGTCGGTGCTCTCGCCCGGCTCGAGGTGTACCTTGTCGAACCCGCGCAGTTCCTGTTCCGGGCCGGCAGGAGGCGCCGCATCGGTGTGGCTGCCCGCCACACGGTGGACGTAGACCTGGGCAACCTCATGACCGGGCCGGGTCCCGGTGTTGGTCACCGACACCGTTGCCGTCACCAGCGCGTCGGTGCCGGGCTGCGCCTGATCGTCGGGGGTCTCGACTGGGTCCAGCCGCAGCGGTCCGTATTCGAAGTCCGTGTAGGACAGGCCGTGCCCGAAGGCGTACCGCACCGGTACCCGGGCGGTGTCGTAGTAGCGGTAGCCCACGAAGACTCCCTCGCGGTACTCCGCCCGGCGGCTGTCGCAGGGGAACCAGGGGTCGCCGGGCACGTCGGCCGCCGCGTAGGGGAACGACTCCGCGAGCCGCCCGGCGGGACCCTCATCGCCGAACAGCACATCCACCAGCGCCGAGCCGCCGGCCTGGCCGCCGAGATAGCACTCCAGAATCGCTGCCGGCCGATCTGCCCAGGGAAGGGCGACGGGTGATCCGTTCGACAGCGCCACCACCGTGTTCGGGTTGGCGCTGCACACCGCCTCGACGAGTTCGTCGTGCTGACGGGGCAGGTGCAGGTCCACTCGGTCGAAACCTTCGGATTCCTGGGCGCCCGGCAGTCCGACCAGGACGACCGCGACGTCGGCCTCCCGGGCGGCTTGCGCGGCCCGGGTGATCAGCCCGGAATCGACTCCGACGGTCTGGGCGCCGTAGCCGGGGCTGTAGGTGACGCGCAGGCCCGGCCGCGACTCGAGGGCCGCCAACGCGGTGTCCACCCGGGTGGGGTTCACCAGGGAACTGCCCGCGCCCTGGAACCGTGGCCGGGCGGCGAAAGCTCCGATCACCGCGACAGACCCCACATCGACCAGGGGCAGCAGTCCGTTGTTGGCCAGCAGCACAGTCGATTGGGCTGCGGCGCGCCGCGCGAGCCGGTGGTGCCGCTGATGGTCCACGGCAGGGCGATCGGCGGGACGGCGGGCGGCCAGCTGCAGCACCCGGCCGGCGCAGGCGTCCACCGCATCCCCGGTGAGCCTGCCGGACTGGACGGCGTCGACGACGTCGGCGTCGGAGACGCCGCCGCTGCCCGGCATCTCCAGATCCATTCCGGCGGCCACCGCCGCCACCCGGTCGTTGGTGGCGCCCCAGTCGCTCATCACCAGTCCGGTGAAGCCCCATTCTCCGCGCAGGATCCGCGTCAGCAATGAGGGGTGCTCACAGCAGTACGTCCCGTTGACCTTGTTGTAGGCGGCCATGATCGCGTCGGGGCCGGATTCCCGGATCACGATCTCGAAACCGGTCAGGTAGATCTCCCGCAGCGTCCGCTCGTCGATGACGGCATCCACCACCAACCGGTTGGTCTCGGCGTTGTTCACCGCGAAGTGCTTCACGCAGGCGGCTGTCCCGGTGCTGCGGATTCCGCGGACCATCGCAGCCGCGAGCCGCCCGCTCAGCAGCGGGTCTTCGGAGAAGTACTCGAAGTTGCGGCCGCCGAACGGGTGGCGCTTGATGTTCAGGCCCGGCCCCAGCACAACATCGACGCCCTCGGCCGCAGCTTCCGCTCCCAGAGCAGCCCCGACCTCGGTGAGGAGTCCCGCATCCCACGACGATGCGAGAGCGGCCGCCGTGGGGAAACACGTGGCCGGGACGCTGCCCGTCGCCCCCAACTGGTCGCGCGCCGCCTCTTGGCGGCGCAGCCCGTGGGGCCCGTCGGCCATCGCGACGACCCGTACCCCCTCGTCAGGCAGGTCGGCGGTGTGCCAGGCGTCCTTCCCGGACAGCAGCCGGACACGGGACTCGAGCGGCAGGCGGGACAGGATCTCCTCGACATCCCAAGCCACGGATCGACGCTACCCAAGCCGTCGGCAGATGTCCGGCCGATCGGCGGTCCACGGTGCGCGGACCGGTGCGATCGGCGCGATCAGATCGAAGGCTCGCCCTGACCTGCCGCGCCTCGGCCGGTTCCACGCCCCGGGTCGTCGGCGAGGAGGTCACGGATCTCGCGCAGCAGGAGCACGTCGTCGGGTGCCTCTTCTTCGCTGGGCTCGGCCAGCCTCGCCTTGGCGGCGTTCATCGGGGCCACGAACACGAAGTACACGATCGCGGCGGTGATGATGAAGTTGATGATCGCCGTCACCATCCCACCGATGTTGATCTGCTGTTC
>JAQAZZ010000194.1:0-2982 GCA_032127075.1 Micrococcales bacterium | reverse complement strand
GCCTACGAGCGCGACTTCGGCGGCGAGTAGTCGCCTGCTCGTCGGCGCGCGTTCAGCTGCTGCACGTGTTCAGCGAAGGCCGTTGCGGTCGACGGACCGATCGATCAGCCTGGCGAAGGCACGCTGACCCGAGGTTGACAGGTGCACCCGGTCGCCGGCGAACCACTCGGGATGACCCGCGCTGTGGCGGTACCAGTTGATGACTCGGACCCGCGGTCCGGCGAAGCCGCGGTTGCAGGTCCGCACGGTTCGCAGGTTGGCGCGCTCCCAACTGCGCGGGACCCGATTGGTCACCAGGAACACCCGACGATCCTTGCCAGCCATGCGCACCACCGACCGGCAGTGCGACAACGAGATCGTGCCGCTCGTCCCCAGCTCGACCACCACATTGCGGGGCAGCGCACTGCCGAGGCTGCGCACGATCCCCGGGGCCGTGCTGAACTGGCGACCCACCTCAGCGTGCACCCGGAATCTCTGGGCACGCATCCGGGCGGTCACGCTCACGGCCAGCGAGTCGCCAACGATGAGTCGTCCGGACGGCACCGCGACGCTGGGGGCCGCAGCTGCTGCCGGGACGGACGCGGGCGCCGCAGCGGTCGCATACCCGGGCACCGCAAAGCCGGCAACCAGGACGCACAGCCCCAGAAGCGCTGCCATGCGGCCCGATCTTCGGCCCCACCCTGCCGCGATCACGCATTGCAGTCTGCCAGTCACACAGCGATGTTCCAAGCCCAGGGTGGGCGCTGCCGGCGATTGGCGGACGGCGGGTGTGGCGACGGCCGCGGGGTAGGGTTCGGCGCGACCGACCTGAGGAGTTCACCGTGCAGAGCCAGACCTTCGTCCAACACCTGCGGAATCCGGCATCAGCGGCCATCGCGGGGATCGTGTTCTCGATCATCCTGATCGCGGTTCTCGTGCAGTTCCACACCGCGGTGCCGGGCGGCGAGGCGAGCACGCAGTGGCTGCTTGAGCGCAGCCGCCGGCAGGGCGTCACCACCGCGGTCCACCTCATCCCCTTCGCAGGAATCGCCTTCCTCTGGTTCATCGGGGTCATCCGCACCCGTCTGGGGGACCGCGAGGACAAGCTTTTCTCCACCGTCTTCCTGGGGTCTGGCCTCTTGTTCGTCGCACTGCTCTTCGTGACCGCGTCCGTGCTGGCCACTGCGCTCGCGCTCTATGACCGCGGCGTGGTCGTCCAGGCTGACACGGTCGTGGCGATGGTGCTGCTCGCCAAGGCACTCATGGGCATGTTCGGCATGCGTATGGCGGCAGTCTTCACCCTGTCGGTCACCTCGATCGGGCTCCGCACTGCCCTGCTTCCCAAGTGGCTGACCGTACTGGGATACCTGGCAGCACTGATCATGCTGCTCTCCCCATTCATCAGCCGCTGGGGGCAACTGGTGTTCCCGTTGTGGGTCATGGCGTTCAGCGTCCAGATCCTGGTCGCTGGCCGCCGACCGCAGCAGCGCACAGCCGAGGTCTCAGGCTGAGTTGGGCGCCCTGTCCCTGACGAGCTGATCCGCCCGCAGATCGACCGGCCGCAGGTCGACCGCACCCTCCGCGGCAGGCGGGCGGTCCCACATCGTCTGGGCGACGAGGTCGCGCACATCCATCTCGGCCAGTTCCTCGTCGGACACGACAGCCTCCAGCCGGGCGTAGAGGTCGCCCAACGGGATGCTGTTGACCACCGCTGCAGCCACGGCCCGCGGCCTGTCAGGAAGCTGCGCCAGGACGCTGTCGCGGACCTCCCGGATCGCCGACGCGTCACCCTCAGCCGTGACCAGCGCCGTCAGCCAGATCGTCCCGCGCGCCGTGGAGCGCAGGATCTCCATGCCGGGCAGACAGATCCGCCGGGCCAACTCCTCGACGCCGATACCCCTCGAATCGACCTCGAGGACCATGTCGACGACATAGTCGTCGAACTCGCCCACAGTGCCTTGCACGATCCACCTCCCGAGCTGCTCCGGGTGTGCCCATGGTGGCTCGAACCAGGCTCATCGTGCGGAAGGCGCGCCGTAACGGCTCAGCGGGCAGCCGCTTCAGCGCGCCGCAACTGGGCCACGACCACTCGCAGCATCGGGACGGCGATCTCGGGGTGTGTCGCGATCAGCTCCTTGAAGGACCACCTGGGGAGGGCGAACGTCGAGAGCCCCTCATCGCCAGCGACAACATCGGCCGATCGGGGCTGGCCGTCGATGAGTGCCAGCTCACCGAAGTACGAACCCGGCCCCAGCGTGGCGACCTCCTGCCCGCGGACGCGCACAACAGCCCGACCCGAACGCACGACGTGCATCTCCACGCCCTTAGGGGAGAACTCCCGGAACCCGGCCACAGGCTCACCGGCCTTCACGACCTCAGCCCCCGCGGTGAAGTCCAACTCGTGTCCGGCCTCGACGATGCGTGTGAGGACCTTCTTGCTCAAGCCCGCGAACAGGTCGACGGAACCGAGCAACGTGATCGTCGGGTTGTCTGCCACAGCACACCTCCGGTCAGTTCCACAGCCATACCGCCGCGGAGTGGGGTCATCATGCCAGCCTGATCGGCGGGTGACGCCCTGACGGGCGGTGGGCGGCGGCAGTCGTTGGGCCGGCGCGGCCCTGCACCGCGCGAGGCCCGCTGTTAGTGTCGCCGCCATGCGCTGGCTCCTGCCCGACACCCGCACGCCGGGGGAGTGGGAGCAGGCCTATGACTGGCCGTCGGAGCGGTGGGTGCGCGCCTGCATGGTGATGGGCCTCGATGGCAGCATCGCTGGCCCGGACGGACTCTCAGGATCAATCTCGTCGGCAACTGATCGGAACGTCCTGGCCGCGGTCCGCCGCTTTGCTGACGCCTACCTCGTCGGCGCACGGACAGTCCGCGAGGAGCGCTACAGCCCCGTGCGAGCACGCGCCGAGCTCGTGGACCGGCGCCGCGGCGCCGGTCAATCCGCGGCACCGACGCTGGCCGTGGTCTCGGGCAGTTGCAGGTTCGACTGGGACAACA
>JAQAZZ010000193.1:0-14559 GCA_032127075.1 Micrococcales bacterium | reverse complement strand
GGCGGCCAGGCGGCCAGGCGGCCAGGCGAGCATGCCTGCCCCGAAATGGCCCCGAAACAGCGGCGACACGCCGCGTTTCGGGGCCATTTCGGGGCAGGGTTGGTGCGGCTACGCGCGGTAGGCGACCCAGTGCTCGGCCATGCGGGTCCACTGCCCGGCGGTGAACTCGTACATGCAGGAGTCGTGGCTGTAGTCCATGAAGTTGTGGATCGGGTCGGGACCGCCCCCTCGACAGGTGTCGGCGCCGACCGGGCAGCCACGGGCCGCGCTGCGCTCCGAAGGGGTGTCGCTGACGTAGTCGCCGGACCTGGAGCAGCCGCCCTGGAACGTGTGGTAGAGCCCGAGCCAGTGGCCCACCTCATGGGTCGCGGTGTCGCCCTCGTCGTACGCGCCCTGGAACGTGGTGCGGCCGTCGAGCGAGCCGGTGTGGATGACCACACCGTCCCTGTCCGGGTTGCCGCTGTAGCTGGAGGGGAACGTCGCCCAGCCGAGCAGATCGTCGGCGAGTGTGGTCACGTAGATGTTGAGAGCGTTCTTGCCGCCTTGGCGGAGCGACTCCTTCATCGCCTGCTCCTCGGCGGACCCATACTTCAGGTTGCCCCAGGCCGACTTGCTGGTCGTGTCCGTGACCGAGAGGTTGAACTGGAAGGCCGACCCTGTGAACGCCCCGTTGAGGATGTCGACTTGGCGCTTTGCCTCAGCGTCGGTAGGTGTCGGGACCGTGCCGTCGTCGATCAGGTGGACATACACCGGGATGGACACGTTGGTGGGAAGGCTGGGGGTGGTCCCACCGTCACCGCCACCGCCGCCGGGCTTCTTCTTCCCGCCGCGGGCGTACCCCTTGGCCTCCAGCTTCTTGGCGAGCTTCTTCTCCAGCGCCGCCGCCTTCTTTGCGCTGACCTCGCCGCCGTCCTTGACGCTCGGGTTGATGCCGCGGGCCGCGGCCCCCGGTTCGACGCACTCGTCGACGCTCCCGGCCGATGCCACTCCGACCGGCGAAGCCACCGGGACCATCATGGCTCCCGCGAAGGCGGCTGCTGCGGCGATTGAGAAACCCTTGCGAAAACCTGTGGCAGTCATTGGCCGAGTGTAGGTCACCCGGCGAGCTAGATGCCCAACCTCGCCAGCAGCAGCTCCCGCACTCGGCCGGCGTCGGCCTGCCCCCGGGTCGCCTTCATGACCGCCCCGATGATCGCCCCCGCGGCCTGGACCTTGCCGCCCTGGATCTTCGCGACTACATCCGGGTTGGCCGCGATCGCGTCTTCGATGGCGGTCTGCAGCGCGGAGTCGTCGGAAACCACCGCCAGCCCGCGAGCCGCAACCACTTCATCGGGCTCACCTTCACCCTTGATGATCCCGTCAAGAACCGAGCGGGCCATCTTGTCGTTCAGCTTCCCAGTGGCGATGAGTTCCTCCACCCGCACAACGTGCTGCGGGGTGACGGGCAGGCTGCCCAACTCCACACCGGTCTCCTTGGCGATGCGCGACAGTTCCCCGAGCCACCATTTCCGCGCTGCCGCCTGATCCACGCCAGCGGCCACGGTCGCCACGACGAGGTCCAGCGCGCCCGCGTTGATGACCGACTGCATGTCGAAATCGCTGATGCCCCACTCCGATTGCAGCCGGGCCCGCTGGACCGCCGGCATCTCGGGAAGTGTCGTCCGCAACTGCTCGACCCACTCCCGGCTCGGCGCCACCGGCATCAGATCCGGTTCGGGGAAGTACCGATAGTCCTCGGCCTCCTCTTTGCTGCGCCCCGGTGTTGTGGTGCCGTCGTCCTCGTGGAAGTGGCGGGTCTCCTGCTTCACCCGGCCGCCGGCGTCCAGTACGGCGGCCTGTCGGCGGATCTCGAAGGTGATCGCCCGCTCCACCGACCGCAGCGAGTTGACGTTCTTGGTCTCGCTGCGTGTGCCCCAGGGCTGGCCGGCGGGGGCGATCGACAGATTTGCGTCGCAGCGCAGCGAGCCCTCCTCCATACGCACGTCCGAGACCCCGAGCGAGCGCATGATGTCGCGCAGCGCCCCGACGTAGGCCCGGGCCACGGCGGGCGCCAGCGCACCCGTACCGGGCACGGGCTTGGTGACGATCTCCACCAGCGGAATGCCGGCGCGGTTGTAGTCCACCAGGCTGTAGTCGGCTCCATGGATGCGTCCGGTGGCCCCGCCGGCGTGGGTGAGTTTGCCGGTGTCCTCCTCCATGTGGACCCGTTCGATGCCCACCCGGACGGTGGTTGTCCCGTCGTCGGTGGGCACCTCCACATCGAGGTAGCCGTCTGTGCACAGCGGCTCGTCGTACTGGCTGATCTGGTAGTCCTTGGGCATGTCGGGATAGAAGTAGTTCTTGCGGGCGAAGCGGCACCATTCGGCGATGTCGCAGTTCAACGCCAGTCCGATGCGGATCGTCGACTCGATGGCGGCACGGTTCACCACCGGCATCGACCCCGGCAGCCCCAGGCACACGGGGCAGGCCTGGGTGTTGACGTCGGCGCCGAACTCGGTCGGACAGCCGCAGAACATCTTCGACTTCGTGCCCAGTTCGACGTGAACCTCGAGTCCGATGACCGGCTCATAGCGGGACAGTGCGTCGCCCAGCGGGACCAACGGTTGCGTCGTGGTGGTCATGTTCTCAGCCTTTCGATCAGCCGCTGGCCCCAGCGGTCCTCCAGCGCCTCCTCCAGCGCGGCACCGACCCCGTACAACCGGTCGTCGGCGCGGTGCGGCGCCATGATCTGCAGCCCGACGGGGAGGTTGTCCTCGGCGGCCAGACCGATGGGCAGCGACATCGCCGCGTTGCCGGCCAGGTTGACCGGGATGGTGGCGATGTCGTTGAGGTACATCGCCAGCGGATCGTCGACCTTCTCGCCGATCGGGAAGGCCGTTGTCGGGCAGGTGGGTGAAACGAGCACGTGGCAGTCGGCGAATGCGGCGTCGAAATCACGCTGCACCAGGGTGCGGACCTTCTGCGCCTGGCCGTAGTAGGCGTCGTAATAGCCCGACGACAGGGCATAGGTCCCCAGCATGATCCGACGCTTCACCTCCGCACCGAAGCCCTCCTCCCGGGTCAGCGACATGACCTCTTCGACGGAGGCGGTGCCGTCGTCTCCCGCTCGCAGCCCGTAGCGCATGCCGTCGAACCGGGCGAGATTGCTCGATGCCTCGCTGGGCAGGATCAGGTAGTAGGCGCCCAGGGCATATCGGAAGTTGGGGCACGATACCTCGACGATTTCAGCCCCGCGCTCGGCCAGCAACTCCACTGCCTCGGTGAAACGCTGCAGCACGCCGGGCTGGTAGCCCTCCCCCGACAGTTCGGTCACCAGCCCGATGCGCATCCCGGCGATGTCGCCGTCGCGGGCGGCGGTGACGACATCGGGCACCGGATCGGGCAAAGAAGTGGAATCCCGCGGGTCGTGTCCGGCGATGACCTCGTGCAGCAGCGCGGCATCCATGACTGTCCGCGCGCAAGGTCCGGCTTGATCCAGCGACGATGCCAGCGCCACCAGCCCGTAGCGGGAGACACCGCCGTAGGTGGGTTTCACCCCGACGGTCCCGGTCACCGCAGCCGGCTGCCGGATGGAGCCGCCGGTGTCGGTGCCGATCGCCAGCGGAGCCTCGAAGGCGGCCAGGGCCGCCGACGAGCCCCCGCCGGATCCACCGGGGATGCGCTCGGTGTCCCAGGGGTTTCGGGTGGGCCCGAATGCGGAGTGCTCCGTGGACGATCCCATGGCGAACTCGTCCATGTTGGTCTTGCCCAGCACCGGCAGCATTCCCGCGTGCAGCCGCTCCACCACGCCCGCGTCGTACGGCGGGCGCCAGTCGGCCAGCATCCGGGACCCCACCGTGGTCGGCACCCCCCGCATGGCCATGACGTCCTTCACCGCGACCGGGACGCCGGCCAGCCTCGGGAGCTGTTCCCCCCGGGCGCGGCGCCGGTCCACCTCCTCGGCTGTCCGCATGGCGTGTTCGCCCGTGGTGTGCAGGAACGCGTGGATCCGCTCATCCACCTCGACGATCCGGTCCAGGTGGGCCTGGACGATCTCGACGGAACTCAGATTCCCCTGGGCGAGTTCCTCCGCCTGCGTGATTGCGCTCAGGTGGACGATCCTGTCTTCGCTCATCAGACCTCCTCGTCGAGGATTCGGGGCACGCGGAAGCGGCCGTCCTGCGCCGCTGGCGCCTCGGCGAGGACTTCGTCGCGGGGAAGGCACGGCCGGGTCTCGTCGTCGCGGAACACGTTGGTCATCACCACCGGATGCGAGGTGGCGGGAACATCGTCGGCCGCAACCTCCGACACAGATGCCACGGCGTCGAGGATCGCGTCCAACTGAACCGCATAGTGGTCCAGCTCATCGTCATCCAGCGCCAAGCGCGCCAGTCGGGCCAGGTGGGCGACTTCGCCCTTCGTGATCTCGGACATGAATCCCATCGTAGGGCGGGCGAAGCCGCGGGATTCACCCGCGCTTGCCTCTAGCAGTGGCGATGTGCCGGACCTGCCGTGAGACTGTGCCCGTGGGGCAGTTCATCGAGACCGCGGCCGGCTTGATCCGCTGGACCTTCGCGAACCCGGTCAGCGGCCTGTTCCTGGCGCTCACCATCGCCTCTGCCTGGATCTTGGCTCCCTGGGTCGCCCGCCGGCTGAACTGGGGGCAGGCCGGGACCAGGATCATGCTGTTCGGGGCGGGGCTGTCGCTGATTCCGACCATCGTGGCGAGGGTCGGAACCCGGGATCTCGGGCTGCACCCCCGGGCGGTGGATATCTGCGGGACCGGATTCAGCCGACCGTGGCTGGATCCGGCCGAGGTGCTGAATGTGCTGCTGCTGGTGCCGTTCGCGGTCGGCATCACCTTGGCGAGCCGCAGCCTCCTTGTTGCCGTGCCAGCCATCCTGCTGCTGTCCGTGGCGATCGAGCGCGCCCAGGCCGTGACGGCATTGGGCCAATGCGACCAGGAGGACTCGGTTCGCTACTTCCTCGGCGGGGCAGCCGCGGCAGCCGCCACCTATCTGGTGCTCAGGGTCCGGCAGCGCTCCCATCAGGAGTGGGAGCCATCAACTCCCTCAGCGGCTGCAACACGGGAACGTCGCTAGTCAGCCAGGGCACGGAATCCAACTGTCCCGCTGACAGCCACCGCAACCGGTCATGGTCGATGGCTTGCGGTTCAGCGCCTTCGCCTATTCGACCGAGGTAAGGCTGCCACACCCCGGGGCCGCCGACCATCGGCAACTCACCGCCGAGTGGTCCGTCGACAGTCAACTCCACGCCGAGTTCCTCGCGGATCTCGCGGCACAGCGCCGTTTCGTCGTCTTCGCCCGGCTCCACCTTGCCACCGGGGAACTCCCAGCGCCCCCGAAGCGCGGCGGGACGGGTGCGCCGACCGGCGAGCACGCGCATGCTCCCGTCGGGGAACTGTCGCAGGATCAGCGCCGCCACAACTCGGATCACCCGAGCCCCTCCGCGAGCAGCGCCTCGAAGCCGGCCTCGTCGAGGATGGTGACGCCTAGTTCGACGGCCTTGTCGTACTTGCTGCCGGGGTTGTCCCCGACCACGACGTAGTCGGTCTTGCGGCTGACCGAGCCGGTCACCTTGCCGCCGCGGGCGAGCACCGCTTCCTTGGCCTCGTCCCGGCTCACGCCCGACAGCGTTCCGGTGACGACCAGGGTCTTGCCGGCGAGGGTCTGGGGGAAGTCCGGGCCGGACTCGTCGGCGAGGACCACCCCGGCGGAGCGCCACTTGGCCACGATCTCGCGGTGCCAGTCCACGGTGAACCACTCGTGGACTGCTTCGGCGATGATCGGCCCCACCCCCTCGGTGTCGGCCAGCTCGTCGGCCGGGGCGGACTCGATGGCGGCCACGCTGCGGAACCGTGCCGCCAACGCCCGGGCAGCGGTGGGGCCGACATGGCGGATGGACAGCGCGACCAGCACCCGCCACAGCGGCCGCGCCTTGGCGGCGTCCAGCTGCTGCAGCAGGGCCTCGGCGTTGGCGTGCAACTCGCGGCCCTCGGCTCCGGCTCGGGTGAAGAAGTCACACCGCCGCAGCCCGTCGGCGGTCAAGGCGAAGATGTCGCCCTCGTCGTGGATCAGGCCGCAGTCGAGCAGGGCGTTGGCCGCCTTGAAGCCCAGCCCCTCGATTTCCATCGCGCCTCGGGAGCCGACATGGAACACCCGCTCGCGCAGCTGCGACGGGCAGGAGCGCACGTTCGGGCAGCGGATGTCTACGTCGGTCTCTTTCTCCGGCGCCAGCGAGGTGCCGCACGACGGGCAGCGGGTGGGCATGACGAACTCCCGCTCCGCCCCGGTGCGCTCCTCCACCACCGGCCCAACAACTTCGGGGATCACGTCGCCGGCCTTGCGCAGGAACACCAGATCCCCGATCAGCACACCCTTGCGCTTGACCTCGTCGGCGTTGTGCAGCGTGGCCATCGCCACCGTCGAACCGGCCACCTTCGCCGGCTGCATCACCGCGAACGGTGTCACCCGGCCGGTGCGGCCCACATTGACCTGGATGTCCAACAGCCGGGTGCGCACCACCTCCGGGGGGTACTTGTAGGCGATCGCCCACCGCGGCGCCCGCGAGGTGGCGCCCATCCGGCCCTGGGTGGCGATGTCGTCGACCTTCACCACGACGCCGTCGATCTCGCGGTCGAGGTCGCGGCGACGCACGCCGTAGTCGTCGATGTAGGCCTGCAGCGCTTCGCGGTCGTGCACGACCCCGGTGGTGTCCGCGGTCGGCAGCCCCCACCCCGCAAGGCGCTCATAGGCCTGCGACTGCGCTGCCGGCGCCCAGCCCCCGGTGGCGCCCACCCCGTGCACTGTCAGCCGCAGCCGGCCCAGCCGCTGAACCGAGCGGTCCAAGTCGGCAGCCAGCCGGGCGATCTTCGACTCCGACGGCCGGGCAGCACGTCGGGCAGCGTCGAGTTCTTCCTCCCGGCGGTCCACCCGCTGCCGCAGCGTACCCGCCCCGGCGTTGCGCGCATTCGCGAACGGCGTGCGCCCGGCGGCCAGCATCTCCTCGTTGAGCCCGGCGAACTCCTCGGTGCCGAAGAACACCTCCCCGCGGACCTCCAGAACCTCGGGGATGCCCTCGCCGACCAGCTCCTTGGGGATCGACGGGATGAACCGGGCGTTGTACGTGACGTCCTCCCCCACCCTCCCGTCGCCGCGGGTGGCCATCGAGGCCAGCCGCCCGGACCGGTAGACCAGGTCCACGGCCAGGCCGTCGATCTTCAACTCGCACAGCAGGTCGGGCACATCACCCAGATCCCGGACCACCCGCGCCAGCCACGCGTCCAACTCCTCGCCGGTGAAAGCGTTGTCCAGGCTCAGCATCCGCTCCAGATGCTCCACCGGCTCGAACATCCCCGCCCGCTCCCCGCCGACGGACTGCGTCGGGGAATCGCCGGTCACCAGTTCCGGGTACTGCCGCTCCAACGCCACCAGTTCGGCGAACAGCACGTCGTACTCGGCATCCGAGAGCCGTGGATGGTCCTCGCCGTAGTACTGCTGCCGGGCGGCGTTCACCTCGTCCACCAGATCGGCCCACCGACCCCGGACCTCCTCAGGAGCCGCCACGCTCCACTCCTTCCGTCTCGCTGAGGCTACGGGACACGGCCGACCGTTCCCTCGGCTGCCCGTGCGGCCAATGCGGCTGTCTCAACCAGCGCTGCCCGCGCTTGCTGCGGGCTGGCGCCGGCGAGGCCGCAGGCGGGGCTCAGCGCCAGTTCCGCCAGCCCCGATTCGGCGAATCCGGTCCGCCGCCAGAACCGAGCGAGCCTGCGCCAATCCGCTTCGAGGTCCGCGGGACCGGAGGTGGGAACCACTCCCACGACCAACCGGATTCCCGCCTCGAACGCCTCGGCGACCGGATCCACGGGGTCGGGGGTCAGCGCCAGATCCCACGAGAAACCGGGGAAGCCCGCGGCACGGGCGGCATCGAAGGGAAACTCTGCGCAACAGTGCAGGATCGCCGCCACGGCCGCTGACTCCCGCACATGGCGCAGCAGGCGTGCCGCCTCCCCTGCGCCGACAGCCGGCAGCATGGCGAAACCGCTCGCCGACTCGATGCGCCCGGAAAGCACCGCCGGCAGGGCCGGTTCGTCGATCTGCAGCAGCACCGTCCTCGCCGACAGTCGGCGGCTCACGTCCGCGATGTGCAACGCGGCGGCTTCCGCCAGAGCCGCTCCTATGTCGGCTACCAGGCCGGCATCTTTGAGCGCCGGGCCGCCGCTGGGTGCTTCCACCGCCGCCGCCATGGTCCACGGACCGCACAACTGCACCTTGAACCAACCGTGGGACGACCCGAAGACTTCTTCACAGCGATCAAGATCCTCACCCAGCCAGGACAACGCCCGGCGCACCTGGTGGGTGCCGCCGCCGGCGAACCGCCATCCGGTGGGGGTGGTCTCCACGGCCAGGTCCGCCGACACCGCGGCCAGCAAGGCAGCAGTTCGGCCCACCATGTCCGCTCCGGGCCCGCGTGCGGGCAACTCCGGCAGGTGGGGGATGTCCGGCAGCTCCCCGGCGACGACCGCGACAGCCTCGGCGACCGCGGTGCCCGGCATGGATCCCACCCCGGTGGCGCCGGGGGGAATCTGGGTCGCCTGCGGGGAATCCGGTGTGGCTGGCATGGCTGAAGGCTACTGCCGCGAAGGTCAGAGCAGTGCTTTGCCGACCGTGAGTGCGAGGCGGACCGTCACCTCGTCGGCGACGCGGAGCTGGCCGAACATCAACGAGTAGGGCTTGATCCCGTAGGCGCTCTGCACTATCGGCACGGAACACGTGAGGTGCCAGTCGTCGCCCCGGTCCTCCACCTGCAGTTGGGCGGTGACCTCGCCGGTGCGGCCGGCGACGAACAGCGTCCCCGCGACGGCGGCTGATCCGTTGCCGTGCTCCAGTGATGTGGACTCGAACTTGATCTGCGGGTGGCTCTTGGCCTTCAGGCTGCGCATCGCGTTGTTGTGGATCATTCCCTTGTCGGACTCGGACAGGGGCCGCAAGCCGCCGCTGCCGGACTCGACGATCATCGATTCGACGTCGGCGGTGAGAGCGGCCTGGGTCGGCTGGCTACCGGCGAACCGCACAGCGGCCTCCCAGTCGCCCACAACAATCACCAGCGAGTGGCCCACACGTGCCGCTCCGCCGGCGACTCCGGTGTGCACGCTGATCGTCCCTTCGGCGGGCCCGAGCCGCAGCGTGTCCATATGTCCAACCCTACGCCAGCGTCTCGGTGCAGCGCCGACAATCAGCGTTCGGTGGAAGGGACACCGTCTCGGCTGCGCAGCCCGGCATCCGGGATATATCGTCGGCGGGTGACGTGGCCCGGAGCGTTGGTGGCGGCGACCGGCCCGCTGTTCGCCGCAGCCGCCGACGGACCCAATGAACTGTTCGCCAGCACGGGCACACTGCCGGAGTGGACCACTTTCGTCGCGGTCGGGTTCGGGGCCCTGGCGGGCGCCGCCTTCGCTGCCCGCCGCGGTTTCGACATTGTCGGCGTGTTCGGCCTGGCGACCGCCCAGGGCATCGGCGGACTGCTCCTGGGGAGCATCCTGCTGGCCACCGGGACACCCGCAGTGCTCACTCACAGCGGCTACCTCGGCATCGTCACGATCGCGGCGGCACTGGGCTTCTTCTTCGCGGGTCTGATCGCACGGACGGTGCAGTCGCTGTTGGTCGTTGACGCGCTGTCCCTGGGTCTGTTGTGTGCGATCGGCACCAACAGCGCTCTGCGTGGCGGCCTGGACAACATCCCGGCGGTATTCATCGGCCTGATCACGGCCGTCGGCGGGATGATCCTGCGGGACATCCTCGCGGGGCGTGCCCCGGATGTGCTGCGGCCCGGCACCTACATCGCCGCAGCGGCGCTCATCGGGGCCATCATCTTCGTGCTGCTCGTAGACGCCGGGGCATCCCGCGGTCTGGCGCAGGTGGTCACGGTAGCCACGGTGAGTGTGATCAGGATTCTCGCGGTGGTGCGCGGCTGGAAGACCCACGGTCCCCACGACCTCAGCGACCGGGTGTGGCGCCTGTGGCGAATCCGGGACCAGAGCGAGAAGCTCGACCCGGTGACCCGCGCGATGGACCGCCCGGACGACCTGAAGTGAGCGAAGTCCTCGCGGTACCCCAGCTGGTCATCACGGCCGCGGTGATCGGCGGTGGAATCTCCGGGGCGCTGCATGCGGGCAAGCGGAACATGGACACCATCGGAGTGATCTTCGTGGCGGTGGCGACCGGGCTCGGCGGCGGCGCCATCCGAGATGTCCTGTTGGCTCAGTCGGTGCCTGTGTTCCTCCTGAACAACCTTGTCGCCCTGGCTCTCGTCGGTGCTGTCGCCGGCTGGTTCTTCACCAGGCTGGTTGCGTTCCTCGAGCCCGCGATCTTTGTCATCGACACGCTGCTGATCGGCGTCTGGGTGATCGTCGGCGCAGAAGCGGCCCTCCGCGCCGACCTGCCGCCGGTGGCCGCGGTCTTCGTGGGCATCACCACGGCGGTCGGCGGCGGACTTCTCCGCGACGTGCTGTGCCGGGAAACCCCGTCCGCGCTGATGCCCGGCGAGTTCGTCGCGGCCTCGGCGTTGGCAGCGGCCGTCATCTTCGTGGGGATCGACGTCACAACGGACAATCAACCCACCGCCGAGGCCATGGCCATCACCACAGCCGCCCTCCTGCGGGTGACAACCGCACGCCTCCGCCTCGTGACACCGAGCGCGGTGGATCTGTCAGATCGGTTCCGCGTCTGGCTGGGGCTGGAGCGCCATCGCACTGGCTCGACGGGTGGCCGCTGAGCGACGGCCGCCTCAGCCAGTGGCCGAGGCCTCCTCGATCGTCCCCTGGCCCAGCACCTTGTCGCCGTCGTACAACACGCAAGACTGCCCGCGCGCAACGCCGGACAAGGACACCGCACCCGGCAGGGAGACGCGGAACGAGTCGGCCGATGCCCCCGTCACGACCGCCTCGATGGGTCGGCCGTGTGCACGGATCTGCACCATCACGCGATCACCCGCTGCGGGGGGTGCGGCGCACCACACCGCGTCGCCGCAGCCGATGGCCGACACCGCCAGGCCGCCCCGGTCGCCCACAACAACTGTCCGGCTGGCCGGCTCGACACTGAGCACGTATCGCGGCCGGCCGTCGGGGGGCGCGGTGGTGATCCCCAGGCCCTTGCGCTGCCCGACGGTGAACCCATGCGTGCCTCGGTGCTCGCCGATCACGTCACCGCTGTCCCGATCGACGATCGGCCCCGGCTGTTCGCCGAGTCGACGGCGCAGGAACCCAGCGGTATCTCCGTCGGGGATGAAGCAGATGTCGTGGCTGTCGGGCTTGTTGGCCACCAGCAACCCGCGCTCGCGCGCCTCGGCGCGCACCTCGTCCTTGGTGGAGTCCCCGAGAGGGAACATGCTGCGCCGCAGCCCTTCGACGCCGAGGACCGCCAGCACGTAGGACTGGTCCTTGGCCGGGTCGGCGGCCCGCCGCAGCACCGGGCCGGACTTCGTCTGCTCCAGCCGGGCGTAGTGCCCGGTGGCGACGGCGTCGAATCCCAGCGCCAGGGCCCGCTCCAGGAGAGCGGCGAACTTGATGTGCTCGTTGCATCGCACGCAGGGGTTGGGGGTGCGGCCGGATCTGTATTCGTCGAGGAAGTCTTCGATCACCGTCTCCGCGAACCGTTCGGCGAAATCCCAGATGTAGAACGGCACGCCCACCCGGTCTGCCGCGCGGCGAGCATCGTGAGCGTCGGAGATGGTGCAGCAGCCGCGCGCACCGTCGCGGGTGAGCGCCGGATCCGGCGACAGCGCCATGTGCACCGCCGTGACCTCGTGGCCGGCCGCCGCCGCCCTCGCCATGGCCACTGCGGAGTCCACCCCGCCGGACACCGCCGCGAGAACCTTCATCGCGACCGCCCCCCGCCCACGGCACTGGCTCGACGGGCCCGCTCGACTGCACGTGGCAGCGCGGCCAGTGCGGCGGCGATGTCGTCGGCGGTCGAGTTCCAGCCCAGGCTGAAACGCAACGTGCCGGCGGGGTGCGGAGCGCCCATCGCCGCCAGCACGTGCGAAGGCTTCGGGATTCCGACGCTGCAGGCGGAGCCGGTGGACACCGCGACTCCAGCGCCGTCCATCAGCATCATCAGCGCGTCGCCGTCACAGTCGACGAAGGAGACGCTGGCGAGGCCCGGGAGCCCGCCCTCATCGTCGCCGTTCACGACGTACTCGAAGCCCTCGGCTGCGGCCGAATCGGCGATTCCGCTGAGCAACTGGTCCCGCAGCGCCCGGACGCGCACAGCGTGCTCCGCGGTGGCGGTGACGGCTTCGTGGATCGCAGCAGCGGCGGCGGCGGCTCCGGCCACGTTCGCCGTCCCGGCCCTCGCCCCTGATTCCTGGCCGCCGCCGCGCAGCAGCGGCCGAAGCGCCGCGACCGGGTCCACAACCAGTACGCCCACCCCCGTGGGGCCACCCACCTTGTGGGCGCTCAGGGCGGTCGTGGTCGCCGCTGCGCCATCGACAGCGATGTTGCCGAGCGCCTGTACTGCGTCGGTGTGCAGCGGTACGCCCGCGGTCCTGCAGATGGCGGCGAGTTCGGCGATCGGCTGCACCGTCCCCACCTCGTTGTTCGCCCACATGACGGCCACGAGGGCGACATCGTCGCCATCCCGGGCCAAGATTTCCGCCACCTGTCCGGGATCCACTCGACCCGCCCGGTCCACATCCAGCCAGCCGAGTTCCGCGTCTGCGGGCTCGAGGTGCTGGGCAGGCTCCAGCACCGCCTTGTGCTCCATGCGGCTGACCAGGATCCGGCGCCGTCGCGGGTCCTCGTCGTGGCGGGCGAAGTAGGTGCCCACCACCGCCTGGTTGTCGGCCTCGGTGCCGCCGGACGTGAAGACGACCCAGGGGGCGGGGACTGCGAGATCCGCGGCCACCTGTTCCCGGGCGTCTTCCAGGATCCGACGCGCCGCCCGGCCGCCCTGGTGGACCGACGAGGCGTTGCCGCACACTTCCGCGGCAGCGAGCCATGTGTCGCGCGCCACGGGCCGCATGGCCGTGGTCGCGGCATGGTCGAGATAGGGCATGTGTAAAGGGTAAGGCGAGCGGGCAATTGAAACCGCCCGCCGGGGACCGTGCTGGCAGGTCCCGGGCGGGCGGTGCTTGGGGTTTGTCCCGAGGGGTCGCTCAGCCCTTGCGGCTGGTGATCTCCTCGGTGAGTTGGGGCACAACCTGGAACAGGTCGCCCACTACACCGAAATCGGCGAGTTCGAAGATCGGTGCTTCCGGATCCTTGTTGACCACGACGATGGTCTTGGATGTCTGCATCCCGGCGCGATGCTGGATAGCCCCGGAGATGCCGTTGGCGATGTACAGGTTCGGCGACACGGTCTTGCCGGTCTGGCCCACCTGGTACTGGTGCGGATACCACCCGGCATCGGTTGCCGCCCGCGAGGCGCCGACTGCGGCGCCCAGCGAATCCGCCAGGCCCTCGATGACGGCGAAGCCTTCCTCGCCGCCGACCCCACGGCCACCGGACACCACGATCGCGGCCTCGGCGAGTTCAGGGCGACCGCCCTTTTCGGCCACGACCCGGTTGGTGATCTTCGCGCCCTTCGACGACTCCGACACTTCCACGTTCACCGGCACGACGGCGCCGGCTGCGGGTGCCGGTTCAGCCGGGCTGGAGTTGGGCCGGACGGTGACGATCGGGGTTCCGGAGGTGACCTTGGCCTCGACGATGATCGAACCGCCGAAGATGCTCTGCGTTGCGGTTGCGTCGGCGGCTACGGAAACCGCATCGGTGATCACGCCGGAATCCGTGCGCACCGCCAGCCGGCCCGCGATCTCTTTGCCTTCGGCAGTCGACGGGATGAGGACTGCGGCGGGCGACTTCTCTGCGACGAGCTGCGCCAGGACATCGACCTTGGGGCCGACGACGTAGTCGTCGAGCTCGGCCGCATCGGCCGCATAGACGGTGGCGGCACCGTATTCGGCCAGGGGCGCGGTGTCGATGCCGGATCCGAAGACCACGGCGGCCGGCTCCCCGAGGCCGCGCGCAATGGTCAGCAGCTCCAGCGACACCTTCTTCACGGCACCGCCGTCGGTTTCGACGACAACAAGGACTTCGCTCATGGTTCTTCCTCCCGGTCCTCAGATGAACTTCTGCTCGCTGAGGAAATCGGCGATCTTGACGCCGCCGTTGCCCTCGTCTTCCACCTTCACCCCGGCCGCCTTGGGCGGACGCGGCGCGGAACTGTCCACCTGGCTCCAGGCCGCGGCCAGTCCGACCCGGCCGGCGTCGACACCGGCGTCAGCGACACTGACGGACTCGATGGGCTTCTTCTTCGCCGCCATGATGCCCTTGAAGGACGGGTACCGCGGCTCGTTGATCTTCTCCACGACGCTCACCACGGCCGGGGTGGCACCCTCGACCTCGTCGTAGCCGTACTCGGTCTGCCGCTGGATGCGTACGGCGCCGCCGTCGACGTCCACCTTGTTGGCGAAGGTCAGCTGGGGCACCCCGAGCCGCTCGGCCACCATGGCGGGGACCACGCTCATCCGGGCATCGGTGGACTCCGAACCGAAAACGAT
>JAQAZZ010000192.1:0-11863 GCA_032127075.1 Micrococcales bacterium | reverse complement strand
GGACTAGCCCATGCCGTTTCCGGTTTGCGGCGCAGTCGTGGTGCGGGTCTGGAGGCGCGGGAAGGGCAGCACCTGGCCCACTCGGCAGTAGGTTTGCGGCCCCCCGTCGGCGTCGAATCCCATGTATCCGGCCAGGCGCGCCGCTGACTTCGGGTGTCGCCGGGCGTAGTCCAGCATTTCGGCGACGGCATCGTCGGCGTCAAGACGGACGGCGCGCACCGGATACGTGAGCCGCCCGAGCGTGATGCTGATGTCCGGGTGGGCGATGACGTTGCGGTACCACTGCGACTTCTCGCCGAAGCCGGAGCAGATGATCACGCTGTCTGCGTCGCGCCGCACCACCTCCACGACGGCTTGCCGTGGCAGGCCGCTTGTCCGTCCGACGTGGTGCAGCAGCACGAAGCGCTTGCCCAGCAGCCACCCCATCCGCCACCGGTAGAGCACGATCGGGGCACGGAAGAACCAGCGGGCGATCCCGGTCGGCGGGGTGCGCGTCGCCGGCCCGGGTGTCTCCCCCATACCGTGGTCGCTCATGGCTTCCTCCCGCTTCGACCCGGTATCCAGTCTGCCAGTGCCGCGGCCCGCCCCGACGGGCGCGATCAGCGCCACCGCGCCAACGCGGCAGCGCAGCACTGGGTGCGCAGCCCGGGTTCGCATGGTGGACACTGGCATCGCTGGACAGGAGGTGATCGGCTGATGAGCAACAGCGGTTCTGGCGCCGCAGCCGGCGGCGGCGCCGTCTACGGCTGGGGGATCTTCGGCGCCGGGGGCTACTACTGGCAGCAGGCCGACGGGTTCTGGGAGTACGCCCTCTCCATCATCCAAGGGCTCCTCTGGCCAGCGTTCATGGTCTACCAGGTCTTCGCCGCGCTCGGGGCCTGACTCTGGAGGTGGATCCGCGCCGCCTACCGCTGCCGCCAACCGGCCATGCGGCCTTCCCGGGCCACGAGCCGCAGCCGCCGCACGGCATCGGCCCGCACCTTCTCGGTGGTGACGATCAGCAACTTGTCACCTGGGCGGAACCTGGTGTGCAGATCGGGCACCGTACCGTGACCGTCGCGCACCACCAATGAGACCGCTGCACCGGCGGGCAGCCGAAGATCGGATACGTACAGGCCCGCCAGACGGGATCCGGCCTCGATATCCACCCCCAGCATCGTGGCGTTCATCTCATCCATGGGGGCCGCTTCGACCTCCAACTCGTCTGCCGTGCCCCCGAGCGTGACCCCGAGCCGGCGGGTGCTCCAGGGCAGCATCGGGGTCTGCACCAGGGTGAGGACCACAACCAGGATCAAAGTGGCGTCGAAGACCGTCGCAGCACCGGGAACGCCGAGCCCGAGCGGAATCGCGGCGAACACGATGGGCACCGCACCCCTAAGCCCGGCAAGACCCACGAAAGCAATCCAACGCGGCGGCAGCCGGAAGGGCAGCAGCGCGATGAGGGAGGACAGCGGCCGGGCGACGAAGAGCAGCGCGACGCCGGCCACCAGGGCCGGGAAGACGGATCCCACAGCACGCACCGGGTCTGCGAGAAGACCCAGCATCACGAACAGCCCGATCTGCGCGACCCACGCCAGCCCCTCGGCGAAACCGATCACGCTGCGGCGGTGCGGCAGCCGGCGGGCGGAGCCGATCAGAACCCCGGCCACGTAGACGGCCATGAAGCCTGAAGCATGCAGGACCCCCGCCAACCCGTAGGCACCGGCGAGGATGCTCAGCACCGCTATCGGATACAGCCCCGCCGCGGGCAGCGCCAGCCGCGGCAGCGCCCATCGGGCGGCCCAGGCGATGCCGATCCCGACCGCGGCGCCGCCGATGATCTCAGCGAGCACGATCAGCGGAATCTGCCAGGCGTCACCCGCGCTGATGTCTCCGGTGGACAGCACTACCACGAGCACGACCACCGGAGCATCGTTGAAGCCTGCTTCTGCCTCCAGCAGCGCTCGCAGCCGGGGATGCAGCGGCATGTGCCGCAGCACCGAGAACACGGCCGCGGCATCGGTGGCGGCCAGGACCGCGCCGATCAGCACGGCGATGCGCGGGTCTAGCCCGGCGACGAGGATCAACGCGCCGGCGACGATCAGGATGCTGATGGCCACCCCGACCGTGGCCAACGCCACCGCCGGCCATAGCACCGGGCGGAGATCCTGATATCGCGTGGTCAGGCCGCCTTCGGCGAGGATCACCACCAGGGCGGCATACCCGAGCACGGTCGCCAGTTCGGCGTTCTCGAACTGCAGTTGCGGGAACACCGCCCCGAGCACCAGGCCGAGGGCCAGGTAGAGCAGCAGGCTCGGCAGCCCGACCCGCTGCGACACACGCACGCCGACCACCGCGACCAGCACGATGGCAGCAGCAGCCAGCATCACCACTGAGAGGCTGGCCAGATCCACGCGGCAAGTCTGGCAGACGGCTGCGGGGCCGCAGCGGGACCGATGCTCGCTACAGCGGGACCGCCTCCCGCTGATGCAGTCCCATCGCGGCGTAGATGCGCTTGGTGGCATCCGAACGGTTCAACGTGTAGAAGTGCAGCCCGGGGGCCCCGCCTGCGAGCAGCTGCTGGCACATCGCCGTGGCCACCGACACCCCGAGGTCCTCCACCGCCGAAGGGTCGTGCGCGATCTGTTCGAACCGCCGGGCGAGATGCTCCGGGAACGCAGCGCCGGACAGTTGCGCGAAGCGGGTGATCTGGCCGAAGTTCGTCACCGGCATGATCCCCGGGATGATCGGGATGGTCACCCCCGCGGCGACCGCCCGGTCGCGCAGCCGGAAGTAGTCGGCAGAGTCGAAGAAGAACTGGGTGACCGCGAAGTCCGCGCCGGCGTCCTGCTTCGCACGCAGCACCGAGACGTCGAAGTCGAGGTCGGGCGCCTCCGGGTGGCCCTCGGGGAACGCCGCGACACCGATGGAGAAAGTGCCCAGGGAGCGCACCAGTTCCACCAGTTCCACCGCGTGGTCCAGCCCGTCGGGATGCGGGGTCCACGGCTGGCCCAGACCGCCCGGCGGGTCTCCCCGCAGGGCGAGGATGTTGGTGACGCCGACATCAGCGTACTGCGCGATCACGGATCGCAGTTCGTTCCGGTCGGCACCGACACAGGTCAGGTGCGCCACCGGGCGCAGCGTCGTCTCGTTTCCGATGCGCTGGGTTACCCGGATCGTGCGGTCCCTGGTGGTTCCGCCCGCACCGTAGGTCACCGAGACGAAGGTGGGGCCGAAGCCCTCCAACTCACGCAGGGACTGCCACAGCCGTTGTTCCCCCACGTCGGTCTTGGGTGGGAAGAACTCGAAGGAGAACGACCGCTCTCCCGACTTCATCAGATCGCGCAAGGGCGGTTCGGCACCAACGTTCATCCCCGAAGGCTAACCCACACCCCGGGCATCGGATTTGTGGTTCGACCCGATGGCCGTACCCTCAAGAGGTGGAATCGGAGCATCCGTGGCAGGTCGACGGCGTCCGCGACCGGGTGGGCAAAAGACTGTGGGAGTTCCTGGAGGAACAGCGCCCCGAATTGAGCCTGATCAGCCCCGACATCGACGAGCTCGTGGATGTGGTCGCCCGGTTCGTCTCCGGCGGCAAGCGGCTGCGCGCGGTGTTCCTGTACTGGGGATGGCGCGCCGCCGGCCAACCCGACTGCGAGCCGATCATCACAGCCGCGGCGTCGATGGAGTTCCTCCAGGCCTGCGCGCTCATCCACGACGATGTCATGGACGACAGCGACTCCCGGCGGGGCCGGCCCGCCGTGCACCGCCAATTCGAGTCCCGGCACGCCGAGCAACGGTGGTCCGGATCGCCGCAAGGTTTCGGCACCGGTGCCGCGATCCTGGTGGGCGACCTCTGCCTCACTTGGGCCGACGCGCTGCTGCTGGACGCCGACCTGCCGCCCGAGTCGCTTCGCCGCGGCAAAGCCGTGTACGACGAGATGCGGGCCGAGCTCATGGCCGGGCAGTACCTGGACATCCTGGAACAGGCCCGGCGCACCCCCACCGTCGAATCCGCGCTGCGGGTGGCGACCTACAAGTCGGCCAAGTACACCATCGAACGCCCCTTGCAGATCGGCGCCGAACTTGCCGGCGCCGATGACGCCACGGTGAACCTGCTGCGCACATACGGCCTCGCGCTGGGGCGGGCCTTCCAGTTGCGCGACGACCTCCTGGGCGTCTACGGCGATCCGGCCACGACCGGCAAGCCCGCTGGCGACGACCTGCGGGAGGGGAAGCGCACCGCACTGGTGGCACTGGCGCTGCAGTACGCCGATCCTGGGCAGCGGGCGGTCCTGGAATCCGGACTGGGCGATCGTGACGCGGACGAGGCCACGGTGGCGCAGATGGCCCGGATCGTGGCGCAGACGGGGGCGCGCCGCGAGGTTGAGGAGATGATCGAATCGGCCGCTTCGCAGGCGGAGGCCGCAATAGCGGACCCGCGCATCGATGCCGCCAGTGCCACGGTGCTGCGTTCGCTGATCGCCGCGGCGACGAAGAGGAGCAACTGATATGAGGACCGTCCAAGGGCAGACCGACCGGGTCGTCGTCGTCGGCGCGGGGCTTGCCGGCCTGTCAGCCGCACTCCACCTCGCCGGCGCCGGACGCGAGGTCACGGTGCTGGAGCGTGACCCGATCCCCGGCGGCCGTGCGGGCCGCGTGGTCGATTCCGGCTACACGTTCGACAACGGCCCGACGGTGCTGACGATGCCCGGGCTGCTGCAGCAGGCACTGGGGGCCGTCGGCGAGTCGCTGTCGGACTGGGTGGACCTGATGCCGCTGGACCCGATCTACCGCACCTACTATCCAGACGGTTCACAGCTGGACGTCCACGCCGACACCGACGAGATGGCCGACGAGATCTCACGGATCAGCGGGCCCGCGGAAGCCGACGGGTACAGGCGATACGTCGACTACCTCAGCCGGCTGTACGAGGTCGAGTTCGCCGACTTCATCGATCGCAACATCGACCGCCCGTGGGACCTGCTCACGCCGAACCTGATCCGGCTTATCGGGATGGGCGGCTTCCTGCCGCTGGACCGCAAAGTCCGGCAGTTCCTGAAGGACCCGCGCACCGTGCGGGCGTTGTCGTTCCAGGCGATGTACGCAGGCATCTCACCGCTGAAAGCGATGGCGCTGTACGGCGTCATCTCCTACATGGACAGCGTCGCGGGGGTGAGCGTCCCCCGCGGCGGGATGCACGAGATCCCCGTGGCGATGGCAGGCGCGGCGGCCAAGCACGGCGTGGATATCCGCTACGGCACCGCTGTCGCCTCGATCGAGCGCACCAGCCGGAGGGCCACCGCGGTGATCACCGCGGACGGGGAGAGGATTCCGGCGGACGCCGTGGTCGTCAACGCCGACCTGCCGATCGCCTACCGGGACCTGCTGAGCATCGACAAGTGGTCGTTGCGACGGTTGAAGTACAGTCCGTCGGCTTTTGTGATGCTCGTCGGCTCATCGGCGGAGTATCCGGGCATCGCCCACCACAACATCCACTTCGGCCGGTCGTGGCGGGGAACCTTCGAACAGATCATCGACCGCGGCGAGGTCATGAGCGATCCCAGTTTCATGGTGACCAACCTGAGCAAGGACGACCCTGCCCTGGCGCCCCCGGGCCGCAACTCCTACTACATCCTCTTCCCCACTCCCAACGCGCTGGCCGACATCGACTGGCGGGCCGAGACCCCCCGCTACCGCGACCACGTGCTGGCGACGATGGAGCGGGCGGGCTACCGCGGGTTCGCCGACTCGATCGAGGTGGAGCAGATCACCACGCCGCTGGACTGGCAAGACCGCGGCATGGCGGCGGGGGCGCCCTTTGCCGCCGCCCACACGTTCCTGCAGACCGGTCCGTTCCGCTCCGGGAACATGTGGGGGGACAACGTCGTGTTCACCGGTTCCAACACCCAGCCCGGCGTCGGCGTGCCGATGGTGCTGGTGTCGGGCAGGCTTGCGGCGCAGCGGATCACCGCCGCCGATACGTCTCGCTGACCGGCGGGGCGGTCCGCCCGGCACCGCCGTCAGAATCTGATTTTCGGGGAATTCCCCGGCAGTGGGTAGCCTCGTGGAGTGAGCAGCCCGCCCCTTGACGCATCCGGTGGGCGCACCGATTCGTGGGCGGAGTTCCTGACCCGCTACGGGCTGCCCGGGACGTTGGGCACGACGCTGATCGCGGTCGGCGCGGTGGGAGTCGGGTGGCTGCCGCTGTCGTCGGTGGTGCATGACTGGCCGTTGTCGGACATCTTGCGCGACACCTCCCCAGGCCTGATCCTGTCGCGGCTGATGATCTTCGCCGGGGTGGCGATCCTGCTGCAGACATGGCTGGTGGTGGGCTACGACCTTCTCGCCGGCCATCGGTGGGACTCCACCCGCCTGGCGACCGTCGTGGCCCTCTGGTCGTTCCCGCTGCTGCTGGCCCCCCCGCTGTTCAGC
Source organism: Micrococcales bacterium (assembly GCA_032127075.1). GTDB lineage: Bacteria > Actinomycetota > Actinomycetes > S36-B12. The sequence continues at coordinate 5,449 of JAQAZZ010000192.1, read as the reverse complement.
CGAGATGTCTACTCCTACTTCGGGCAGGGGCGCCTCCTCCTCGCCGGCTACGACCCCTACAGCACGGGGGTGTCGGTGCTGCCCGGCTGGTTCGCCGACGGCGCCGATCCGCTGTGGGGCGACACCCCGACCCCTTACGGCCCGTTCTTCCTCCTGCTGGCCAAGGGCGTGGCCGATTTCTCCGGCGATCAGGCCTTCCTGGGCGCTTTGATGTTCCGCCTGATCGCCGTGCTCGGCCTGGGTCTCATGGCGTGGGCGGTGCCGCGGCTGGCGGAGTTGAACGGGATCAACCCGGCCAAGGCGACGTGGCTGTCGGTGGCGAACCCGCTGGTGATCATGCATTTCGTCGCGGGCGCCCACAACGACGCCCTGATGGTCGGCTTCATGCTGGCCGGGCTGGTGGTGGCCGCCCGGGGCGGGTGGTACGGGCCGGCGGGTGCGGCCCTGATCGGGTTGGCGGCGTCGGTGAAGCCGATCGCGCTGCTGGCCCTGCCCTTCGTAGGGCTCATGATGGCGGGGACCCACGCGTCGTTCCTGCTGCGGGTCCGCGCATGGGTCGTCGCGACGCTGGCCGGCGCGGCGGCTTTCGGCATCACCGCGCTGCTCGCCGGAACCGGCATGGGGTGGATCTCGTCGCTGTCGGCTCCCGGCGAGGTGAAGACCTGGTTGTCCCCTCCGACGGCACTGGGCATGATCGTCGGCGGCGTGCTGCGGATACTGGGCCTGGCCGAATCCGACGATCTGGCGGTGGCGGTGTTCCGCGCAGTCGGCGTGGTCGTGTCCCTGGGGATCGTGTCGTACCTGTGCCTGCGACCGCAGGGCCGCAGCGCCATGCGCGCGGCAGCACTCGCCTTCGGCGCCGTGGTGATCCTAGGGCCGGTGATCCAGCCGTGGTACCTGCTGTGGGTGCTGCCGCTGTTCGCCGTGACCGGACTCAGCGAGACCCAGCTGCGCTGGACGATCCTGTTGACCGCCGCCTTCGCGGTGCACGGGATGGCCGAGAGCAGCGCCACGTCGGACACATTGGTGGAGTTGACCGACTTGGTCGCCATCGCGTTCGCGTTCGGTATCGTCGCGCTGATTCTGCTCGCCAGCCCGCGGGAGCGGCGGCTGGTGCTCAAGGACGCCGGCTCGCACGGGCTGCATCCAGAGACGGTTCAGGACTATGAACGCGCGCGGGCAGCGGTCATCGTCTCCTGACCGCGCGTGGATGGAACAATCAGGCCATGCGCGCAGAACTGACCGCCGCCGGAATCACCGATCCCGCGCTGGTGCGCGCCTATTCGATCTGCCGGCGCCTGAACGCCGAGCACGGCAAGACCTACTATCTGGCGACGCTGCTGCTGCCCCCGGCGAAGCGGCCGTTCGTCCACGCCCTGTACGGTTTCGCGCGCTACGCCGATGAGATCGTGGATTCCTTCGACGAGGGGTCGGTTCCGCAGCGGCGCTCAGCGCTGGGTCACCTGCGCCGGCGCCTCTACGACGGCTTGCGCACCGGGCACGCCGCGGAACCGGTGCTGGCGGCGGTGGTCGACACAGCACTGCGGTGGCAGATCCCGCAGGAGCACTTCGAGGCGTTCCTGCACTCGATGGAGATGGACCTCACCGTCACCGAATACGCCACCTTCGACGACCTCTACGAGTACGTCTACGGCTCCGCTGCGGTGATCGGCCTGCAGATGCTGCCGATTCTGGAGCCGGCCGACCCGGTGGTGTGCGGTGAGGGGGCGACCAAGTTGGGGGTCGCCTTCCAACTGGCGAACTTCATCCGCGACGTCGCCGAGGACTTGGACCGAGGGCGGATCTACCTGCCGCTGGCGGAGCTGGGCCGGCACGGGGTCACCCGGCAGACTTTGCAGCGCCGGGTAGTGGACGACAACCTGCGGGCCGCCCTCGCCGAGCAGGTGCGGCGGGTGCGACGGCTGTCGCAGGAGGCCGAGCCCACGATCGCACTGCTGCACCCCGCGGTGCAGGACACCATCGAGGCGGCCCGGGTGCTGTACTGCGGAATCGCCTACCGGGTTGCGGAGATCGACTACCAGGTGTTCAGCCAGCGCGCGAAAGTCCCGCTGCCCGAGCGGCTGCGGGTCGCGGGCGGGCACTGGGTGAGCGCACGAAGCGCCCGCAAGGCGCATGGCGGCGGGCTCATCCCCCCGCCCCGGCGCCGCGCCCGCGCCACCGGGGCGGACCGCTGAACGGCGTGCGCTGCAGCCCGCGCCGCCCCAGCCAGATCCACGCCGACAGAGTCAGCAGGATCATCGCGAAACCGAAGAGCAGATCCTCAACGGGGGCGAAGAAGAACCGGCCGGGTGCGAACATCGCCGGGACCGCGACATCGTTGCCGACGCCGATGATGGTGTCGTCGGCATACTGCACCACCTGGCGCCCGGTCAGGACGCCGTTGGTGATCAACTGGAAGAAGAGCATGATCGCGTAGGCGATCCAGAAATCCGTCTTCGCCACCAGTCGGGTGCGCAGCAGCATGAGGTCGATCAGCGCCGCGGCCGCGACGGCGAGCACTGCGATAGTCGTGTAGCTCACCTGCCACCATCCCGGCGTTGTGGGGCGGTTTCGGGGTCTGCCGCGCCGGAGGGCTCTTCGTCCCCCATGGGCCGTCGGCGCACCGAGCGGACGGCTTCCAGGGTGAGGATCCCGGCGAAGGCCACGGCCGGGAAGAACAGCAACTCCTCCAGTGGGATGTCCCCCGGCAGGGTTACGCCCAGCAGTTGTCCCGGATCGAACCACCAGTGCCCAACATCTACGGCGTGGAGATCCCAGAGCAGGAACGGGACGGTGCCCAGCGCCCCCGCGAGCAGCAGTCGACGCCATCTGACCAGCACGCGGGTCCGCAGACCCCATTCGAGCCAAGCGCTCCCCGCGACGATGAACGCCAGCACCACCAGATACGTCATGTGACCCTTTCCGACCGGTCGCGGTTGTTGCCGTCGCGCCCACGGGCCCGACCGTACACTCGACGGTGATGAACACGATGGTCGCCGATGCCCTGGCCGACCGCACCGTGGACGGCCGCTACCGGGTCGAGTCGCGGATCGCGGTCGGCGGGATGGCGTCGGTGTATCGGGCCACCGACCTGCGGCTGGACCGCCCGGTGGCGCTGAAGATCATGCGCGACCAGTTGGCGGCGGACGCCGATTTCCGGGCGCGGTTCCACGACGAGGCGCGCACGGCCGCGAGGCTGTCCCACCCGAACGTCGTGGGGGTGCACGACCAGGGGGAATGGGACGGCCTGGTGTTCCTGGTCATGGAGTTCGTGCCGGGCCGCAACCTCCGCGCGGTGCTGCGTGATTGCGGCCCGCTGAGCCCGGCGCAGGCGCTGGCCATCATCGACCAGGTGCTGCAGGCGCTCCAAGCCGCCCACGACGCCGGGTACATCCACCGCGACATCAAGCCCGAGAACGTGCTGGTCACCGACAACGACCGGGTGAAGGTCACCGACTTCGGATTGGCCCGGGCGCTGCAATCCCCGTCAGCCGCCACTGCGGGGTTGCTCATCGGGACAGCCGCCTACCTGTCGCCCGAGCAGGTGTCCGGCGAATCCGCCGACGAGCGCAGCGACATCTACCAGGCGGGTGTGCTGCTGTTCGAGCTGCTGACCGGCAAGACCCCCTACAGCGGCGAGACATCGTGGGCAGTCGCCCACCAGCACGTCAACGGGACCGTGCCCCCGGTCACCGACCTGCGGCCGGACTGCCCCGCCGACCTGGCCCGTCTCGTCGCCGAGGCCACTGCCCGGGAGCCCGACGCGCGACTGGCGACAGTGGCCGAGTTCCGCTCCCGCGCGGCGGCGTTGGCGGCGGCATTGCCCCCGCCAACCCCGCTTCCCCGTCGCACAGATGTCATCGAGCCCGACCGCGACGACGGCGGTACGCAGACGCAACAGCAACCTGCCCCGGACGAGGCCCAACCGCCGGTGGACCCGGCCGGCCCGGAAACCCGCCGGACCTCCCGCCGGCCGTGGCTGGTCGGGCTCACGATGACGATCCTCGCGGTGCTGCTGGCAGCCGGGGCCGCACTGCTGTTCGTCGCCAACCCCTTCGACCGGACCGACATCCCCGACGTGCTCGGGGACAAGGAATCGGCGGCGGTCTCGAGACTGACCACGGCCGGGTTCACCGTCGCTGTCACCGAGCGCCGGTTCTCCGAGAAGGTCGGCGTCAGCGAGATCATCCGCACCGACCCGGAGCCCGGGTACAGCGCCCGCACCGGCTCAGAGGTGGGGCTGATCGTGTCACTCGGCCCGGAACGCTACGAGGTGCCCAAAGTGCGCGGGCAGACCCCCACGGAAGCGGCAGCCACGCTGGCCGCCACGAACCTCGGCATCGCCGACCAGCGGGACCAGTACCACGACGACGTGGCATCAGGCCTGGTCATCGGCACCGACCCGGGCCGTGGCACCGAGGTGAAGCGCAATGCGCCCATCACACTGCTGGTGTCCCAGGGCCCGGCTCCGGTGAAGGTGCCGAACCTGGCTGGGGAGGGTGAGTCGTCGGCGACCGCGCAACTTCGCGATCTGGGCCTGCGGGTGAAGACCGCCACGCGGGAATCGGACACCGTCGCCGAGGGCCTGGTCATCCAGACGGTCCCAGCCCCGGGCACCACGCTGTATCGCGGCGACCGCATCGAACTCGTCGTCTCCGAAGGCCCACCCCCCGTTCAGGTGCCGAATGTGGTGGACCTTCCGCGGGAGCAGGCCGTCAGCACCCTGAAGGCAGCAGGTTTCAAGGTGAAGGTGTCGGAGGGGATCGTCACCCCGTTGGACCGTGTCTTCGAGACCGATCCCGCTCCCGGAACGCTGGCACCGGCGGGCAGCACCGTGACTGTCAGCATCTTCTGACTCCCGCGCCGGAGCCGTCGCGGGCCTCGGCGGGCGCACAGCCGATACCCCTCGCGATCGCACGGGCGGCTGTGATCCGCTGACTCGCGTTGCGCCGCAGTAGCCTGGAGATGCAGGAGCGAAGCCCCTCACGGGGTGAGGTGGGAGTTCTGCGGGAGGTTCGCATGAAACACCTTCGTGCCACCATCGTCACCGTCGCAGCAGCATCTTTGATCCTTCCGCTGGGTCCGGCGCGCGCTGCTGACACATCGGCTCCAGAGTCACACGAGTGGACCAAGCCCAAGGCGCTGACCCAGGAGGAAGGCGCCAATTGGCCCCGGGTCGCGGCCTCCGCCGACGGCCGGCGGCTGGTGGCAATGTGGTCAGTGTGGCTGGGCGATGACGGGCTGAAGCACTACGTCAAGGCCGCGGTGTCCACCGGAGGCGGGGCCAAGTGGTCGGATGAGATCACCGTGGCTGAGACCAGCACAGTGGTTCGGCCGAAGCGGTAGCCCCCCTCACCCGTCATCCCCCGCCCGAGGGGGGACAATGGGAGAAGCAGTTGGTGGATGTCGGCACAGCGTGGCGTCCACCGGCCGACGGGAGAGCCGTCAT
>JAQAZZ010000191.1:0-4742 GCA_032127075.1 Micrococcales bacterium | reverse complement strand
GCACGGTGTAGGTCCGGTCAGTGTCCGTAGCCAGTCTCCCCGTCTCTCAGGGACTGCTGAGACTGCGGAGACTGCGGAGTCGCGCACGACGGTGAAGCTGCCGAAGGTGTGGCGGGCCACCGACCTGATGGCCGGTAATCCGACCCGCTGGCTGCTGCGGGACCAGCTACCTCGCGGGGCTGTGGCTGTCCTCGCGGGGGTTGAGGGGATCGGTAAGTCCCTGTGGTGGGTGCTGGTCGTCGCCCACCTGACCACCGGGCTGCCGTCACAGTTGCTGGGTATCCCCAGGCGGGAGCCGGCCGACGTGCTCCTGGTGCTAACCGAAGACACCTGGGCAGATGTCCTTCCCCGCCTCACCACGGCCGGCGCTGACCTGTCGCACATCGACGTGCTCTGCGAAGACGCGGACGGTTCCGGGTCGCCGGTGTTCCCCAGAGACCTCGTCGAGGTCTACCAGGCAGCCGCTGACCGGCCGAGGCTCCAACTGGTCGTCATCGACGCCTGGTTGGACACCGTCCACGGGTCGACACAGGTACGTGACCCGCAGCAAGCCCGGCAAGCCCTCCACCCGTGGCGGGAGGTAGCCACCCGCACCGACGCCTGCTGCCTACTCATCGCGCACGCGAACCGGCAGGACACCGACAGCGTTCGGGACCTGATCGGCGCGACCGCAGCCCTACGGCAGAAGGCCCGGGTGCTGCTGTACGCCGCAGCCCCACCCGACACCGACGGCGTGCTGTACGTCGGGCCGGATAAGGCGAACGGAACCGGGGTGGCCGACGCTACCGAGTACCGCATCCAGGTGCAGTCCGTTCGGGAGGCCACCGACGACGACCCCGGGACGACGGCACGGCTAGCACCCGTCGCCCGCACCGCAGGCACCATGCGGCACCACGTCGCCTCTTGGCGTCAGTCAGCCCGCGAGGCGCAGCGCACCCCCACGGCAGAGGACGCCGCCCGGACCTGGCTGCTGCCATACATGGAGAGGTTGGGCGGCGAGGTCCCTGTTGAGACCGCCAAGGCGGTCGCCAAGGAGTCGGGACACAACGCGGACCGACTTGCCGGGATTGTGAAGGCTGTCGGCGGGTATGCCGGGCCGGGCGACGGCCCAGGGTCCCCGTGGGTGTACCGGCTGCCCCGGGGGATTCCGCAGTCTCCGCAGTCTCCGCAGTCTCACAGAGACGGGGAATCTGCCCGCCAAGACTGGTCAACCCTGCCCACCAACGACGTGACGGATGTGACACCCCCCAGTCGGATCGTCTCAGAGACGGTTGGGTCGTGGCGCTGACGGTGCTGGGCCAGTGTGTGGTCGGGCACCTCGACCAGCTCCACGAAGCCAAACCGTGCCGCCACCTGTTCCCTGAAAGTCAACGTTGGGCGCACCTGGGCATCCCGGGGACGGTCGTGTGTGCCCGCTGCCTGCCGAACCTTGAGGCTGACGCCCGCGCCTACCTCAACAGCCGGTGTGACTGCTGCTGCCATCCGGTCGGACCTATGGAGCCCGTGAACGTCCAGGTGACGGCCGACTTGATCGTGGCCGGGGTTGCGTGCCAGGCCTGCACCGGGGCTGTGCCCCAGGCCACGTTCGAAGGTGGATGACCGTGCCGACTCCGTACTCCGGCGGGAACTACCGGGCCAAACGCCGCAGCTTCCTGGCCCGCCACAGCGACTGCGCCTACTGCGGGCAACCCGCTACCACCGTCGACCACGCCCTACCCGTGTCCAAGTTCCCCGAGCTGATCCACGACGAAACCAACTGGGTCGCCGCCTGCAGCTGGTGCAACTCCAGCAAACGAGACCGCGCCCTGCCCAACCTCAAGCGCGGTTCTTTCAAGGAAGGGTCTGGTACGCGGCTGGATGGTTCACGGCCTTTCTCTCCCGTTGTGGGACGGGTTGGTCAGCACCAGGCCGTTTGGGTTGTGAAGGGCGCTCAGTGACCGCGTCTGGGCACGTTCCGCGGGTGTCCACGCAGTTGCCCCCGGGGGTGGGTGACCAGGTGGGTGAGGTGGAGGCGGTGGCCCGGGAGCACCTGGGGATCGACCTGGATTCGTGGCAGCTGCTGGCTCTGGATCACCTCACCGCGGTCGAGCCGGGTGACGGGGGCCGGTGGGTTTACTCGCAGGCGGGGATTTTGTGCCCTCGGCAGGTGGGGAAGACTCAGCTGATGCAGGCCCGCATCTTGTGGGGGCTCCTGAATGGGGAACGGGTGGTGGCGGCGGCGCAGAACTTGTCGGAGGCGGTGGCGACGTGGCAGCAGCTCGCGGACTTGTTCTTGGAACCGGAGGCGCCGCTGCATCGGCTGCTGGCGAGGCGGACGCTGCGGCACGGTGGGGAGGCCATCCACCTGACCAATGGGGGCATGTATCGGGTGGTGGCGGCGAACCGGCGGTCGGCGAGGGGGTTGCGGGCGGTGGACTTGGTGTTCCTGGATGAGGTGCGGGAGCTACGCACATTCGAGGCCGTGGGGGCGATCACGCCGACGCAGGCGGCGTCGCCGAACCCGCAGCTGGTGGCGGTGTCCAATGCCGGCGACTCCTTGTCGGTGGTGCTGCGGGCGTGGCGGGACCGCGGCCACGCAGCCGCCGACGGGGCCGATGACCCGCGGTTCTGCTGGTTGGAGTGGTCCGCCGCCGCCGGCCGGGCCGTGGACGACCGGGACGGCTGGGCGGAAGCCACCCCCACCGAGCGGGTGACCGAGGAGTTCCTGTCGCAGCAGGCCCGCACCTTGCCGGAGTCGCAGTTCCGCACCGAGCACTTGTGCCAGTTCGTCGACTCCATGACCGGGGCCATCAACCCGCACGTGTGGCGGGAACTCGGCAACCCGGACCTAGACGGGTTCACCGCCAAGAAGTCGGTGATCGCGTTCGCGAAGGACGGGCACGGCAGGGCCGCCGCCATCATCGTCGCCGAGCAGCAGGACGACGGCCGGGTCCGGGTCGGCCTGGTTGAAGGGTGGGAACCAGACGACGCGCTTGCAGACCCGGTTACTGATCGGGACGTCGCCGAGGGGGTGCTGCGGGCGGTCGAGCTGCTGAAACCGCGGGCAGTGGTCTACAACTCGGTCACCGCCGCGTCGATCGCCCACCAGCTCGGCCGCAGGGTCCGCAAACTGGTGGACGTGCGGGGGCTGCGGTTCTTCACCGCGTGCGCCGCCCTCGCCGACTACGTCGACACCCGCCGCCTCGAACACGACGCCGCACACTTGCTGCAAGCCCACATCGCCGCAGCCACTCGCACCGAAGCCCGAACTCAGGGGTACTGGTACCTCGACCGCACCAAGTCCACCGGCCCCATCCCCGCCGCCGAAGCCGCAGCCCTAGCAGTCCTGGTTGCCTCAGAGCAGCGCCCGCAGCCTCCGGGAGTCATCGTGCTCACCGGGCCAGGCTGAGACCCCTAGCCGCCGAGCCTCACGACCCTCAGGGCCAACACCTTTCCGTGGGAGCCGCCCGACACGCGCGGGCGTCCGCGCTAGGTTCGCGGTCGTGGGTAAACACGCAGCCCCATCTTCATCGGATGAGTCGCCGCCTCACAAACCGGACGACGTTGAGGCAGATGGCGCCCCCGATTCCGGCGGCAGTGAGCCTCGTCCGGCTAGGCGGGACCCAACCCACCGCAATCGACTCACGCCCCGCCGAAAGCTCATCCTGATCGTGGTACTTGTGGCCGTTGTCGCAGCCATTGGCGCCGGCATCGTTGTGTCTCGGAGGAGTCCGGCAGAACCGGTTCAAGACCTGGAGCAGATCAACGCGGTGGCCCGGACGGAATGCGCCAGTTCCGTGAGTGGCTTTGAGAAGGCCAAGGACACCGAGGCTTGCACTTGGGCGTTCGCCTTGGGTGCGCTCAACGCTTGGAACGGAGACGACCAGCGTTGGCTCAGCTATGAGGAGGTAGACGAAAGCCTCAGGCTCAATCGACAGCTCCTACTGTCACGGCCGAAACTCTCGACTCTGAGTCCGAGCCAAGTCCTGTCCCCGGCGTTCCTTTTTGGTTTCCTGGATGGCGCGTTGTGGATGCGTGACGACGCCCCGCGAGCTTGAATCGTTGCTTTCGCTACCGGATCAGCGACGCGAGTGAGTTGCCCGAGGTCAACGGCCGCTGCTTCTTGGCTTCTGGGTGGGTCTCGGGGGCAATCTGCGGCCAGCGCATGCTGCAGACTCTCAGGAACCAGTCTGCTAGCTCCGACGCTCGTTTGGATCGTCGACGTAGATGCTGTATCCCGTAGCCAAATTCTCATGCGAGGCGCCGGGAACGTAGAAGCCAGTGTCAAAGGGGATGGTCACTTGGAACCCGGTGAGGTACGGAACACCCAGATCGTCAGTCAGTTCGGAGCGGTCGACGACCATGACGATTTCTCCGTCTCGGACAGCGGTCACCTGCCAGCTGTTAGGTAGCCGAGCACCTGCTCGGCGGGCTTCCCCGGCATGTTGTGAATAGCCGGCTCGAAGGGCGGTCGCTCCGCCCTTCCGGATGCATTCATGGCAGTCAACTGGGAGGGCCAATCGATACATGCAGGGTCACCCAGGATTCGGGTTGAGGCACACCATTTCCCCGTCGACTTCCGTGACCGTACCCCCACGCTCGTAGCACTCGTCGTGCGTCACTTGGTCACGGCCAAAGAACCAGATCGCAAGTACCACCAGGCCGGCAATCGCGAGATACAACACAATCATGAGGCCCATCCCGACGATGTCCGCCAGTGACTTCCCGAACGATCGTTGGTGTGTACGCCCTGGGGAAGTCCG
>JAQAZZ010000190.1:0-17931 GCA_032127075.1 Micrococcales bacterium | reverse complement strand
TGATCGGCAGCACGTAGCAGCCTGATTCCTTGTCGGGGAAGACTGATGTCCGCCAGGACGACCCGCCGATCGTGACCTCTACTGGGATCGATCCGAAGCCACCGGGTGGACCAGTCCGCTCCCGAAGGTCGTCGCTGTGTTCCGGCGGGACGGTCACGAAGGTCCACGTATCCGAGCGACGGGCATCCCAGATCCACAGTTCAGCGGCGAAGGTGCACTGCATGGGCCCATTGTCACCGGTGATGTGCGTACATCGCCGCTGTTGCGTGACCACAGGGGCGACGGCCCGGGTCCGGCGGATGCTCGGCCGCTACGGCCAGTCCGGTGCGGTCACTCCCGCTCCGGTGCAGAAGGCCGTGAGCAGGCGTCGGCCCTGGGGCCAGTCGCCGAGGCCACTGTCGGCGTTGATGTGTCCGAGCGCCCCGCAGCCACGAATCCGGCCCCGAGGTCGGTGGCGAATCGGGCCGCGTAGTCACCTTCTGCGAAGTGGTCGTTGCTGCTGCCGACGACGAGCGCCGGGAAAGTCAGTGGGCGCCGGGGAGCTTCGGCGAAGTCCCGGGCTTCGGCCATTTCCGGGATGTCGGCGAGGATCCGGGGGGTGTCGGGCTCCACCCGAACCTGACGAAGTCGGACGACAATTCCTCCCATCGGGTCTGCCAGTGGGTGGGGCCGGAGTTGTAGATCCCCGGCAGCGTGATGAACGTGGTTGTCTCCACGCGTTCATCGAAGCGACTCGAGTGATCGCTGTCCAGCGCACCGAGAAGGCCGCGAGCCCGCACGAGGAGCGCGCCCCTTGACGCCTGGGCCCCGGGAAGGTGCTTGTCCTGTCCAGGTCGGCCCTGGCCGCCGAGTGGTCGGGGTCGACGTCCGGGATTTGTGCCCAGGCGGCCGCTATCGGATTTCTCCGTGCAACAGCGGCCATATGTGGCCTCGAACGCACCAAGTCCCTGGGGGGTGGCCGCCTGTTGGCAATCGCCGTCCCAACCGGCGACCTGGGGAGGCTCGCGACGGCTGCCGGAAGGTGTGCCTGCGGCTGGGCGTCGTTCAGCCGCGGCTGTCGAGCTGGAGTCGATGCCCGGCGACGGCAGCCGGCCCTATGCCGTCGATGGACTCACGGCGATGAAGGCGAGCGTGGCCCGGCCCGGTCCCCAGGGGTTGTACTTCTGCTGGGCAACGAACAGGTGTGTGCCATCGGGGGACACGGCGATCAGGTGCGGCGAACCGGTCATCTCGATGCGCGATGCGACCTTGCCTGCCGCAACATCGATCACGGTGACATGGTCATCGATGTAGTCGGCGGTGTAGGCGGTGGCTCCGTCGGGGGAGAACGCGACCCCCACAGCTCCGCCGCTGTAGGGCAGGCGCACCCGGTCGGCAATCCTGTTGCTTGCGGTGTCGATGACCAGCGCCCTGTCTCCGAGCAGATCCGTGATGTAGGCGGAGGAACCGTCGGGCGACATCGCGATATCCGTCGCTCCGATCCCTATGTTGATCCTCTTGACCACCTTCAGCGTGCCTGTGTCGACAGCACTCAAGAAATCGCCGATGAACCCCATCGCGTACAGCTGCGATCCGTCTGGGGTGATCGCCAGATACCCGGGCTCGGGGCGCGTCTTCACACTGCCCAGGGCAGTCCCCGTCGCTGTATCGATCACCCGAACTCGGGCCGTCTTCACATCCACGACGTAGATCCTCGAGCCATCGGGGGAGATCTCTATGTCTGCGGGCGATCCGGCAAAGGGGATCCGGCGCACCCGCGAGCCGGAGGCGGTGTCGATGACATCAACGCTGCGGCGGGCGCTGACGAAGAGCAGGTCCCCGGCGGGCGACATGACGAAGTGAGTGGAGCGTTCAGCGACATCGATCTTCGCCGCGACCGACTTCGTAGCCGCGTCGATGATGGTCAAGGAGTTCTTGAAATCATCCAGGAGGTACACGCGTGATCCGTCTGGGGAGACCGCCATGTCCGCCGCGTTCTCGCCCACCGCGACTTCCGCGACCTTGCTTGCGTCACTGGGCGGCCACGGTATGTCCTTGAACGCGATGACTGTGCGACCCCCGCCCTTCTTCCACTCGGATCGCCGCGCCGCCCACGTGACGTTGGGCCAGAACTGTCGGGTCCGCTTTCGGATCTGCCTGGTCAGGGCCCGGTATCCCGGATACTCCTTGGTCCATGCGTTGGGGTAGAGCCGGATGATGCGGACCCACTTCAGTCTCCCCGGACCGCAGCGCACGACCCGGGAGGTCTTGTAGGAGGTGCAGAGATCCCGAAGCTCGGGAATCTGCTTCACCGAGCCGATCGACATACGCGGCCGGAATCGGGAATCCAGCGCAACGCCGAAGCAGACCATCCGCCGGTCCCCGGAGCGCCACTCGACCTTCGTGGGCGACAACCAGACCGGCAGGAAGTCCGCAGTGAGGCGGCGCCGGTTGAGGTAGTCCGGCACGCCCTTCACCTCGCACGTCGTTTGCGCCCACGACACCACGGCCATGGAGCGCCGCCCGTAGCGGGCCAGGTGACGCGGGATTCGCTTGACCATGGCGATTTCCACGTCGTGGCGCCTGTCGCAGGGGACTCGCTTGTACGACCGGCGCAGGAGGATGCAGTCGCCCTTCTGCAGGCGGCGGTTCTGCCGTGAATCCGCTCCTGGGGCCGATGTCACGCGGGTGGGAGACTGGCCGCGGAGCCACGACCGCCACGGGGGCTGTTCCGTCATCACGGGGGCCGGCTTGCTGGATTGCTGACCCCTGTCGGCCTCTTGTGCGGCGGCCGGCTGTACGGCCACCGGCGGCACGACGAGGGCAACGGCGCACGCCGCGACTGTGGCGGCGAAGCAACTGCGGAACAACGTGACCACCGCCTTTCATCAAGGCACGGCTGGTCTACATCCAAGGTATCGCTCCAGGTGGCCTGCACGCGTCGTCGCCAGGAGTCCCCAAGAGTCGATGCCTACGCTGGATCCATGCCGGCAGATTCGCGAAGGAAGGTCCTCTACATCGATATGGACGGCGTCCTGGTCGACTTCCAGTCCGGGATCGACCGACTCGACGACACGACGCGGGCCGAGTACCAGGGCCGGCTGGACGACGTGCCGGGGATCTTCGCGAAGATGGATCCCATCCCCGGTGCCATCGACGCCTACCACCGGCTCGCCGAGGCTTTCGACGTCTACATCCTGTCCACGGCACCGTGGGACAACCCCAGCGCCTGGCAGCACAAGATCGAGTGGGTCCACAAGAACCTCGGCATCGACGAGGGCACACCCGCCTACAAGCGGCTGATCCTGAGCCACAACAAGGGCCTCAACCAGGGCGACTACCTCATCGACGACCGCGACAAGAACGGTGTCAAAGGCTTCCAGGGAGAGCACATCCACTTCGGAACCGGCGACTTCCCTGGCTGGGACGCTGTCTTGGGCTACCTCCTGCCGCGGGCGTGAGTTCCGACGTCGGCGCCCTCGCGCCGTCGCAGAGCGTTGGTCGGGGTTTCAGTTGTGAGCCATTGCATCGAGGACGGCGGTGACCGCCAGCAGGACCGCGGCGTTCTGACCGGGGGCGATCTCCACGCCGTAGGTGTCGGCCACCCGGAACCATTTCTTCGAGACCTCCGCGACTGTTCCGTCGGGACCCTCGACCTTGTACTCGTGGTCGACGATATTGCCCTTCACCTCCAGGTCGGGGCCGTTGGCCACGGACACCGACCAGCGGTCGCGGATGGGGGAGACCAGCGCTTTCTTCACGGTGGCGACGTTGTTGCCGGCAGGGTCCTCGATCTCCATCGTGTCCCGCACCCGGGCCTTCCGCTCCTGGATCTTGAGCAGTTCAGTGCCCTGGCTGTCCTTGAAGATCAGCGTGTGCCTGACCCGCACCGCCTTGCCGTCGACCTTGTAGACCCGGTGCCCGGAGTCGTCCTCGATCCAGTAGTCGTCGCCGATGGACACGAGCTTCTGCCGCATCCGGTAGTGGACCTTGCCGTCGTTGCCGCGTCGCTCGTCCCGGCGTTCCTGCCGCCTGTCGCGCAATCCCATTCTTCCTCCTCGTGTACCGCCGGCCGGTGGTCGGTCCACTTCGATCATGCCCCGTCAAGCCCCCGCGCGATTCCCCCGATCCGGGTGAGAACGCCGGGCCGAGCTGCGCCGGCGTGCGAATCGGCACGTCAGGAGAACAGCCGCCGCAGGTCGGCGATTCGCTCGTGCCGGGGATGGAACCAGGCCCACTGGCCGCGCTGCTCCCGGGTGATCAACCCGGCTTCGGTGAGAACCTTCAGGTGATGGCTGACGGTCGGTTGGCTGAGCCCCACCGCATCCACCAGGTCGCACGCGCAGGCCTCGCCACCGGATTTGATGATCGACAGCAGCTGCAAGCGAGCGGGATCGGCCACCGCCTTCAGCACCCTGGCGAGTTGCTCGGCATCGTCGCGGTCGATACGTTCACCCAGCCCGTTCTCGCAGCAGGCGCCCAGGTCCACCACGGGTAGGCCTATTGGCGTGGACCGACTTCCCATGAGGCGGGACTCCTTTCCGGGGCAGGTGGTTGCTCCGTAGATGTGGGCGCTCATATCGAAATATATCGATATACACTCGCGTTGCCATGTATTGACAATCATCGATATGAGAGGTGGCACCTGTGTCGCGAATCCAACTGGCCCTCAACGTGTCCGATCTGGCGTCGTCGGTCGAGTTCTACCGGACCCTGTTCCGAACCGACCCGCACAAGCAGCGCCCCGGCTACGCGAACTTCGAGATCGCCGACCCTCCCCTGAAACTCGTGCTCATCGAAACCGACACCGAATCGCGCGGGACCGGTACGCCTGGTGCCCTGAACCACCTCGGCGTCGAGGTGGTCGATACCGCTGCCGTGCACGAGGCGACAGCACGGCTGCAGGAGGGCGATCTCGCCACGTCGGTGGAGGAGGCCGTCGTCTGCTGCCACGCTCGGCAGGAGAAGGTCTGGGTCCACGACCCGGCTGGGACACCGTGGGAGTTCTACACCGTCACCGACGACGATCCGCGGTTGATTGAGGTCGGTCCCGCCGCCGGCTCGGCTGGCTGCTGCGCGTGAGCGGCTCGAACCTGCGCGCGCGGTCCCGGCGCGGCGGTCCGCTGCTTGCGTCCCGCCCGGCGCTTCGATGAGCGGATCAGCATTGGCGCGCGACCGCAGCAATGCGCGGTTGCGCGCCGTTCGGGACTTTCGGCACAACCTTCCGCGTCGGCCCGGTGACACACTGGAGATGTGGGACCGACCGGCGCCGACGATCGGCGCATCCTCACCCCCAGCGGCCTCGACCGTTTGATACAGCGGCTGCGCGAGGTCGGATATGAGACCTACGGGCCGACCGTGCATGACAGCGTTGTGGGGCTGGCTCCCGTCGAGGGAATCGGCGAGTTGCCGCGCGGCGTGGGTGATGAGACCGCGCCCGGGCGGTATCGGCTGTCGGCGCGCACCGACGGTGCGTATTTCGGCTTCGCGGCCCCGGCCGATTCTTGGAAGATGCATCTGTTCCCACCCACGCAGGTCCTGTTCACCGCGGTCAGCACCGAAGACGGGATCCGGTTCGAACCCGCAGAACCGCCGCCGACGAAGCGGGCGTTCCTGGGTGTCCGCGGCTGCGACCTCGCTGCGATGGCGATCCTCGATGACGTGCTGCTGCACCACGACTACCCCGATCCGCGCTACGCAGCGCAGCGTGCGCGGGTGTTTGTCGCCGCAGTGGACTGCGCCACCCCGGCGGCTACCTGTTTCTGCTCGTCCATGGGAACCGGGCCCGCGGTCGGTCCCGGCGCCGACCTGGTTCTGACCGAACTGGACCCCGGCACGCCACAGCACAGGTTCCTGGTGGCTGTCGGCTCCGATGAGGGCGCAGCCGTGCTCGCCGCGGTTCCCACGGCGGCGGCAGGCCCGGCCGACCTCGAGACCGCAGCGTCCGTCCGAGCCCACGCCGAAGCCGCGGTGGTACGGCAGATGCCCGCCGGCGGCGGGCAACCCGACCCCGAAGACCCCCGGTGGAGCGTGGTCGCGCGCCGCTGCCTGTCGTGCGCCAACTGCACGATGGCCTGCCCGACGTGCTTCTGCACCGACATCGCCGACGAGGACGACCCGGTCACCGGCGCCACGACACGCACGCGCGCGTGGGGATCCTGCTTCGAGCTCGGCCACTCCTACCTGCACGGCGGCGCCGTGCGGGCATCGCCGATGTCCAGGTACCGGCAGTGGCTGACCCACAAACTGTTCACCTGGCCCGAGCAGTTCGGCACCTCGGGCTGCGTCGGCTGCGGCCGCTGCATCGCCTGGTGCCCGGCCGGAATCGATATCACCGAAGAAGCCGCGGCACTGCGGAGGTGACTATGACAACCATCGACGAGGCGCTGGCCGCCCACCCGTTCTTCGAAGACCTCGACCCCGGACTGCGGCGCCGCTTCGCCGCGTGCTCCCAGCCGGTCGGCTTCCCGGCGGACGCGACGATCCTGCGCCACGGTGGTTCCGCCGACAGGCTCTACGCCCTCACCTCGGGCCGGGTCGCCGTGGGCCTTCGCACGCCCGCACGCGGACTGCAGGTCATCGAGACACTCCAGTCCGGCGACATCCTCGGCTGGTCGTGGCTCTTCCCGCCCTACCGGTGGAACTTCGACGCGGTCGCGCTGAAGCCCGTCACCGCGATCGAGGTGGGCACCGCCTGCATCCGTTCGGTGCTCGACACCGACCCGGCGGCGGCCGCAGTGATCTACCGCAACGTCGGTGCAGCCATGGCCGACCGGCTGCAATCAGCTCGGCTGCGACTGGCGGACATCTTCGGGGAGGGCCATTGACCGCTGCCCTGCGTGACACGCCAGCGACGGCAGACCCGATGCTGCCGACGCTGTACCGCACGGTCGAACGCAGGCCCGAATGCCGCGACACGGTGACGCTCACCTTGGAGCCGATGCAGGACGCGGTCACGCAACCGCAACCGGGCCAGTTCGCCATGCTGTGGGCGCGGGGCGTGGGTGAGGTGCCGATCTCGTTCGCGGGGCTGCCGGCAGACGGCCGACTGGTGCACACCGTGCGCAGCGTGGGCCCGGTCACCGGAGCGTTGTGCCGGTGCGAGCCCGGCGACATCGTCGGCGTCCGCGGACCCTTCGGCGCCCACTGGCCGATGGCCGCGGCCCGAGGCCGCGACATCATCATCGTGGCCGGGGGGATCGGGTTGGCGCCCGTGCGACCGGTCGTGGATTCGATCCTGGCCGATCGTGCCGCCTACGGCCGCGTGTCGGTGATCGTCGGCGCGCGCACGGCCCACGATCTGCTGTACCGGGCGGCACTGGATGCTTGGTGGCGCGACGAAATCATCGATGTGCGCACCACCGTCGACACACCCTGCTCCCACTGGCGGATGGGCAGCGTCGGGGTGGTGACCGGGGAACTGCGCCGCGTGCCGGTCGACGGTTCCGCGACGGTGGCCATGGTCTGCGGGCCGGAGGTCATGATGCGCATCGTCGCCGCAGCGCTCACCGACCGCGGGGTGCCCCGCGATCGGATCTGGATGTCCATGGAGCGCAACATGCAGTGCGCTATCGGCCACTGCGGCCACTGCCAGCTGGGCGCACGGTTCGTCTGCCTCGACGGGCCGGTCACCACCTGGGAGTCGGCCCAGCCGCTGCTGGAGGTGGCCGAACTATGAGCGCCCCGACCCTCGCCGTGTGGAAATTCGCTTCGTGCGACGGATGCCAGCTGACCTTGCTCGACTGCGAGGACGAACTGCTGGCACTGGCCGAGCAGGTGCAGATCCGGCATTTCCTGGAGGCCAGCAGTGCCGTGGCCGCGGGTCCGTACGACGTGTCGCTCGTGGAGGGCTCCATCACCACCGACAACGACGTCGAACGGATCAGGCAGATCCGGGATCAGTCGCGCCTGCTGGTGACGATCGGCGCCTGCGCAACGGCCGGCGGCATCCAGGCGCTGCGCAACTACGCCGACGTCGCCGACTACACCGCCGCGGTGTACGCCCGCCCCGACTACATCTCGACGCTGGCCACATCGACGCCGGTGAGCGCCCACGTGGGCGTCGACTTCGAGCTTCACGGCTGCCCCATCGACAAGCGCCAACTGCTGGGCACGCTCACCTCGCTGTTGCGCGGATCGCTGCCGCTGCCCGAGAACGGCAGCGTGTGCATGGAATGCAAGCGCCGCGGGACGGCATGCCTGCCGGTGTCGCGCGGCATCGCGTGCCTCGGACCCGTCACACGGTCCGGCTGCGGCGGCCTGTGCCCGGCGTTCAACCGCGGTTGCTTCGGCTGCTTCGGCCCGGCGGACACGGCAAACCTCCCTGCGATGCGGGCTCAACTGGCGGAGATCGGGACGTCGGAGGCCACCATCGACCGGCTGCTGTCCACGTTCACCGTGCGCGCCTTCCGGGAGGTGGAGCAATGACCCATCGCACCGGCAACCGGCTGCTCCAGGTGGGCGCCCTCGCCCGCGTGGAGGGCGAGGGGGCGCTGCATGTACGCATCGAAGGGGAGCGGGTCACGGCCGCGCAGCTGCAGATCTACGAGCCGCCGCGGTTCTTCGAGGCGTTCCTCAGGGGCCGCCACTACACCGAGCCGCCCGACATCACCGCCCGGATCTGCGGCATCTGTCCGGTGGCCTATCAGATGAGCGCCTGCCTGGCGATCGAGAACGCCTGCGGTGTGCGCGTGCCGGCGGACATCCAGGCGCTGCGGCAGCTGCTCTATTGCGGGGAGTGGATCGAGAGCCATGCCCTGCACATCTACCTGCTGCACGCCCCGGACTTCCTCGGCTACGACGGTGCCATCGAGATGGCCCGCGACCACCGCGAGGTGGTGCAGCGGGCGCTGCGGCTGAAGAAGACCGGCAACGCCGTGCTCGAACTCATCGGCGGCCGCGCCGTTCATCCGGTCAACGTGCGCGTCGGCGGCTTCTACGCCGCACCCGCGCCCGAGTTGGTGGCGGCGCTGGAACCCGAACTGGAATGGGCGCTCAACGCGGCACTGGAGACCGTGCAACTGGTGGCAGGGTTCGACTTCCCCGACTACGACGGCGACTGGGACCTCGTGGCGCTGGCCGGATCGAGCGGCTACCCGTTCATGGGCTCGCGCATCGCGGCGGAGTCCGGGCGGGTGGACATCGGCGTGGAGCAGTACGCCGATACGTTCACCGAGGAGCACGTGCCGCACAGCACCGCACTGCACGGCCGCTGGGACGGTGGTCGGTACCTCGTGGGGCCGTTGGCCCGCTACGCGGTGAACCGGCACCTGCTGCCCCCCGGGGCGCTCGCGGCCGCCGACTCCGCGGGGCTGGGGGGCGTCTGCCGCAACCCCTTCCGCAGCATCATCGTGCGGGCGGTCGAGATGGCGGCCGCATGTGAGGCCGCGCTGGCGCTGGTGCGCTCCTACCGACTGCCGCCGCAGCCGTTTGTGGATGTTCCGGCGCGGGCGGGGGTCGGCCACGGCATCAGCGAGGCCCCCCGGGGCCTGCTGTACCACCGGTATGAGATCGACGACGACGGTCTGATCGTCTCAGCCCGGATCGTGCCGCCCACCGCGCAGAACCAGCCCGCGATCGAGCACGACCTGCTGCAGGTCGTGCAGGACAACCTCGATCTGGACGACCACGCGCTCACACACCGGTGCGAGCAGGCGATCCGCAACCACGACCCCTGCATCTCGTGCGCCACCCACTTCCTTCATCTGGAGGTGCATCGGGAATGACCGTGCCGTTGGTGATCTGCGTGGGAAACCCCTACCGCCGCGACGACGGGGTGGGCTTGGCGGTGATGGCGGCCCTGCCCAGCGGGGCTGCGGCGGTAGAGGCGAGCGGCGAGCCGGCCGAACGGCTGAACCTGTGGGCCGGCGCGCGCCGGGTGGTGCTGGTGGACGCGATGTCGACCGGGGCCGAGCCCGGCACCGTTCATGTGCTGGCCTGCCGCGAGGGCAGATGGGACACCGCCGCGCCAGCAGCAACCGCAAGCACCCACGGGCTGGGTGTCGCCGAGGCGATCGGCCTGGGCAAGACGCTGGGCGGCCTGCCGCCGGACATCGTGCTCATCGGCGTCGAGGTCGCCGACACCAGCCACGGCGTGGGGCTGTCCGACCGGGTCGCAGCCGCGGTCCCGGAGGCGGCGGCCGCCGCAGCCCTGGCGGGAGGGGAACGCTGATGTGTCTGGACAACGTGGGACGTGTGCTCGCCACCGACGGTGAGCTGGCCCGGGTGGCCTTCGACGAGGTCCAGCGGACCGTCTCGCTGGTTCTGCTGCAGGCCGACGGCGTCTCAGTCGAGCCCGGGGACTGGCTGCTGACCCACACCGGGCTGGCGGTGCAGCGGCTCGACCCGCACGCTGCCCGGCGCATGGTCGCCGAAGTCCGTGCGATGCGCGACAGCGAGGTGACGCCATGAGACTGCCCATGACCCGCCGCACCGGCCTGTGGCTGGCCCTGGCCGCGGCGACCATCAGCGGCTTCGCCGTCTACCTGAACGGTTTCGCGGTGCGCGCCGCACCCGGTCCCCTGGCCTTCACCACCGGCAAGAATGCGCTTGCGGCGGCGGTGCTGCTCGCCGTGCTGCTGCTGTCGCCGGCGCGGACGGCAGCGCTGCCCCGCCTGCGGGCGCTGCGCGGCCCCCAGCGGCTCGCCCTGGGATACGTCGGAGTGATCAGCGGGGGGCTGGCGTTCGGGCTGTTCTTCACCGGATTGTCGCTGGCGAGCAGCACCGAGGCCGCGTTCGCCCAGAAGAGTCTGATCATCTGGGTCATGCTGCTGGCTGTGCCGCTGCTGCACGAGCGCGTCGGTCTGCCGGTCCTGCTGGCGGTGGCGGCATTGGTGACCGGCCAGTTGCTGCTGGCCGGTGGCGGCAGTTCCAGCGCCGGCACCGCGGCGGGTCTGGTGATGGTGCTGGTGGCGACGCTGCTGTGGTCGGTGGAGATCGTCATCGTGCGGGGCTCGCTGCGGTCACTGACCGCCCCGCTGCTGGGTGTTGTCCGCCTAGGTGTCGGCACGCTGGTGCTCCTCGGCTGGCTGGCAGCCTCCGGCGGCGCGCAGCAGTTGGCTGCGCTGCCGTGGTCGTGGGTGCTGGTGACCGGGCTGTTCCTGTCGGGCTACGTGCTCACGTGGTTCGGGGCGCTGCGCCGCGCACCCGCTGTCGAGGTCACTGCCGTCCTGGTCTGGGGAGCGTTCGTCACCGCACTGCTGGCCTTGCCGGGCTCGGCCGCGGTCGGCGGCGCCCAAGTGGCCGGTCTGGTTCTCATCGCCGCGGGTGTGGCGGCGGTGCTGTGGCCTGGGACACGCGAACCGGCGGCCGCTGCATGAACCGGGACGCGGCCGCAGCCGGAGATCGCAGCCCTCAGCCTGTCGCGGACGGCTCGGCCGGCGGGCCTGCGCTGTTCGCCCGGTTCGCCTATCCGCCGAACGCTCTGGGCCTGTGCGGACCGCACGACCACGCCGCGCTGCTGCAGGCCGTGGCGGAACCCGGCGTTGAGGCGGTGGCCGAACTGCGCCACCTCGCGGCGCAGTTCACCGGCGCGTGGCCGTATCTGCAGCTGATCGCAGCGGCCAACAGCATCGAGGACCCCCTGGACGAACGGGTGGTGGCGGCGTACTGGATCGGCAACAACCTGCTGGCAGCGGTGCCGGCGTCGTGGTTGGCGGATCAGGCGGAAGACCGTTTCCGGCGGATCGCGGGCCCGAGGTTCGGCCAGGTGACCACCGCGGTCCTGCACGGGGGGCGCCCGCACCACAACTTCCACGTGTTCAACGTCTACCCGTGGGTCGGGCTGCTGCGCGGGGACCGCACGGGGGAACCGCTGCGGGTGCTGGACCGCTGCCGGATCCGACCCGCGCAGGTGCAGGCGGTGGAGCCGGCGGCAGTGACCGTGGCCACGACCAAGGTCGTGTGGGACGGCGAGCAACTCGGGGAACAGCCGCACATGGAGCGCCTGATCTGGCAGCGGGACGGCTATCACCTCGGCGCCCGGCCGCAGGTCGGGGAGTGGGTCGCGGCGCATTGGGATTGGGTGTGCCAGCCCATCACCCCTTCGCAGGCGGCGACGCTGTCTCGGTGGACGCAGCACCACCTGGCGATCGCCAACCTGCTGCGTGGGGCAGATGGGTGATCAAGGAAGCTGTTGACAGTGTTGTTCCGCCCGGCATTCTCAAGCCCGTGAACTCAAGCCCGTGAACTCAACGGTCGATCCTGCGGCGATGTCGCGGCCGCTGAGGTCAGGGGCCCGCCGCCGGTCGTCGTGATCGCCGCGGACCCGAGCCCGCGGCCCCCGCAGGCTCGGGGCGCCTCCGGCTCGCGGCAGGCTGTGCCAGGCTGGGCCCGTGAAACAGCCAACCGTCGTCGGTGCGCCGCTGATGGTTGCCCGCACTGCTGACATCCCCCTGGTCGAGGTCTCCGGTCTGGCGGTCCACCGCGACGGCGAAGGTGAGGTCCTGCTCGCCGTGGGAGACCGCCATGGCAGCTACGCCCGGGCCCGGCTGTCCCCCGACCTGCCGGCGAACTCCGGCGACTGGGAGGTGGTGGATCTCGACGAGACGGCAGGACGCGCCGGCGCCTCCCTGGAGCAGTTGGAGGCGGTGTGCGCCGACGGCTCGGGGCGGCTGGTGCTGATGCAGGAGGAGCCAGCCCGGCTGGTCGTGATCGATCCCGGCGGGACCGCACTGGTCGCGATCCTGCAGCTCGATGCCAGCGCCGATGCGCTGCTGTCGTCGGTGTGGGATCGAGACGACAACTCCCGCGGGGAGTCGATGGTCCTGCTGCCCGGCGGACGAGTCTTCATCGTCAAGGAGAAGCGGCCCATCTGCTTCGCCGTGTTCGGCCCCCCGCACCAGGCGCAGGCAGGGTCTGTGCCTGGTGACGGATCGTGGGCCGCGCCCATCGTCGGCGTCGATGCGGCGGTGGGGGCGATGGCTGGGCCCTGGGGCGGTTTCCCGGCCGTGCCCGCCGACGGCGCTGCTGTCGCGGCGACGCTCGTCGCCACCGCATCCTGGCCGGCGGGCAAGCGCATCGAGCGCCTGGGGGATGTCAGCGACGCAGCCCTGGGGCCGGACGGTGCGCTGTACCTGCTGTCCGACCAAACCGCGTCGATCGCCCGGATCGAGCAGCTCCCGGCGCCGGGTGAGAAGGTGCGGCCCAGCCACACCTGGGGGATCGACGGGGCACCGGCCAAGTGTGAGGGGCTGGCGTTCGGGGCCGACGGCACCTGCTATGTCGGCGTTGACACGCGCAAACCACGCGGCAATCTGCTGGTCCTGCCGGCGGATGCCTTCGGGTTGTGAGGCGAACCTCGTCCCGTCCCCGCGCCACACACCACCAGCTTCCGGGGCGGGGTTCCTGTGCTGCGGCTCATCATGGTGACGGCGGGCGGCGGCTTCCTTGCCGAGCGCCCAGGGTTGTCGAACCGATCGGTGAGGGTAGGCCGCCCGCTCGACGGGCCTCGCACGCCCCGGCGGTCCAAGATCAGAGCATGGCCAACAAGGGACACCCAGCGGAGCCGGCGATCCTGCGGATGATGCGGGTTGTGCTGCGACTCACGGGCGCCGGTTCCCACGGTGTCCGCAGCGATGTTCTTGAAGAGGAATTCGGATACCAGTCCGTCGATGCCATCCGGAGGGACCTGAGGAAGCTGGAGGCACTCGGCTGGGTCCTGGAAACGCTGCCGGACCCCGAGGGCGGGAAGAGGGCCTGCTACCGCATCAGGCCCGCCGACACCCGTCTTGCCGCGGAGTTCGAGGAGGAGGAACGGGCCCAACTGCACCGGGTGATGCTGCTGATGCAGCGGCCGCGCCTCCGGGAACACCTGCCGGCGCAAGTGCCGGCGAGGTCGGCGAGAGGGCTGGCGAGGCTGGCTACCGGCATGCAGTACCGGGCCACCACCCCGGCGGAGGGTCTGGAGATCCTGAACGCGGCACTGGGCGATCGCCGGTTGGTCAGGTTCGTCTACTCCGGCTACGCCCGGGCTGTGCACCCCGTACGCCTCGTATCCAAGCCGACCGGCTACTTCCTGATCGGGTTGGAGGACGGCACCACGCGGGCCAAGGATTTCGCCTTGGCGCGGATGTCTGAGCTGCGTGCCGATCGGCCGGGAACCGCACAGTCGTTCGGCAGCCGCGAGTACCGCACCAAGGACGCGATCCAGTGGCCGATCCACGAGCCGGAGGATTTCTGGCTGGAGCTGGATCCCGACTACCACCCCGACGCGACGATGCTGCTGGGTGAACCCACCGGCGCTGACGGCGACCGGCTGACCTTCACCGTCACCAACCGCAAAGCGGCCCGGGCGAGGGTGTTCGAACTGCTGGACAAGGTGCGTGCCGTGGGTCCCGACGGTTTCCGCGACTATCTGATCGACGACATCACGGCCACAGTCGGCGCCGAGCGGATGGTGGCCAACGATGGCTGAGCAGAAGATCCCCCCGTTCGTGCGGCGGTTCGCCAAGGTGCCCGTGGCGCTGGGCGTCCTGGCAGAACACGAACGGCCGTTCGAGATCAACGAACTCGCACGGCTTGTGGATGCCGATCCGGAGGCACTGCGAACGGATCTTCACCTGTTCCTGGACGCGCACAGCGGCCTCTACGACCAGGTCGCGCTGGAGTTCTTCGTCGAGGACGACCGGGAGTACGTGGAAGTGACCACCACCCTCGCCGCCCAGGAACTGGGCGTCGACTACATGGCAGTGGCCGACATGGCCGACATGTATGTGGCAGGTCAGGACCTCCTGGAGCTGGAGCCGGGCAACGAGGTCCTGCGCCGGGCGCTGGCCAAGCTGAGTCGCGTGTTGGTGCCGCCGGAGATGGACGACAGCTCCCCTGTCGGCGACGCCGGCCATGTCTCGACGCTGCGGCAGGCGATAGCGAAGCGCCGCAGAGTGCGCATCGAGTACTCCAAGGCCTGGCGGCCGGGTGTGGACACCCGGGTCGTGGAGCCGTATGGACTGCTCCGCACCCAGCGCGGGTGGGAACTCGACGCGGGGCCGGTTCAGCGCGACCGGCACATCAGGACCTTCCTGGTGTCCAACATCCGCGGTCTGGAGGTCCTGGACGAATCATTCGACCTGCCCAGCAACGCCGCCGCACTCCGCGAGGAGAACCGCAGACGCAGCGATGCCATCCTGCGACTGCCGCCCCGATCCGACTGGGTCGTGGAGCGGTTCGCCGAAGACTCCCAACTGCTGGAAGACGACGACGGCTGGAAGACCATCCGGGTGTGGGTCGTCGAGCCGGTCCACACCCGGATCGGGTTGATGGTGCTCATCGCGGGATTGGGAGCGGCCGTTGTGGGACCGGCCTACCGCTGGGACGCTGATGCGGAACTCGGGCGCCGGTTGGCGCGGCGGTACCGGGCTGGCACCCCTGGCCTGGTGCCCGACGGCTGAGCGCCCGACGGCTGAGGGTGTGTCAGCCGCCGCCCACAAGGGCCTCATGCGTGCCCAAGCACCAGTCGTGGGAACAGGAGCCCTCCGCATCGAGCACGGGATAGACGGTGAAGTCGTGCAGCTCATCGGCGGCGTAGCCCTCGTTGTCGGGATCCCCGTCTTCGGCGTCGTCGCACAGCACCGAGAAGCACGGCGCTCCGAAGTTTGTCGCCTTGCCCGAATCCAGCATGAGGGGCAGGCCGACCATCATCGCCGCAGCGCCGTGCAACCGATGGATGCCGAAGTCCTGGCTGATCCGCAGCCCGGCGAGGGAGCGCCCCGCGAGTTCGGTGCCGCCCAGTTCGAGGTCGAACTCCGCATAGGCGAATCCGCCCGACGGCAGCGGGTCCAGCATCACGCCGGCGTAGGTGTGCGGGACAAGGCCGGTGTCTGCGAACTCCGCGGCGCACTGGACGCCGCGACTGGGCTGGGGGTGACCGTTGTCGGCCTTGGCCGCAACCGCCACGACGGCCTGGGTGCATTCCAGGGCGACTTCGAAGGCCGGACTCCGCAGGCGCCAATGATCATTGTCCGCCGTCTGCCGGGCATGCAGCATCACGCTCAGGCGGTATCGCTGCCCAGCGATGCGGCGGAACGTGACGTAGGCGTCGGCGTGGATATCCAGGCATGTGGTGGTCTGATTCTTGCTCAACTCATTGCCTCCGTTGTGGTTCGGTTCTGTGGGTCGTGCCGGCCGGGAGCAGGTGAGCTGTCGCGGCCAGGTGGCCTTATGCGGCGGTGCCGAAGTCGCGGCGGGTCCTGCCGCCGGAGTGCGCCGCCAGTGCCTCGGCGACGATGTTGTCCGCCACGTCCCGGTGAGGCTTGTTGCCGAGTCCGGCGTCCAGCGCCCGCCGGGCGGCCACGGCCAACCGGTCGGCACCGTCGTGCAGCCCCGGGCCCTGGTGGCCCTTGACCCAGGTGAGCTCCACATCGCGACACTCCAGCCGGCTGCGCAGTTCCGGAACCGTGTTCCGCACAGCGACCGGCCCCCGGCCCGCTCCAGTGACCAGGGCGATCGAATGGCGGGAGTCGGTGAGGATCCGCAGCCTCCGGGGGGCCGGAATGTGCGACAGGACTGCGCGGATGGCCGCCAGTTCGGCCACGAGGGGAGACGCCGTGCGGGTGAGCTGCCCACAGCCGGAGCGGCCGTCGGCGGCGACGTAGCCCCAGCCGGCCGAACGCCTCCCGCGGGACCACGATCCGTCCGTGGCCACCACCAGGCGGGGCGCCTGCGCCAGGTAGGTGTTCGCCTCGTCAGCCAGCACCTGCTTCACCTCGGCGCGCAGCGGGTGGGCCCACGCACAGTCCGGCGGGTAGACCACGAGCCCCTGCGAGGCCTTGGCGGACGCAACCCTCGGATGGGGGCTGCTGATGCGAAGCGGCAGGTCCGGCACCAGATCCTGGGCTGCCGCCAGAGCGGATTCGATCCCCTCCGATATCTGGCCCGCGGCACTGCCCGAACGCACGTCGTTCGCGCGCGTCGGTGTCGAGAGGGCGAACGCCCACACCATGTGGTCCTCCACCTGCATCAGATCCAGGTAGACGTCGGCGTAGGCGACCTGCGGGGCGGTCCGCTGGGGGCGCCGATAGGGCGGCAACTGATCGGGCCGCGGCACATGCAGCTGGCCGACTGCAGCCGCGTTGCCGGCAGTCGAAGGGCGGTTCCGTTCCATGGCAGCCTCCGCTGGTTTCGGTTGGATGTTGATGTCCCCAGGATCCCCCGCACCACCGACAGAAAGCCCTGGCCGGCGCAGTCAGATCGCGGGGTTCTGTCGGGGCCGCATCGGAAGATGGGGGAGTTGCCGGCGCGAAGTCCGGGGGCGAAGTGGAATCGTCGGATGCGAGGGCAAACGACAGAAGTGGGGATCTCCTATGGCCATGATCTACGAACCGTGTGTTGATGGGCCGGACCTGGCGGCTTCGGCGCGGGCCTCGCTGGCGATCGACCGCGACGGGGCGTGGAGCTTGGGGCACTCGACTCTGGGAATCATCGCCCAGGGGTGGTACACGAGTCCGCTGGGCCGCCAGGTGGACCTCGCCGGTGCGATTGAGGCGGCCACGTCGGCGAGGATGTCCCTTCCCGCGGACGCGCCGTTGCCGGCTGCGCCCCCCAAGGGGGCCGCGGGATCGGGCGAGTGCCGGGTGTCGGTGCGCAACGAGTCGACGATGGTTGCCGCTGCACGGCTGGGCGAAGAGCACGGCCGCGTCCTGGCGCTGAACATGGCCAACGGCGCCCATCCCGGGGGCGGTTGGCTCAGCGGTGCCAGGGCACAGGAGGAAACCCTGTGCCGTTCCAGCACCCTGTACGCCACGATCGAGCACGACCCGATGTATCCGGCCCACCGGCAGCGGGAGGACACCGAGTCGACGCACGCCGCCATCGTGTCGCCCCACATCGCGGTGTTCCGCGACGATACCGGCCGGCTGCTGGACGTTCTTCAGCGCTGGATGTGACCGTCGGCCGGATCACCTGGCCCAGGACCTGCCATGAGCGGTTGACCAGCAGCACGGCCGTCTTGGTCCCGCC
>JAQAZZ010000189.1:0-2553 GCA_032127075.1 Micrococcales bacterium | reverse complement strand
CTGGGCACCACCGGTAGCACACAGTGGGGCCCGGTTCATACGAGTGGCTGTCTCGGGATGGATTGACGTCAGAGCAGATCAGCATCCCGGTCACGGAACAGACGACTGTGCTGGTCGCCAGCCCTGTGGCCGAAGGTGAGGCGCCGACCCATCCGCAGGCTGTGCGTCACTGGCACAACAACGACCTCCCCGCGGTATGCATCATGGCGCAGTCACCGTCATCGCGGCGCAACGTGCGACTGCAAGACTGCAGGTAGCCAACGCGGCCCCGGCCGCAGCGAGGAGGAGCAGTGAAGGCAATCGTGCAGGACCGGTACGGGCCGGCCGCCGAGGTGCTCCACCTTCGGGAGGTTCCCGTGCCGACGGCCGGGCCCGGTGAGGTTCTCGTGCGGGTGCGGGCGACGTCGGCTCATGCGGATGTATGGCACGCCGTGAACGGGTTGCCGTACGTGCTGCGCCTCATGGGCAGCGGGGTGCGGACCCCCAGCAACCCGATCCCCGGCACCGACATGGCCGGTGAGGTCGAGGCGCTGGGCGAAGGAGCGGCCGGGTTCGCCGTGGGGGACCGGGTGTTCGGGGAGATCTCTCCCGCCAACCAGTGGCGCAACTCCGGTGCGTTCGCCGAGTACGTCGCAGTTCCGCAGGATCGGCTCGCCCGGGTGCCGGACGGCCTGTCCTTCGAAGAGGCGGCAGCGGTGCCCACCGCCGCGCTCATCGCGCTGATGAACCTGCGGGACCAGGGTGGAGTGGCGTCCGGGCAACGGGTCCTGGTCAACGGTGCCGGCGGTGCGGTCGGGGTCTACGCGGTCCAGCTGGCCAAGGCCTTCGGTGCGGAGGTGACGGCGGTCGACGGCCCCGACAAGCTGCAGGAATTGCGCGACCTCGGCGCCGATGAAGTCATCGACTACACGCAGCAGGACTTCACAGCCAAGACAGAGCGTTACGACATCGTGTTCGACGTGGTGTCGCAGAAGCCGTTCTCGCAGATCCGCCGCGTGCTGAAGCCGGACGGCAAGTTCGTGCTCATCGGCCACGACCACTACGGCCGCACAGGGCACCGGTGGCTGGGCAGCATGGGCCGGATGCTGCCGATGATGGCGGTAGCCCCGTTCGTCGAGCAGATCCCCGGCATCGGTTCCAGCCGGCCGCGGGAGGAGAACCTGGCCACGCTGGTGCAGCTGATCGAGTCGGGGAGACTGCGCCCCGTCGTGGATGACCGCAAGTTCCCGCTCGCCCGGGCCGCAGCGGCGATCGACTATTTGACCCAGGGTGGCGCCAAGGGGCGAGTCATCATCACAGTGTGAATCCCGCGCTGGCGGTCGCAGCCGCGCTGGCGGTCTCACGAGGGGGGAGGTGTCGTCGCGGCATCGACGTCGGCGGGAGATTTCGTTCTGCGGGCGAGTACGAGGAACGGCAGGGCGGCCGCTTGGATGACACCGCTGAGGACGAACGTGACGCCGTATCCGGAGACGTCCGCGACCCGGCCGAGCGCCGGTTGGATCACCACACCGCCGGAGGAGTCCAGCAGCGAGTCGAACGACAGCACGGTGGCCCGCTGCTGGGATGGGATCAGCGCATTCAGGTATGCCTGCCGGACTGGCCTGGACGCAGCATCGGCCAGCGCCCAGAGCACCAGCATGCCGATCACCACGTAGAGGTTGGCGACCACCCCGGCTATCACGAGCGCAACCACGCCGACCGCCACGCCGATCATCAGCAGCGATGTGCGGTGTCGGACGAGGCGGCGCAGCAGCGGGGCCGTCAGACCGCCGACGATCATTGCCCCCGCCACGATGGCCGCGGCGAGCCCCGCGACCGCGAAGGCCTCCGGGTCGCCGTAGAGCTCCAGCAGGTAGGGCTGCATGGCGTAGAAGGCATAGATGCCAACACCGCCGAGGAAGGGGCTGGTGAGCATGACCCACCGAACCGACGGCTGCCCGAGGCCACCTTGCAGCGAATCCACGAGGACTCGGCGGGTGGCCGCCAACGGCTTCATCTCCCGTTCGGGGGTGAAACCCAGGTCATGCATCAGCGCGAAGGCCACCGCGAAAGTGATCAGCAGCAGCACGCCGCGCACGACGAAGGGCACTCCAAGACTGGTGGCTTGGGCAATCACCCCGCCGAGCACCGAACCAATGAGCATGGCACCGCCGGAGACGGCCTGCGCGCGCCCGAACACCCGGTCCAGCGAACCCTCGTAGCCAGTGGCGGCCAATGCATCAGCCACCCACGCCTCCACAGCGCCGGAGAAGAAGGTGAAGCCCAGACCCAGCAGCAGCGAGACCGCCGCCCACGCGAGGAACGGGGCCGCCCACCACCACATGAGCACATAGACAAACGTTCCCAGGGTGAGGGTGAGCGCGCCCAGCAGGAACGACAGTCGGCGGCCCCGCACATCCGCGACCACCCCGGTGGGAACCTCGAAGATCACCCTGCCGGCGGTGAAGAACGCGTTCGCTGCGAACGCTTCGAGGTTGGTCAACCCGGCATCGAGGAGGAACAGAGTGTTGATCCCCCAGATCAGCGACGCTGACAGCGTCGTCAGCAGCGTCA
>JAQAZZ010000188.1:0-3519 GCA_032127075.1 Micrococcales bacterium | reverse complement strand
CCGGCCAGCGCCAAACCCACCCCCAGCGCGCCCGCACCCAGCCATGCATAGGGCTGGCGGCGGCGAATACCACGCCGACCCCGCCGCTGCACCGCACCCTTGAACATATTCCGTTGTACGTCTGCATGATCCATGACGGTTTGTCCCTCCCGGAGATGTGGTAACGAACGCGAAATCGACGGTAATCGGATCGTGGATGCGACGACATCACGGCCGATGAACCCTGGGCGGCCAGCAGCTGAACAGTGCGGTGCACCCGCCGCCAACCGAAGCCAATAGCGGGGTCTGTGGATAGCTGACGCGGGGCGTTGGCCGTTGGTGTCACAGTCGCCTTCGTGACGTTCGTGCTCGATCCGGCACTGCCGGTGCTGCTGCGGCCCGACTGCGCCGTGCAGATCGGCTGGGATCCGCATCGCGCGGTGCTGGTGCATCCGCCCTCGGGGCTGACCGCCGCCGCGATGGCCACGGTGTTGCGTGCCATGGCGGTCCCGGTCACCCGGGCCGAACTGCATCGCCTGGCCACCGCCCACGGTCTCCGGGACGTCGCCGGGTTCGACGAACTGCTGGCCGCGTTGCTGGCGGCGGGTGTGATCCGCGAGCGCCTCCGCCGGCGGCCAGCCGGGCGTGCCCTGTCGATCCGGGTGCACGGCGCCGGGCCGCTCTCGGAGTTGGTGGCCCAAGGACTGCGGTGTTCCGGCGCGCGGGTGGGGCGCTCCCGTCACGTCACCGCCGCCGGCGCACCCGCCGGGGTGGACCTGATGGTGCTTACCGACTCACTGACCGCCGATCCGCGACTGCTGCGCGATCTGCACGCCGCCCGGGTGCCGCACCTGCCGGTGCGGCTTCGCGACGGCACCGGCGTGGTCGGCCCGCTGGTGATCCCCGGGGTCAGCAGCTGTTTGGGGTGCGCCGATCTGCACCGCACCGACCGGGACGCCGCCTGGCCGGTGCTGGCCGTGCAGTTACGCGAGGTGATCGCCCACGCCGACCGTCCGACCGTGTTGGCCACTGCCGCCCTGGCGCTAGGTGAGGTGCACCACATCATCGCCGCAGTGCGCGGCACCGAACCGCCCGGCGCTCCCCCGGCCACCATGAACGCCACCGTCGAGGTCGACGTAGCCACCCACACCATCCGGGCCCGGCGCTGGACACGCCATCCCCTCTGCGGTTGTTGGCATCCCCGAACAGTTCGGGCGGCGCGACGGGCATGATGGAGGGCGTGGCCGACGACATCAAGCGCGGGCGAACCGCTCGAAATGCAAAACTGGCCAGCCTCCCGGTCGGCATGGCAGGCCGGGCCGCGCTGGGCTACGGCAAGAGGCTGACCGGCAAGTCTCGCGACTCGGTCAACGCCGAGTTGATGGAGAAGGCGGCCAGCCAGCTGTTCACCGTCCTCGGTGAACTCAAGGGCGGGGCGATGAAGGTGGGCCAGGCGCTCTCGGTGCTTGAGGCCGCGATCCCCGAGGAGTTCGGCGAGCCCTACCGGGAAGCCCTGACCAAACTGCAAAAGGACGCCCCGCCGCTGTCGGCGGAGAAAGTGCACCGGGTGCTCGACGGGCAGTTGGGCACCAAGTGGCGCGAGCGCTTCGCGTCCTTCGATGACACCCCGGTGGCCGCGGCCAGTATCGGTCAGGTGCACAAGGGCGTGTGGTCCGACGGCCGCGAGGTGGCCGTGAAAATCCAGTACCCCGGGGCCGATGAGGCCCTGCGGGCCGACCTGAAGACCATGCGCCGGATGACCAGTGTGCTCAAACAACTCGCCCCGGGTGCCGACGTGCAGGCCGTGGTCGACGAACTGATCGAGCGCACCGAGATGGAGCTGGACTATCGCCTCGAGGCCAACAATCAGCGGGCGTTCGCCAAAGCCTACGAGGGCCACCCACACTTCTTCATCCCGCGCATCGTGGGCAGCGCACCGAAGGTGGTGGTTAGCGAGTGGATCGACGGCAAGCTGATGTCGGCGATCATCCGCGACGGCACCCCCGATGAGCGAGACCTCTGCGGCACCAGACTTTTCGAGTTGACCTTCGACGCACCGGCGCGGGTCGGCATGATGCACGGCGACGCCCACCCGGGGAACTTCATGATGCTGCCCGACGGCCGGATGGCGGTGATCGACTTCGGCGCGGTGGCCCCACTGCCCGACGGCCTGCCCCCCGAGGTCGGCCGAATGATCCGCCTGGCACTGGACAAGAACTACGACCAACTGCTGCCGACCATGGAACGGATCGGCTTCATCCAGAAGGGCGAGGACATCTCGGTCGAGGAGGTCGACGCGATGCTCCGCCAGTACGTGGAGCCCATCGAGGTGCCGGTGTTTCACTACAGCCGTCGGTGGTTGCGCAAACAGGCCGCCAACAACATGGAACGCTCGGCGGAGCAGATCAAGATGGCGCGGCAGATGAATCTGCCTGCCAGCCTTGCGATCCCGCTGCGGGTGATCGCCTCCACGGTGGCGATCTCGGCTCAACTCGACTGCCACGTTCCGGTACGCGCGATGACCGAGGAACTGATCCCCGGCTTCGCCGATCCGATCTAGACAGCGCCCGTGCCCACCCTTCCCGATCAGCGCGACGAGTCCCCGCACCCACCGGGCGACGAGGCGTTCTGGAACGAGAGTTGGTATTTCGACGGCGTCGGCGCCGATCCCGAGATCGGCGTGTACGTGCGGCTGGGCAACGTTCCCAACCAGGGCAGCTGCCTCTACACCGTGGCCGTGGTGCGCCCCGGGAAGCCCACCGTGATGGTCACCGACTACGCCGGGCCCCCGCCGGTGCTGCAGGACCGCCGCCAGATCGTCCACGGCACCGACTACGAGGCCGTTCAGGAGTGCGTGACTGCGCTGTGTGACTTTCGGGTCCAATTCACTGGCGCGGCAAAGCAGTACGCCGATGACATGGCCGTCCTACGCGCCGAGGCCGGAACGCCAGTCACGTTGACGCTGGACCTGCGCTGGATCACCGACGCCCAGCCGTACGCCTGGCAGGCGTTGACCCGCTACGAGATCCCCTGCCGCGTCGAGGGAACCGTGGTGATCGACGGCGACGAGATCGCCGTGGCCGGTCCGGGCCAACGCGACCACTCCTGGGGAGCACGGGACTGGTGGGCCCATGACTGGATGTGGTCGGCGTTCCACCTCACCGACGGCACCCGGGTGCACGCGGTCATGCTGCCGGACATGCCCGGCGTCGCGATCGGCTACCTGCAGACCGACGGCGAGATCACCGAACTCACCACCGGGGCATCGGCGTACGACAAACCGGCGGACGCCCTGGTGTCCGCAGCGGTGCTGCGACTGGGCGAGCCTGACGACGCGCTCGTCATCGAGGTCAGCCCGCGCGGGTTCGGACCGCTTCGCCTGGAGGCCCCCGACGGCCGGGTCACCCACTTCCAGCGCGCGATGGCCGACTTTCGCACCGCCGACGGCCGCAGCGGCGTCGGCTGGATCGAATGGAACATCAACCAGCGCTAGCTGCCAGGCGCCCCTCAGGCCGCGATGTCTGCCTTGCGCGGCCGTCC
>JAQAZZ010000187.1:0-9829 GCA_032127075.1 Micrococcales bacterium | reverse complement strand
GACATCGCCGCGATCGGGATCACCCAACAGCGTGAGACCACCGTCGTCTGGGACCGCACCACCGGTCTGCCCGTCTACAACGCCATCGTCTGGCAGGACACGCGGACCCAGGACATCTGCGACAGCCTCGGCGACCCCGACCGGTTCCGGGCCAAGACCGGGCTACCCATCGCGACCTACTTCTGCGGCCCGAAGATCCGCTGGATCCTCGACAATGTGGACGAGGCGCGTGCGCTGGCGGAGTCCGGCGATCTGTTGGCCGGGACCATCGACACCTGGCTGCTGTGGAACCTCACCGGCGGGTTGCATGTCACCGACCCCACGAACGCCTCCCGGACCCTGCTGATGGACTTGGAGACTCTGCAGTGGGATTCGGGGCTGTGCGACGAGATCGGCGTGCCGATCGGCATGCTGCCCGAGATCCGCTCGTCCTCAGAGGTCTACGGCGAGGTGGCCAACCCGATGTCGATGGCGGGGGTCCCCATCGCCGGGATCCTCGGCGACCAGCAGGCTGCAACGTTCGGCCAGGCGTGTCTGACCCCCGGGGAAGCGAAGAACACCTACGGTACGGGCAACTTCGTGCTGCTGAACACCGGTACGGACAAGGTGCTCAGCGAGAACGGCCTGATCACCACGGTCTGCTACAAGATCGGTGATGAGCAGACCGTGTACGCCCTGGAAGGCTCCATCGCCGTGACCGGCAGCCTCATCCAGTGGCTGCGCGACAATCTGGAACTCATCAAGTCGGCACCGGAGATCGAACGGCTCGCCGAAACCGTCGACGACAACGGCGACTGCTATTTCGTCCCGGCGTTCTCCGGCCTGTTCGCGCCCTATTGGCGGGGAGACGCGCGCGGGGTGATCGTGGGGCTGACACGTTTCATCAATCGCGGCCACATCGCCAGGGCCGCCCTGGAGGCGGCGGCCTATCAGTCGCGCGAAGTGATCGAGGCGATGGAGGCCGACTCCGGGGTCGAGTTGCTGGCGCTGAAGGTGGACGGCGGCATGGTGGTGAACGAACTGCTGATGCAGTTCCAAAGCGACATCCTCGGCGTGCCGGTGATCCGGCCGCAGACGATCGAGACCACTGCCCTGGGTGCCGCCTACGCCGCTGGCTTGGCCGTGGGCTTCTGGGCGGGCGAAGACGATATCCGGCGCAACTGGGCCGAGGGCAAACGCTGGGAACCGCAGATGCCCGAAGACGAACGGGAGCGGCTGTTCCGCCGCTGGAAGAAGGCCGTCACCCGCACCTTCGACTGGGTGAAGGGCTGAGCGCTCGCACGGCTCACGACTGGGGTGCAGCGGGGTTCAGCGCCGAACAGGGCCGGGCAGGATGAAGTCGTAGCGCTGGTGCAGCAATCCGCGCACGGAGCGGTCGGCGCGCCTCACCTTCAAGAACAACTCCAGGGTGGCTGCATCGCTGCGGTAGTAGTCGGCGACGTCCCGCTCGGATACCTGCCGCTCCCCGCGGGCGGCCAGCCACGCGTTGACCACGCCCAGACCGACACCGGTCCGCTCCCCCGCCCCCTCCTTGGCGAAGTTGCCCAGCAGGTCCAGGCACAGGGAGCGGGCGGCGAAGTAGTCGGCCATGTACGAGTCGGCGACGCGCCAGCGGTAGTAGGCGCGCAGCAGCGGCGGCACCGCCGCCAGGACGATCTCGGCGTCGAACGAGTGCCGGCCGTGGCGGCGGATGAACGGGGTGCCCACGTCCAACAGCACCGGGTCCTGCGCCGTGGCGAACGACCAGTTGGACAGTTGGGCGTCGACGCTGATCTGGTCCTCAGGGTGTTCCCCGTTGCGGTCGAGCAGTCGACCCAACACGGACAGGACCGCGGAGATGGTCGCTTCGAGTTCGTCGTCGCCGGCCGTCACCAAGATGTGGTGGCCCAGCGACTCGGGCTCGACCAACGGCTGCAGCAGATACACCACCGGTGGCGCCCCGGGTCTCGCGACGGACTCTGCCTGGGTGGGCAGTACCACCACACCTTCGCCGGACAGCCGCGAGAGGTACTCGGTCAGCAGCGACAAGTACCGTCGCACCTGCTCGTCGGAGCGGAAACCCGCCATGCGCTTGGCCACCACCCCGGTGAGCGCCGGGTCGTCGACCACCAGCGCTGCCGAGATTTCGCCGTAGGCCAGGACTCGGACGCCGGCCGCTTCCGGCCGGGCGGGATCCAGCCGTGCCTCCAGATCCGCCAGGGCATCGCGGGCCGCAGCCCCCGCCACCGCGCCGCTCACAGGGAGGCCGCCCGCGAGCAGGCGCGGTCCAGTGCGGACAGCGCCTCGGCGGTCTCGGCGGCAGTGAGCAGCAGGCCCGGCTTCACTTGCAGCACGCTTCGGTCGAACCCGGCGAACATCGCCCAGACCCCTTCGTCGTACAGCAGCCTGGTCATGATCATGCCGCCGGCCTCGTGGGCGAACCGCAGACCGATCACCAGGCCCGTCTGCCGCACCTCCACCAGCCACTGCGGATGCCGCCGGCGGAGTTCGGCCAGCCCGTCGCGCCAACGATCGATCAGCGCCTGGATGCTGCCGCCGACGAGCAGCTCCTCGGTGCGGGCCAACACGGTCGCTGCGACCCGGCAGCCGATCTCGGACCCGCCGAAGGTGGAGATGTGGCTCCAGCCGTCGGATTCCAGCCACTCGCCCGCCGCCGGCGACAGCAGGGTGGCGGCGATCGGATACAACCCGCCGGACAACCCCTTGGCGGTCACCAGGATGTCGGGGACCACACCGAAACCCGTGACCGCCCACAACGATCCGGTCCGGCCCAGTCCTGTCTGCACCTCGTCGGCGATGTACAGCGTGCCGCTGCTCCGGCACAACCGCTGGACCTCGGGTAGATAGCCGGAGGCGGGAACGGGGAAACCACTGGTCGCCGGGACCGTTTCCAGGATCACAGCCGCAACATCGCCGTGGTCGAGTTCCGCGGCCAGTCCGTCGGCGTCGTTGAACGCAACCTGGGTGATTTCGTCGGGCCGTGCACTGCCGAACGAGCCGGCGGCCGCGACGTCGCCGGCAGCCAGCGCCAGCCCGGTGTGACCGTGGTACGAGCCGGTGACGCTGACGATCCGCGAACGGCCGGTCGCCCGGCGGGCGCTCTTGAGGGCCAGGTCCACCGCCTCACCACCCCCCACGGCGAACACCGCGTACTTCATCCCGGGGGCGGTGCGGACCAACTGCTCGGCCAGCAGCGCCCGCTCTGTGCTGGGGAAATGGTGGTTGCCGATATCCAGCGTCGCCAGTGCCGCCACCAATGCCTGGCCAACCTCGGGGTTTCGGTGGCCGAGGTTGTACACCCCGCCGTTGAGATGCAGGTCGAGCAGTTCCTTGCCGGCAAGGTCCCAGATGCGGTAACCCTCCCGCCGCCCGATGACGAGTTCCATCCCCGCGGCCCGCATGAACCTCACCCGGTCGGGGCACAGGTGCTCTTCCGCCAGCCGGAGGATCTCGGCCTTGTCGGTGCCCGCTGTGGGGTCTGCCGCACGGCTCATACGGGCATTGCCGCCGCGCGGTCGCGGGCCGCCCAGGCCCGCCGATACGCCGCATTGCGGACCAGTTCCCGCTTCGATGGCCGAGGTCGCGCCCCATCGATGCGGGTCAGCCACCCCTCCTCCGATTCGGACGCGCGCCGGAAGGCCGCTGCGGTGGCCGCATGCCGCTGGTCGAGCGTCCCCGCAGCCGCGAGCACGGCATCCGCCCGCAACTGCTCCTCGAGTGCGTCCCGCTCCCGGCTGTAGTCAGCGATGGCCCGCGGATAGTCCCGCAGCGTCGCACGGTGCAAACGTTCATGGCGCCACCACAGCGCCTCCGGATCGTAGCTGGCGCCCGGGGGGATCCCCAAGGGCGGCAGCCCGGAATCCAGCCACACCGGTTTGAACACAGACGTGCATGGCGCGGCGGTCCCGGTGAGCCACACGGTCACGGCACCGTCGGTCACGTGGGCCACCATCGATCCGGTGGTCTGGCTGATGCGAATGGGTCCGTAGCCGGCGTGCATGCAGACCGACGCCCCGGTGATGCCGTCGGCCGGCGTCCAACCCGGCTGCTCGCCGCGCGGCCCGTGGTCGCGCAGCAGCGCCATCGCCTCGGCCACGCCGAAGGAGCCTTCGGCGGCGCGCAACGCATCCGATGTGCGGCACTGCCTCGCCTCAGCGTCGCTGAACTTGGTGTGGAGGAAGTCGGAGTACGCCTTGGCGACATCAACGTCGACCGGCCCGCCGGGTGCGGGCAGCCCCGCCGATGATCGGTCCCAGCCGCGCCTCGTTGTCAAGGCGTTGGAGATCGAGGCCGATCGCTCGACGGCCCGCAGCACCCATTCCCGACCGATCGTCTCCAGCACGAGGGCACCGGTCCGGTCGGCGACGAGGTAGCTGTTGTCGTAGCGCATCTTGTGGCGATGCCCGGCGTTGCCGCCCTGGCCGTGCCGATGCAGCAGTCCGGTGATGACATCCACCGCCTCTGCAGCCGACTCGGCGCGCTCCAAACCCAGCCGCAGCAGATCCATCCCTAGCAGTCCGTCGTCAGACTTCCGGACCGTCTTGGTGAACACCGCCTCGTTGCCGATCACAACGCCGTGCTCGTTGACGCCCATCTCCGCGCCCCAGATCCAGTAGGGCTTGGCCAGCAACACCCGGTGGGTTCGGCGCGCCTGCGGGATGACGATGTAGGTGCAGGCCAGACTGCCGCCGGGCGGATTCTCCCGCGCTGGCGCCAACCTCAACTCGTGGGCCTCATCGGGCTCTCGGTCGCTGTTCTTGGCGAGGATGACGGACCCGTCGGCAGAGGCCTGCGGCAGCGCCACGAAGGTGTCACACACAATGCACCCCCGCCGCCGCGGACGGGCGGTCGTCGCCCCACGGCGGATGCCGCAAACCTCTGCCTGCCCGGAGGGGCGGGGATCCCTGCCAGACTCTCCGAGTGCGCATCACCGTCACCGCGAAACCGGGCAGCGGACGCGGGTCAGTCACCCGGTTGCCCCCGCATTCGCCGGACCCGCCGCACCTGGTGGTGCGGGTGACCGCCAAGGCCCACGACGGCGCCGCCAACGACGCAGTGCACAGGGCTGTGGCGGCCGCCCTAGGCCTGCGGCGCAGCGAAGTCACCATCGTGCGCGGCTTCCGGTCGCGCATCAAGCACCTCGAACTCGACGGCGACAGCTCCCATGTAGCTTCGGCGTTGAGCCGCCTTCCCACCGAGCCCGGGGGCTGAGGCCGCCCCGGGGCGTCAATGCACCACAACCACGGGGGATTTCGCATGGTGCACAACACCGTGGCTGACCGAACCCAGCAACAGCCCGACGAACCCGCCGCGGCCGCGGGAGCCGACTACGACAACGGCGGCATCTTCGGATGCCTTGGCCAGTTCCCGCACTGCTGAACCGTGGACAACTTCTTCGATGACTCTGACATCCGGGTAGTTGTCCCGGTGCCCGGCGAGGACCTCCGATGTCGCACGGGTCTCAGCGCCCTTGAGGTCGGTCAGCAACTCCTGCGGCGTGATCGTGGGGGTGGCAGTGATCGCCCCGATGGGCGGGACCTCCCATGCGTGCAGGACCAGCAACCGCATGTGGCGCCGGCTCGCGAGATCGAAGGCGAAGTCCAACGCCTTCAGCGCCGATTCGGAACCGTCGACACCCACAACAACCTCTTTGGAGCCCGCTTTCGCCGGTTCGCGAATCACCGCCACCGGGCACTTCCCGTGGGTGGACACCTGCCGCGACACGCTACCCAGCAGCAGTCCGGCAAACCCGCCGCGACCATGGGAGCCCACTACCACCATCGACGCTTGCTTCGACCGTTCGACCAGCGCTGAAGCGGGGCCGCTGACGGCCACCTCACCGCGCACCGTCAACTCCGGCGCCATTCCCTGCGCCTTCTCGATGCCCGCGGCCAGCACACTTTCCGCCTCGCTGGCCAACTCCTCGATGACGTCGGTCTCCAACGCCAAGCCCATCCCGGTGCCCAGCGTCGCGGACGGGGCCTGCCAGCACACCATGATCTCCAGGGGCAGTCCCCGGAGGACCGCCGCCTGAACGGCCCACTCGAGGGCCAAGTCGGAGATCGGTGATTGGTCGTAACCGAGCACAACCGGCTTCGACATATCGCACCTCCCTGGGGGCACAGCCAGTACCAGAGACGACCGCCGGGCGGGATGCGCCCTCCACCCTCAGGCTACTCCGGCGGCCGCAGCGCAAGGAAGCGGACAGTGTCCGCGGAGTAGGCTGGCACCGCAGGATCAGCGCTGCACTGAGCGCTCCCGATGGAGGTAGCCATGCCCACCAGCATCGTTGTCGGATACGACGGGTCGCCGTCGGCACGGATGGCTTTGGAGTGGGCCATCGAGGAGGCCAAGATCAAGCAGGCCTCCCTGCGGATCGTCGTCGCGTGGAGTCTGCCGCCGCTGGAGATGAGCGTCAGCGATTCCTC
Organism: Micrococcales bacterium; assembly: GCA_032127075.1. Taxonomy (GTDB): domain Bacteria; phylum Actinomycetota; class Actinomycetes; order S36-B12. The sequence continues at coordinate 3,401 of JAQAZZ010000187.1, read as the reverse complement.
TTTCACCGACCCCGCGGTGCTGGAGTCGGAGAAGGACTACGGCGACGAGCTGCTCGCCGAGGCGCTGGGGCTGGCCCGCGATGCAGGGGTGGATGCTGGGGGCTTCGTGCTGCCCGACTCTCCGGCGCACGCGCTGGTGGAAGCATCCGCCGAAGCGGATTTCCTGGTGGTGGGCTCGCGGGGCCACGGCACATTCGCCGGGCTCCTGCTCGGCAGCGTGTCGCGGCAGGTGGCCACACACGCCAAGTGTTCCAGCGTGATCGTCCGCCCTGCCGCAGACCCGCAGTCCCGCGACATCGTCGTCGGGGTGGACGGGTCGCAGCCGTCGCTGCACGCGCTTGACTTCGCCTTCGACGAAGCCGATCGGCGCGGGATGCGGCTTCGGGTGCTGCACACCTGGGACGTGCCCCCGGTGGGCGCCATCACGGGTGTTCCCACATTCTCCCCGCCGGAGTTCATCCGGGATCTGAAGAACTCCGAGGCACGGCTGATCTCCGAAGCCCTGGCCGGCCACGGCGACCGCTACCCAGATGTCGAGGTCAGTGAGGAACTGGAGCAGGGCGGTCCGGTGCAGGTGCTCACCGAGGCGTCGGAACACGCCGCCATGGTCGTGGTCGGCTCCCGCGGGCGCGGCGGGTTCCTGGGCCTGCTGCTCGGGTCGGTCAGCCACGGCATCGCCCACCACGCCCACTGCTCGGTCGCGGTCATCCGCTGACGGCGCCCTCGGGCCGACGGCCGCGCCGGAGGCCACGGGTAGGGTGTGCGCATGGATACGACCACCACATCGGCCACCGAAACCGCGACCCCCGGCGCGGCGAATGCGGCGCCAGCCGCCCGCGATGCGCAGTCGCAGGCACAAGAACCCGACTCGGGGATCCGCGAGGGGCGGATCGTGTGGATCGATTGTGAGATGACGGGGCTTGACCTGCGACGAGACGCTCTCGTGGAAATCGCCTGCGTGGTCACCGAGGCGGATCTGACCCCGGTCGACGAGGGCGTCTCGCTGGTCATCCGCCCACCGGACGGGGCGCTGGAGCAGATGGACGATGTGGTCGTGACGATGCACAACAACTCCGGGCTGATCCATGAGATCCCCCACGGAATCGAACTGGGCGAGGCCGCCGCGGCGGTGTTGGACTACGTGCGCCGTCATGTTCCCGAAGAGCGCAAGGCACCCCTGGCGGGATCGACGGTGTATGTGGACCGCGGCTTCCTCGCGCGGGACATGCCAGAATTGGACAGCCACCTGCACTACCGCGTCATCGACGTGTCGTCGATGAAGGAACTGGTGAAGCGGTGGTACCCGAAGGTCTACTACTCCGCCCCGGAGAAGACCGGCAACCACCGGGCACTGGGCGACATCTTGGACTCCATCGCCGAGTTGCGGTACTACCGCAGCACCACGATGGAGGCGACGCCGCCGACGCCCGCCCAGCGCTCCGGCAGCCGATAGGCCCCGGAAGGCCGGTGGCGGCTACACTGATCCAGGCTGCGGATGTCGCGGTCAATGGTGGGTGTAGCTCAGCTGGTAGAGCACCTGGTTGTGGTCCAGGAAGTCGCGGGTTCAAGTCCCGTCACTCACCCCATTGCCCGGGATCCTTTGCCCGGGCGCCCGGGTCACCTGCCGTCGAGGTTGCGGTCGCTGGTCGACTCGGCGGACGGCTAGCGCACTAACCGTACGACCTTGCTTGTGTCAGGTTCATAGCCGCGGGCCCTCTGGCTGCGCACATTGTACCTGCCCTTGGGCAGGTCCAACTCCTTGACGTGTTGGGCGCCCTTGGTCTTCCACACGTTCTTCGAACCGCCGCGCTTGAGCGCGCGCCACTCGCCGGAGTTCTTCGTCTTGACGATGAACTCCCACTGCTTCTTCACCCCGAGGTCGGGCTTGATCCGCACCTTGACCACGCTTCGGCGAGCCGTGGCCTTGGCGACGACCGTGGTTGATCTGGTGGCCTCGGGTGACGTAGTCATGCTGCCGCAACGGTCGGCGGTGACCTGGGGCTTCAACCGCGAGAACATGTCCAGGTTCGCAGCGAACAGGACACTCTTCAAGTCGTCGGGATCAACCTCGTCCGGAGTCTGGCCGTTGTAGATGCTCAGGTAGCCGGCGATGTGATCGGTGGATTCCACCAGGAAAGCCTCAGTGGTCTCGACACTTGCCCACAGCGCGAACACTTCGCCGAGCACGAGCGGACGGGTCGTGATGTCGTCCCACGCCACCATCGTGTCGTGCGCCTCCTGGAAGGAGTCGCCACTCGGGTACTCGTGAACGACCATGAGGTCCAAGATGGGCGCCACCACTTCGGGCCGGAACGCGTTGGCCGGAATGTCCCAGGGCAGAAGGCCGATGCTCACCAGCGCCTCACCGTCGGAACGTTCCACAGCCTCGCGCAGTTTCAGCATCCACTCACGGGCGACCTGATCGGGATCACGATCACCTAGGTCTCGCACGATCCACTGCCCCCAGTAGTAGCCGCCGAATTCCCCCACGTACCACGACTCCTGCGGATCGCGGGGTACTGCCGGCTCGTTGGTGAGCTCATACCAGGCGACGGTCGTGTCGCCGCGCAACTCGGCGGCCAACTTCCGCCAGAACCGGGCCTGGACCCGCCACCGCTGTTGCTCCCCCATGCTCTCGTACCAGGGATCGGCCCGGTGCGGCTTGGTGGTCACGTTTCCGGTGAGAACGACGTACAGACCCAATTCGTCGGCGCTGTCCAGCAGTTTCCTGAGCCCGGTCACGGACACCGGATTCAGTTCTCGCTCGCTGGCCATGAAGTCGGACAGTTCCAGGAACACCCTCATCGTGTTGGCTCCGTAGACCGTTTTCGCATCCTGGAACGCCAAGGTGATGCGGCGCAGCCCCCATCGGGTGGGCCGACGGAGGTACCTGATCGTCGAGTAGGACGCCGTTGCGTCCTGGCCGTAGTAGTAGCCGTACGGAACGAAGCACCGCCCCTGCACTGCGAACCCACCACCGTCGACCTTGAGCCTCGGCGGTTCGTCTGCGACCGCCGAGGTGGGCAAGCATGCTACTAGCCCAGCCCCAACAATCCCGATGAACAATGCCCGTAGCGGAAGCATCCCGTTCACCCCCGTACTTCATGATACGCCCGGGACGGTGGCATCGGCTGCTCGCAGCAGAGCGCGGAGCTGGGCGACGGTGCCGCGGGGCACCGGCCCTCCTGTCACGGGCGGGTGCTATTCTGCTCGCGGGTCGCTAGCTCAACTGGCAGAGCAGCGGACTCTTAATCCGCGGGTTCGGGGTTCGAGTCCCCGGCGGCCTACTCGCATTCGCACCTCCGGGTGCGTCGTCCTCGTTCGTGCTGTCGATTCAGCCGTATCTGCGAGCCAGCGCTGTCGAGCCAGCACCGCCGTCGAGCCAGCACCGCCGTCAAGCC
>JAQAZZ010000186.1:0-5313 GCA_032127075.1 Micrococcales bacterium | reverse complement strand
GACGAAGAAGAGCCTAGTGGAACCGCCAGCAGCGCCGACACCGGGTTGCCAGCCCCACCGCGCAGGGGTGAGGATGAATCATGGCTGCCGAAGACGACGAAATCGCCCGACTCCTGCGCGAGGTGGACGCCGTCACCGGGTCGACCCAGCCTGCGGCCCCCCAGCCATCCGAGGGGAAGTCGGTGGCGAAGGAACAGGCCGGCAAGGACGTCGAGCGCAGCGAGGAATCCCCTGGAGCCGGCGCCCGCTCGAGGTGGGTGGTGATCGCAGCCGCGGGTACGGGGGCCGCAGGCTTCCTGGCCGGTACCATGTTGGCCTTCCTGCCCTTCGTCGACGGCTTCTCCACGGCCATCGGAGCCGCGGCTGGGGCCGCGCTCACGGCTGCGGTGGGCGGCCCGCCGCGGTGGCTCAGGTAGGGCTCCGGCAGGACTGTCCCCGGACCACGTCATAGCCGGAAGGCGCGTGGCCGAACACCGCGCGGCGCGCCGGTGGCAGTTGGCCTGTCGCCTATCGCAGCAACAGCTCATGGCATAGGACAGAATGGCCGCAGGCCGGGAGCGGCAATCTTCCGGGTTTGCGCAAGGAGTGCCAGTGGCCCCCGATTCTGTTGAGCCCATCAACGGGGCGGAAACGGCTGGGCAACGTCTCGAAGGTAGTCCTGGGGGCATGGCAGTCTCTGCCACGGCACCAACACCCGCCGAGGCGCCAGCGGTCGGCCCCTACGACGAGATGTACGACTCGGACAACACGCCCCGAGCCACGCACTCCCGGCTGCTGCGGGCCCTGGATCGGATCGGGCCCGAAGGCATCCTGGAGCGGGGTCGGCTGCGCGACGCCTACCTCGACCAGCAGGGCATCACCTTCACCCTGTCCGGGCGGGAACGGCCGTTGCCGCTGGATCTGGTGCCGCGGATCATCCCCGCCGACGAATGGAGCCAGGTGGAGGCGGGGGTCAAACAGCGCATCCGGGCACTCGAGGCCTTCCTCGCCGACCTCTACGGGCCGCAGGAAGTGCTGGCCGACGGGATCGTGCCGCGTCGGCTGATCTTGACGTCCACGCACTATCACCGGGCTGCCTACGGCGTCGATCCGCCCAACGGGGTGCGGCTCCATGTCGCGGGGATCGATCTCATCCGCGACGAAGCCGGCCGCTTCTGCGTGCTCGAGGACAATCTGCGCAACCCGTCCGGGGTCTCCTATGTGTTGGAGAACCGTCGGGCGCTGGCCCACGTGCTGCCGGAGGTGTTCATCGGGCACCGGGTCCGTTCGGTCGAGGAGTATCCGGAACGGCTGCTCGAGGCGCTCCAGGCGGCCACCCCCCGCGGCGTGGACGAGCCGGTGGTGGTGGTGCTGACTCCCGGGGTTCACAACTCCGCGCACTACGAGCACGCCTTCCTCGCGCGGCGAATGGGCGTGGAACTGGTCGAGGGTCGGGATCTCTACTGCCGTGACGGCTTCCTGTGGATGCGCACGACATCCGGCCCGCAGCGAATCCACGTCGTCTACCGGCGCATCGACGACGACTTCCTGGATCCGCTCCCCTTCCGCTTCGACTCCGTCCTGGGTATACCGGGGATCCTCAACTCGGCCCGGGCCGGCCACGTGACGATCGCGAACGCCGTCGGCAACGGTGTCGCCGACGACAAGGCTGTCTACCCCCATGTCCCGGATCTGATCGACTACTACCTCGGCGAGACGCCGATCCTGCCCAACGTGGAGACCTACGACCTGCAGGATCCGGATCAACGCTCCTTCGTCCTGGACCGGATGGACCGGATGGTGCTCAAGCCGTCGGATGCCTCCGGCGGGTCCGGGTTGCTGATCGGCACCAAGGCGTCGGTGGAGGAACTTGAGGCAACGCGGGAAAGGGTGCTCGAAGACCCCCGCGGCTGGATCGCGCAGCCGGTGGTGACGTTCTCGACCGCTCCCACGGCGGTCGATGACGGCCAGTTGGGCCCCCGGCATGTCGATCTGCGCCCCTTCGCGGTCAACGACGGCAACGACATCTTCGTGCTTCCGGGCGGGTTGACCCGGGTGGCACTGCCGGAGGGGTCGCTTGTGGTGAACTCCAGCCAGGGGGGCGGCTCCAAGGACACCTGGGTGCTTGAAGATGAAGACGCCAGCGTCGGCCGGGCCACGGGACGCCCGGTGCGGCGTGTGCGGCGGACCCCCAGCAGCGGCATCTCCCGTGCCCACGCCCCCCGGCCGCACGATGACCGGCAACGGCAGCAGGAGGGCCAGCAGCAGCAGGCGCAGGAGCCGCGGGGGCCACGGTGCTGAGCCGGATCGCGGAGTCCTTCTTCTGGATCGGGCGCTACATCGAGCGATCGGAAGCAACTGCCCGGCTGTTGGCGGAGCATCATCAGCTGCTCGTCGAGGACCGCACCGTCCCGGAGGAAGTCGCCTGCGCGGTCCTGTTGGACAGCCTGTCGCTGCCCAGCCTGCGGGTGGAAGATGCCGCATCCCTGGTGGGGGCGGTCATCGGCAGCACCACAGACGCTTCCACCATCGTCGGCGCCACATCCGCGGCCCGTGAGAATGCCCGCAGCGTGCGCGACCAGTTGTCGGGGGAGGTATTCGAAGCCCTCAACGCCACTCACATCGCCTTGAGCCGCGGCATGGTCTACGCCGCCAGCCCGGGTGTGGCCCTGCACCGCGTGCAGGAACGACTGCTGACCGTCAACGGCATCATCGAATGGACGATGTCCCGTGACGAGGGATACCTGTTCCTGACGCTGGGGCGGTCCCTGGAACGCATTGACATGACCGCTCGGCTGCTGGGGGTGCGCCACGACCAGTTGTGGTCCGAGGGCGGCCCCGTTGCCACCCTGCGCGCCGCCGGCGCCCTGAGTGCTTTCCTGCGCATGCGCCATCCACTCGACGGCGACGAGGTTCGCCGGTTCCTCTCGCTCGACCCGGCCTTCCCCCGGTCGCTGCGTGCCTGCGCGGAGCAGGCGGAACGATCCGTGCGCGGGCTGGAGCGCATGGGGTCCAGCGACGGTGGCGACCTGCTGCGAGAAGTCGGGATGCTTCGTTCGCAGCTGGAGTACGTCGTCGATCCGTCAGCGGCCGATGTTGATGCCCTGTGCGCCAGAGCCCAGGTCGCCGCGGTGCGCGCCAGCGACTGTGCCGCCCGGGGGTTCTTCCACCAAGCCGGCACGATCGTTTGGAGCCATTGATGGCAGAGGGCAGGCGGTTGCGGATCGTGCATCGCTCCGGCTACCGGTACGTCACCGATGTGGTTGCGTCCTTCAACGAGGTCCGCATGACGCCGGCAGAGGTGGGTGGGCAGATCCTGTTGAGCCACGAACTGCGGATCGAGCCCCGTGGGGTCGTCTTCAGCTACGAGGACTACTGGGGTGCGTCCGTGGAGGCGTTCGACATCCACAAGCCGCACCGGGTGCTCGAGGTCGCGGCAACGTCGCTGGTACTGACTCCCACGGGCCATCCGTCCGCCCTCGGGGTTTCGTGGTCCGACATCCACGACCCGGCGGTGCAGGATCGCTTCTGCGAGTTCCTGATGCCCACCAGCTACGTCGACGATCCGAAGCGGGATGCCCAACGTGTCGCACTGGTGGAGGAGTATCTGGCGCTGCCCACACCTGCCGATGCCGTGCATGCGGTGGTCGGCCACGTGTACGACCACATGACCTACACACCGGGGGTCACGTCGGTCTTCACCACCAGTTCCCAGGCCTGGGCGACCGGCCAAGGGGTCTGCCAGGACTTCAGCCACGCATCGTTGTCGCTGCTGCGGGCGCTGGGAATCCCGGCCAGATACGTCAGCGGCTACCTGCACACCGAGGACGAGACGATCGGCAGCACGGTCCTGGGAGAGAGCCATGCCTGGGTTGAGGCTTGGTTCGGCGGGTGGGAGGCCTTCGACCCCACCAACGACCGCCGGGTCGCGTCGGCCCATGTCAAGGTCGCCTCGGGGCGCGACTACCGTGACGTGCCGCCGCTGAAAGGCCTGTACGCCGGCGGCGGTTCCGAGGCGCTCGGCGTCGAGGTGGAGATCACCCAACTGCCCGGCGACGCAAGCACGCCGTGGTGATGGTCATCGGCGCCCAGGCGGTGCTCACTGGACGGGGACGTAGGCCTGCAGTCCGCTCCGTGCCGCCTCGGCATACTCGATGGGAACGATCTTCTTCCCCAAGGGGTTGATCGACAGCCGCGCGAGTTTGAAGTTGGCGATCCCGAAGGGGATCCCGATGATCGTGATGCACAATGCCACGCCTGCCAGGAACTGCCCGATGGCCAGCCACAACCCGGCGAAGATGAACCAGATGACGTTGCCGATGGTGCTGGCCACCCCCGCATCGGGATCCCGCACCACGGTGCGGCCGAACGGCCATAGCGCGTACCCGGCCAGTCGGAACGATGCGATGCCGAAGGGGATCGTGACCACGAGGAAGAACAGCAGGAACATGATGATCCCGGTGATTGCGTAGCCGATTGCGCTCCAGATGCCGGATACGACCAGCCACAGGAGGTTGAGGACCACCCGGATGAACTCCATGTACCTATCGTCGCAGAGCCCGGTCCTCTCTGTTGAGCCAAGGCCGAGGTCGGCGACTGCGGGTTTCGCGCCGACTACTTCTTGGACCTGAACGGCTGCACCGGATTCACCAGCCAAGGCAGCTGGGAGAGTTCGCGGAACGCCCGTCTGTTGTCGCGGCGAGTGAGCACGGAGATGTCGTAGCCCCGACCGGTCGTCTTGTCGTTGACGGTGTCGAACTTCACGATCGCCTTGATGGCCGGGAACTGTGCCAGCTGTTCCTTGACGGTTCGGTAGAAGACGGCCTTGTTGGACAGCTTCGTGTCGGGGTTGTTCGGGTCGTGCACGACACCGAACTCGCCCAGCATCAGCGGTTTGTCCGGATGCAGTGCCGTCATGCGGTTGTACATGCCCTGGTAGGAGGGATCGGTGGATCCGAGCGTGCTGTTCATCAACTGTGCGAAGTCCTGCCCCCACGGCAGCGGGATCGTGTTCGCGTACGGATTCCAGGCGATCCAGTCGACGTAGGCGTCTCCGGGATACAGATCGTCGAACCACTCCGAAGTCGCCCACTTGCCGTATCCGCCGTAGGCGAGCACCCAGATGACGTTCTTCACCCGGTTGGCCCGCATGCGGTCGACGACGTAGCGGTACATCGCCGCGTAGTCCTGTGCCGTGCGTCCCGAATCCGGCCGGGGGTCGACTTGCCATTCGCCCTCGGACTGGATGCTCACGAACAGAGTCTCTGGGAAGTTCGCCTTCAAGTAGTCGGCCTGCCGGTCGATGAGGTCATCGGCCTTGCCCTCGGTGACGTC
>JAQAZZ010000185.1:0-3637 GCA_032127075.1 Micrococcales bacterium | reverse complement strand
GACCGCTTTCCCCACCTGACCAAGGAGCGTGTCGACGCATACGCAGTCGGCTCGCAGGAGAAGACGGCCAAGGCCTACGCCAACGGCAAGATCCAGCCGAACCTCGTGCCCGTCGCCACCCGCAGTGCCGAGAAGGGCTTCGGGCTGGCGACGGTCGATGAGCCGCCCCGGCCGGGCACGTCGATGGAAAGCCTCGCCGGACTGAAGACCCCGTTCCGCCCGCACGGTCGCGTCACCGCGGGGAATGCCGCCGGACTCAACGACGGCGCGACCGCGGCCATCCTCGCCGCCGAGGAGGTCGCCGACGAGCTGGGTCTGACCAAGAAGATGCGGCTGGTGTCCTTCGCTTTCGCCGGCGTGGCCCCCGAGGTCATGGGCATCGGACCGGTGCCGTCCACGGAGAAGGCGCTGCGCAAGGCGGGGCTGGCCATCGGCGACATCGGCCTGTTCGAGGTCAACGAGGCGTTCGCGGTGCAGGTCCTGGCGTTCCTGGACCACTTCGGCATCGCCGACGACGATCCGCGGGTCAACCCGTACGGCGGTGCGATCGCCGTCGGACACCCGCTGGCTTCCAGCGGCGTGCGGCTGATGACCTACCTGGCCAGCGAGTTCGAGGAGCACCCGGAGGTCCGCTACGGCTTGACCACCATGTGCATCGGCCTGGGCATGGGCGGCACTGTGATCTGGGAGAACCCGAACTACGACGGCAAGAAGGACAACTGAGCCATGACGAACATCCCCAAGACCATCCCGGCTGAGACCTGGCAAGAGTTCGCCGACCTGGCCATCGACGAGTCGCTGCTCGGCGATGAGGTCGTCACCCACGCGAAGCTGCAGTTCCTGGATCTGCCCGGCGGGGCCGGCCGCGCCGCGCTGATCACCCTCGACAACGGGTTCGACCACACCAAACCCAACACCTTCGGACCGCTGGGGCTGCTCAGCCTCAACATGGCCCTCGACGCCGCCGAAGCCGAAGACATCGTGGCGCTGGCGATCACCGGCAAGCCGTTCATCTTCGCCGTGGGTGCCGATCTCACCGGCGTGCCCAAGTTGACCTACCCGGAGCAGGCCAACGCCATCGCCCAGCTCGGCCACCGGGTCCTGGGCCGGCTGGGCACATTCAAGGTCCCGACCTTCGCCCTGGTCAACGGCGCCGCGATGGGTGGCGGACTGGAGACGGCGCTGCAGTGCAACTACCGCACGCTGTCGTCGGGCGCCGCGGCTGTGGCCCTGCCGGAGTGTTTCCTCGGACTGGTCCCGGGTTGGGGCGGCACCTACCTGCTTCCCAACCTGATCGGCGCGAAGAAGGCCATCAAGGTCATCGTCAGCAACCCGCTGGCGCAGAACCGCATGCTCAAGCCCAAGGAGGTCATGGACCTCGGCATCGTGGACGCCATGTTCGAGCCGGCCGACTTCATCGAGCAGTCGCTGCGCTGGGTGTCCGACGTCGTCTCCGGCAAGGTCGAGGTGCAGCGCCCCGAGGTGGACAAGGGTGAGGCGTGGAGCGGCGCCGTCGCCGCGGCGCAGGCCGAACTGGACGCCCGGCTGCACGGCGCGGCCCCGGCCCCCGTCCGCGCGCTGGAACTGATCGACCTGGCCCGCACCGCCGACCGTGACACCGCGTTCGCCGCAGAGGACTCCGCGCTGACCGACCTCATCATGAGCGACGAGCTGCGTGCCGGGCTCTACGCATTCGACCTGGTGCAGAAGCGCGCCAAGCGGCCGGTCGGAGTTCCGGACAAGTCGCTGGCACGCCCGGTCACCAAGGTCGGAGTCGTGGGAGCGGGCCTCATGGCCAGCCAGATGGCGATGCTGTTCATCCAGCGCCTGCAGGTCCCGGTGATGATCACCGACCTCGACCAGGAGCGGGTGGACAAGGGCATCGGCTACATCCACGGCGAGATCGACAAGTTGCAGGCCAAGGGCCGGATCAACGCCGACAAGGCCAACCGGTTCAAGGCCCTGGTCACCGGGTCCACGAGCAAAGAGGGTTTCGCCGACGCCGACTTCGTCATCGAGGCGGTGTTCGAGGACCTCAAAGTCAAGCAGAAGGTGTTCGCCGAGGTCGAGGCCGTGGTGTCCGACACCTGCATCCTGGCCACCAACACCTCGTCGCTGTCGGTGACCGAGATGGCCGCGGATCTGCAGCACCCCGAGCGGGTTGTCGGCTTCCACTTCTTCAACCCCGTCGCCGTCATGCCGTTGCTGGAGATCGTGCGCGCCGAGAAGACCGACGACGCATCGCTGGCCACCGCCTTCGCCGTCGGCAAGCAGTTGAAGAAGTCCTGTGTGCTGGTCAAGGACGCCCCGGCGTTCGTCGTCAACCGGCTGTTGACCCGCTTCTTGGGCGAGGTCACCCGCAGCCTGGATGAGGGCACACCGTTCGAGGTCGCGGACAGCGCGATGGACCCGCTGGGCCTGCCGATGTCGCCGTTCGTGCTCCTGCAGCTCGTGGGACCCGCTGTGGCGTACCACGTGTCGGAGACGATGCACGACGCCTACCCGGACCGCTTCTATGTCTCGGACAACCTGCGCCGCGGTGTGGCTGCCGGGATCACCGGGGTCTGGGCGTTCGATTCCGCGGGCAACAAGTCGGTCGATCCCAAGGTGGCCGAGGTCTTCGAGCAGGGCGACAACCCGTTGACGGCCGAGCAGGTCCGCGACCGCGCTCTGACCGCCCTGGCCGAAGAGGTCAAGATCATGCTCGATGAGGGTGTCGTCGCCGGTGTCCCCGACATCGACATGTGCATGATCCTGGGCGCCGGCTGGGGTTTCCACCTCGGCGGCATCACCCCCTACCTGGACCGCAGCGGCACTTCGCAGCGGGTCAACGGCAACCGGTTCCTGGATCCGGGCGTGGCCTCGGCTCCCGACCTGGCCTGACACCGTATCCGGGCGTGGCCGGCGGGTGGCCGCTGCTCACGCCCGGATACGGGCCCATTCCTTGCGCACGGATTCTGCGATGCCGCCCGCGTCGAGACCGAATCCAGCCAGGAGGTCGGCGCGCCGGCCCTGAGGCGGGAAGACCGGCGGAATGCCCAACGTCAACATGGCGATGTCGGGCACTGCCGAGCGCAGCGCACTGCCCACCCCGCCGTGCACCAGGTTGTCCTCGGCGCTGACCACCAGCCGGACCGTGCGGGTGGCATCGACCAGGGATTCCGAGACAGGCAGGACCCAGCGGGGATCCACCACCGTCACCCCGATCCCATCGGCCGCCAACTGCTCCCCCGCCGCGATCGCAGGCTGGACCAGGGCGCCCACTGCCACCAGCAGCACGTCATCGCCCCACTCGGCGAGCACGTCGATGCTGCCGCTGCGCCGCAGGGCGGGAATCGCCGAGGGGAGGGCACCCTTGGGGAACCGCAGGGCCGTGGGACCGTCCGACCGGTCGAGGGCCTCGTGAAGTTCAGCCGCCAAAGTGACCCCGTCACGGGGCGCCGCAACCCGCATGCCCGGGATCCCGGCGAGCATGGTCAGATCCCACATCCCGTTGTGGCTGGGGCCGTCGTCGCCGGTGATGCCCGCGCGGTCCAGCACGATCGTGACGGGCAGCGAATGCAGCGCCGCATCCATCAGCACTTGGTCGTAGGCGCGGTTCAGGAAGGTCGCGTACACCGCAACCACTGGGTGGTAG
>JAQAZZ010000184.1:0-4918 GCA_032127075.1 Micrococcales bacterium | reverse complement strand
GCGCCGGAGAACGGGCCCAAGGTTGTCGAGGCCTTCAAGCAGGTGACGGACACGGCCGTGATGGGTGGGTTTACGCCCGAGGAGGTGTCCAAGGGGAAGGCGGGGTACCTGCAGCAGCGGCAGCTGGCCCGGGCCGATGATAGCAGCCTGGCGGATCAGCTGGCGGACGGCCTGTACCTGGGCCGGACCATGGAGTGGGAGGCCAAGCTCGACCAGGTGATCGGCGCCCTTACTCCGGCGCAGGTGAGCGACGGCTTCCGCGCCTTTGTCAGCCCCTCGAAGTTCACGGTCATCACCGCGGGTGACTTCGCGAAGGGCAAGGAGCCACCGCCACAGCCGTAACAGGCTGGGAAGGACTGCCTCCAGGGACCTAGTCGTCCCTGAGGGGGGGAGTGCGGCGCTTCGCCTTCGTGGCGGAGCGCCGTTTCTTTGCTTTGAGGCGGTTCTCCGCGGCCGAGCGAGGAGGCCGTGTCTTGCGGCGCGGCTTGGGCGGGACCAGCGCCTCCGCAACCAGCTTCTGCAGGCGCTTCGTGACCGCGTCCCGATTCTTGAGCTGGCTTCTCGTCCCGGCGGAGACCAGCCGGAGCCACCCATCCCCATCGATCCGGTGGCCCAGCACGGAGACGAGGCGCGCCCGCTCCAGTTCGGTCAGGCTGGGAGAGGTGTGCGGATTCCACCAGAGCTCCACCCTGGTGGACGAAGTATTCACATGCTGGCCTCCCGGCCCCCCCGCCTTGGTGGCCCGGAAGGTGAGTTCGTGGAGGGGAATGGGCGCAGGCATGCTGGTAAGATATCCGCTACTTTTCCCCGATGGCGGATATTGAGCGACTCGAGTCATATCTGGGTGCCCTCTCGGGCGCGGTACTGGGGTATTCCGGTGGCGTCGATTCCGCTGTGCTCGCGGTCGTCGGCGCCCGGGTGCTCGGCCCTTCGCGGTTCGTCGCCGTGATCGGCCGGAGCGCTTCCTACCCTGAAGTGCAATGGAGGACGGCAGTCGACCTGGCCGCCCGGTTCCAGGTGCCGCTGCTCGAAGTGCACACCAGCGAACTGGCGGATCCCGACTACATCGCCAATCCGCTCAATCGCTGCTTCTTCTGCAAGTCGGAACTCTGGCGCGTGCTCGGTGCGGTGGCGGCCGATCGGGGGTTCGAGTTTCTGCTCGACGGCACGAACGCCGACGACCTCACGGAGCACCGTCCCGGTGCGGCCGCCGGCGCCGCCCGGCATGTGCATTCTCCCTTTGTGCAACTCGGCTGGACCAAAGCCGATGTGCGGGACGCGGCACTCCAGATCGGCCTGCCGACCTGGGACGCACCTGCGGCGCCCTGCCTCTCCAGCCGCATCCGGTACGGCCTCCCTGTCACCGCCGAGCGGTTGCGGCAGGTGGAGCACGCCGAGGCGGTGATTCGCGAATGCGGGGTTGTGGGCGATCTCCGCGTGCGGCACCTGGGTGACCGGGCGCGGGTGGAAGTGCTGGCGACCGAGCGGCCGCTCGTCGAAGCGCGGTGGGTGGAGGTGGCCGATCGGCTTCGCGCCTTGGGATTCGCCGATGCGGAACTCGATGCGCGCGGGTATCGCCGCGGCAGCCTCCTGCCGATCGCACCTGCCTCCGAGGGCGCCTGAATGCTCGGGTGTCTCTCTCTGCCGTTTCGCCTGCTTGGACTTCTGCTCGTTGCAGCGCTGGTCTACTTCGGTTGGAAGGAACGGGACCGGATTGCGCCGTACTGGCATCGGCTGACCGACCGTCCTCCGGCCACCGCGACCGGGACCGCTGGCCGGCCGGGCGAGTCGGCGATTCAGCGGGCGACGAACAAGATCGACAGCCTGAACGGCTGGGGCGCCGATTCGGTGACCCTCACCGCGGCGGAGATGGCGTCGCTGGTCGGCGCTGGCCTCGACCAGCAGGTTCGCCGGGAGCTCGATTCGCTGGAGGTGACACTCGGCGAGGGCCGCATCGCGGTGAGCGGGAAGATCCGGACGGCGGGACTGCCGCGGGATGTGCTGGGGCCGTTGGCCGGCGCACTGAACGACCGGGAGCCGGTCTCGGGCGCGGGTCCGGTTCAGGTCACCGGCCCCGGCCGCGCGGAGTGGCGGCTCGACGCCTTCCAGGTGCGTGACTTCGATTTTCCCCGAGAGATGGTGCCGCGCATCGTCGGCCTCCTGGCCGGCGACAAGCGGGACAGCGTCCTCTCGATCGCGATACCGGCAGGGATCGGTCGGGTGCGGGTGCATCCGAACGGCGTGACGTTGTATCCTTCGAGTCGACAACCATGACTGCGCATCGAATTCTCGTTATCGACGACGAAGCGGGCGTCCGCGACGCCCTGAAGCAGGTCCTGGCCTACGAGGGACATGAAGTCCGCGTGGCCGGCTCCGGCGGTGAAGGGCTCACGCTCTATCCGGAGTTCCGTCCCCACCTCGTCTTTCTCGACGTCAAGATGGCCGGGCTGGACGGGCTGGACACGCTCTCCCGCCTTCGCGAACTCGACCCGACCGCCACCGTGGTGATGATTTCCGGGCACGGTACCATCGCCACAGCGGTGGAGGCCACCCAGCGGGGCGCGTTCGATTTCCTCGAAAAGCCGCTCGACAGCGACCGGTTGCTGGTCACGGTGCGGAATGCGCTGAACCTGGTGGTGCTGACCAACGAGAACCAGCGGTTCAAGAAGGCGGTGGACGAGGCCCACGCCATGGTCGGAACCAGCCCCGCGCTGCGCGCGGTGCGGGCACTGATCGACAAGGTGGGTCCGACGCCGGCCCGGGTGCTGATCACCGGCGAGAATGGCAGCGGCAAGGAGTTGGTGGCCCGTGCCATCCATGCGGCGAGTCCGCGGAAGCAGGGGCCGTTCATCGAGGTCAACTGCGCCGCGATTCCGAGCGAGTTGATCGAGAGCGAACTCTTCGGACACATGAAGGGGTCATTCACCGGCGCGTTTGCCGATCGATCGGGGAAGTTCGAACTGGCCGACGGGGGGACGCTGTTCCTCGACGAGATCGGGGACCTCTCGCTGTCGGCGCAGGCCAAGATGCTTCGCGCGCTGCAGGAGGGAGAAATCACCCGCGTGGGCGGCACCAAGTCACTCCGCGTCGATGTGCGGGTCCTGGCGGCTACCAACAAGGATCTCGAGGCCGAAATCGCGGCTGGCCGGTTTCGTGAGGACCTGCTGTACCGCCTCAATGTCGTCCCCATCGTCGTGCCGCCCCTGCGGGAGCGCGCCGCCGACATCCCGGAACTGGTGGCCCACTTCGCCTCCGCCATCGCCGCCGCGGCCGGAGTGCCCGCGCGCCTCTTCGACGCCTCGGCGGTGGAACGCCTCCAGCGCCGGGCCTGGCCGGGCAACGTGCGCGAGTTGCGGAACGCCGTCGAGCGGCTGATGATCCTTGCCTCGGGGACGTCGGTGACCGCCGCCGACGTTGATCGCATCCTTGCCGGCAGCACGGACGCGGGGTCGACGGTGGTTGCGGGTGGGACGGACAATCCCTTTTCGGCGCCCACCTTCGAGACGTTCAAGATGGAAGCCGAGCGGGTGTTCCTGGAGGGGAAGCTGCGGCAGCATGACTGGAATGTTTCCGAAACGGCCCGGGCACTCGACATGCCCCGGTCGAATCTGTACAAGAAGATCGAGCGATACGGCCTGACGCGGGAGTCCTCGTGAGCGACCAACCCCGGGACTGGGACAAGGAACTGGCCGCCATCGACAAGGTGATGGCGAAGACCGCGACGTCACCGGCACCGCCCTCGGCCCCGGCGCAGCGGGGCGGGGGAGGAGCAGTTCAGGCCCCCGTGGGTGGCGGGGCGGTGGGCAAGCGCGCTGCCCTGACCACCTGGATCCGCGCCGGACTCGGCCTCCTGCTGACCGCCGCGGTCCTGCAGTGGCCGTATGCGCATCGGTGCGGCCTCGGCCTGATGCTGTACCTCGGTGCCGCGACGATGGTGGTCATCGCGGGCAGCTGGACCATGATCATCAGCTGGAAGCGCCGGCAGGGATGGGCCCACCTCGCCGGACTCGGTGTCTTTCTCGGCGGGCTCGCTCTCGTGGCCAGCGTCCTGCTGCCGCGACTGGGCTACGTGGCGACTGCGCTCCCCTGGATGTGTGAGTAGCAGCAATCTCCATTCACTCTGAACTTTCGAAAGCATGATGCCAAAGACCTTTAAGAACTTCATTGACGGCAAGTGGGTCACCCCGACCACCGGAACCTGGTTCGAAAACCGCAACCCGGCCGACACGCGCGACCTGATTGGCCGATTCCCCGACTCGGGGCCGGCGGATATCAAGGCGGCTGTGCGGTCTGCGCAACGGGGCTTCGAGATCTGGCGCCGCACGCCGGCCCCGGCCCGGGGCGATGTCCTGCGCTGACTCGGCGACCTCATGTCGACCCACAAGGAAGAACTCGCGGACGGCATGACCCGCGAAATGGGGAAGGTGCTCGCGGAAACACGGGGTGATGTGCAGGAGGGGATCGACACGGCCTACTACGCCGCGACCGAAGGCCGCCGCCTCTTCGGGCACACGGTGCCCTCTGAACTTCGGGACAAATGGGCGATGAGCTTCCGCCGGCCGATTGGTGTGGCGGGGCTGATCACGCCGTTCAACTTCCCGCTTGCCATCCCGACCTGGAAGATGTTCCCGGCGCTCGTCTGCGGAAACGCGGTCATCCTCAAGCCATCGGAAGATGTGCCGCACACCTCGCACCGGTTGGTGGAGCTGCTGCTGGAGGCCGGGCTGCCCCCGGAAGTGATCCAGCTGGTGCACGGGCGCGGCGCCACGGCCGGCAAGGCGCTGGTGGAGCACCCGGACGTCCCGGTCATTTCCTTCACCGGGTCCACCGCGACAGGGTCGTTCATCGGCGAGACCTGCGGCCGGATGCACAAGCGGCTCTCCCTGGAGATGGGCGGCAAGAACGCCCAGATCGTGAT
>JAQAZZ010000183.1:0-3663 GCA_032127075.1 Micrococcales bacterium | reverse complement strand
CTTCGGAACGTTGTTCACCGTGTAGGCGATCATGTCGGTGATCAGCCGCAGGCTCGGTCCCGGTGGGAACACATAGGTTCCCCGCGACAGGTACTCCTTGATGATGTCGTTCTGGGTGGTGCCCTGCAGCTGTTCGGGTTTCGCGCCCTGCTCCTCGGCGACGCTTTGGTACAGCGCCAGCAACCACATGGCGGTGGCGTTGATGGTCATGGATGTGTTCATCTCGCCCAGCGGGATGTCGGCGAACAGCGCCCGCATGTCGCCGATGTGCGAAACGGGCACGCCGACCTTGCCGACTTCGCCGCGGGCGAGTTCGCTATCAGGGTCGTAGCCGGTCTGGGTGGGAAGGTCGAAAGCCACCGACAGGCCGGTCTGGCCCTTGGCGAGGTTGCGGCGATAGAGCTTGTTGGACTCCGTCGCCGAGGAGTGCCCCGCGTAGGTGCGCATCATCCAGGGACGGTCCTTGGGGCGGCGCTGGACGCCCTCGCTGTCGCCTGCTGTGGTGGACATCCGGCTACCTCCGCACTCGGGCTGACAGGACCGCGGCCGGGAGATTGCGGCTGGCCGCGGCTGGGGCGGTCGCTTATGCCCACCCGCGTCTAGGATAGTGCGGCCCCTCGGCGGTGATCACCGAGGTCCTTCGCAACCGTTCGGGCTGTTGGCAACCGTTTCGGCTGTGATCCGAGGCTCGCGAGGCACTTTTCACAGCCCGAACGGTTGCCAACAGCCCCGAGGGTTGCCACAGCCGAGCGGGCGTGTGTGCCAGGGTGGGGCCATGCGAGTCGTCGAATCACGCGTGACCGGATCGCCCGAAGCCGCCGACTGCCTGATCGACGCCGAAGCCCCAGACCCGCAGCCCGGGCCCCGCGATCTGCTGGTAGCGGTCGAGGCGGTGTCAGTGAACCCGGTGGACACGAAAGTGCGACGCCGCATGAGCCCGGGATCAACCCAGATCCTGGGATGGGACGCGGCCGGGACCGTGGTCGGCGTGGGCAGCGATGTTGAACTCTTCTCCCCCGGTGACACCGTCTACTACGCCGGCGACCTCACCCGGCAGGGCTCCAACGCCCAACTCCAAGTGGTCGATGAGCGAATCGTCGGGCACAGGCCCGCCTCCCTCGGCTTTGCTGAGGCTGCCGCGCTGCCGTTGACGGCCATCACCGCCTGGGAGTTGCTGTTCGACCGGCTGCACGTCGACGCCGAATCCCGCGTGCTGATCATCGGCGCCGCCGGTGGCGTCGGCTCCATCGCGGTACAACTGGCCAAGCAGGTAGCGGGAGCCGCCGTGATCGGCACCGCGTCCCGGCCCGACAGCCGCGACTGGGTGCTGTCACTCGGTGCGGACGCCGTGGTCGACCACACCACCGGGATCGCGCAGGGACTCCCCGATGCGGGCATCGAGGAAGTCACCCACGTCGCCAGCCTCACCCACAGCGATCAGCACTTCGCCGACGCTGTCGCAGCACTCGCCCCACAGGGAGCGTTCGGGCTGATCGATGATCCCGCCGAGCCGTTGGACATCGCCGCGATGAAGCGCAAGAGCCTCAGCCTGCACTGGGAGTTCATGTTCACCCGGTCGATGTTCACCACCCCCGACGTTGTTCGGCAGCACGAACTGCTCGGTCGGGTCGGACAGCTGGTGGACGAGGGCCGGATCCGCACCACGCTGGGCACCAACTACGGACCCATCAACGCCGCGAACCTGATCCGCGCCCACGAGCAGATCGAGTCCGGGCGCACCATCGGCAAGGTCGTGCTGTCGGGTTGGGAGTGACGCCGGCCGGGTGAGCGGCAGCCAGGGGGATGGGCCGGCCTCCGGCTGTGATCCGGGGCAGAGGCCGATTCGCGACCGCAACGGCGGCGGCCCGGACCGCAGCCT
Organism: Micrococcales bacterium; assembly: GCA_032127075.1. Classification (GTDB taxonomy): domain Bacteria; phylum Actinomycetota; class Actinomycetes; order S36-B12. The sequence continues at coordinate 1,784 of JAQAZZ010000183.1, read as the reverse complement.
CACGCGCCCGTGGCACCTGTTGTGGACGCCGCACAAACCCCGGCCGCCGACCGCAGCCGCACGCGCCCCGTGGCGCCCGTTGTTGGACGCCGCACAAGCCCCGGCTACTCGTAGTCGTAGAAGCCCTTGCCGCTCTTGCGGCCCAGGTCGCCGGCCACCACCATGCGCTGAAGCAGTTCCGGCGGGGAGAACTTCTCGTCCTGGGTGTCGTTGTAGATGTTCTGCGAAGCGTTGGTGAGGATGTCCACTCCGGTGAGGTCGGCGGTCTGCAGCGGACCCATCGCGTGGCCGAAGCCCAATCGGCAGGCGACATCCACGTCCTCGGCAGAGGCAACTCCGCTCTCCACGAGTTTGGCCGCCTCCATCGCCAGCGCCGAGATAAGCCGGGTCGTCACGAAGCCGGCGACATCCCGGTTGACCACGATGCAGGTCTTGCCGATCCCCTCGGCAAAGTCCCGCGCGCGCTGCAGCGTCTCGTCGCTGGTCTTGTAGCCGCGCACAAGTTCGCACAGCTTCATCATGGGAACGGGCGAGAAGAAGTGGGTCCCCACCACACTTTCCGGCCGTGACGTCGCCGCGGCGATGCGGGTGATCGGGATCGCCGAAGTGTTGGTGGCCAGCACCGCGTCAGCGGGGGCGTGCTTATCCAACTCGGCGAAGAGTTCGGTCTTGATTTCAAGGCTCTCGAAAATGGCCTCAACAACGATGTCGACACCCGCGGCGGCTTCTTCCAGAGAGGTCGTCCCCGTGATGCGCGCCAGGGCGGCATCGGCATCAGCCTGGCTGATCTTGTCCTTGGCGACGAAGCGGTCCAACGACTTGCGGATACCGGCGATGCCCCGCTGGACCGCCTCATCGCTGACGTCGCGCAGTCGTACGTCGTACCCGGCCTGCGCGGCGACCTGGGCGATGCCCGATCCCATCAGCCCTGCACCGATTACCGCCACTGTCGCCATTGGACCCTCCCAGCCCTCGCTTGACGGGATCGAACCGCCCGTCCCAACCCTCAGAGCCTAGGCGCCCGCGCGTCAGCCCGTTCAGCCGCCCGTCCACCGGCGTCCGCCCACCAGCCCGCGTGCCAGCAGTTCCACCAGCCTGTTTTCCGGCAGATCCACCTGCGGGCATCCCCTCAGTTCCACCAGCCCGCATTCCGGCAGATCCACCCGCGGGCATCCCCTCGGTTCCACTCGCCCGTTCACGCGCCAGCGGCAGTCCGAGTCCATCCACCCCGAGCAGGGCACAACCCCCATCTGCCCCAAAGTGGCCCCGGGAGGCGGCGTGTCGGCAGCAATTCGGGGCCAGATTGGGGCAGGGAAAGGGGGTGCGGGGGCGGAGCCGGACAGCAGAACAGGGGCGGATCCCCTACGGATCCGCCCCTGTTCGGGATCGCGTCACGCTGTCATCAGACGGTGGCCTTGTCGGCCTTCTCATTGGCCACGAAGAACGACACGCACTGGCCTTGGTTGCGGAAGCCGGCTGCCTCCCAGGCGCCGTCCTTGCACTCTTCCTTGGTCGTCGGCCCGACCGGAATCACGTCGCATACCTGGGTCTCGTTGGTGGACGCGGTGCCCTTGTAGCTGTTCACGTATGGAGTCGTCTTCACCGACACACCCGCCACAGGGCTCTGGGTGGCGTGGTACTGGACCTCGAGTGCCTGCAGGCTGCCGCTGAACAGGCCCGAGCCGCCGACGCCGGCGGTGAAGGACACCGGCACGCTGACCTCGTCCCGGATCCGGAAGATGTAGTCACCGGCCTGGAACACCTTGCCGTTGGCGAAAGCGGTG
>JAQAZZ010000182.1:0-18621 GCA_032127075.1 Micrococcales bacterium | reverse complement strand
GAGCGCCGACTTCGAACCGGATCAGTACACCGACGACTACCGTGAAGCCATCCTGGCGCTGATCGAGGAGAAGCTGTCCGGGGGCGAATCGGTGCCGGTGACAGCCGACGGCGACGTCGCGGGCGGGCCCAGCCAGGTCGTTGACTTGATGTCGGCGCTGCGGGCGTCGGTCGCGGAGACGAACAGACCGGGGTCGGTCCCCGCCCAGGCCTCCTCCCGCCGCGCCGCCGCCAAGTCGGCCGCGTCACCCCGCAAACGCAGCACGGCGAAGAAGGCAACCACCCGAGCGGCCGGCCAGAGCTCGCAGTCGGCCGCCCGCAAGTCGCCGGCCAAGAAGTCCGCCGCGGGCGGGACCGAGAAGAAGGCCACCGGCCGCAAGGCGCCCGCGAAGGCAACCGGCAAACGGGCGCGCACCGGGTCGGCGAAGAAGACCGCCAAATCCGCCTGATCCAACCGCTGTCGGCCCAACCCCCGATGCGCGCGGCAGGGGACCGCCCCAACCGGCGTCAGTTCGCCCGGACGGCTGTGCCGATGATCATCGGCGCCACGACGGGGATCGCTTCCATCGTCATGTCGTCCAGGCCGGCCACGTCGAACCCCGCCTCGGCGAGCGACGAGCGGGTATCTCGGTCGGGGTGGCAGCCGCCCGCGATGTGAGGCCACACCGGGGCTGCGGCGCGCTGCAGCCGCCGGGTCCAGGTCCCGTCATCGGCCGCCACATGCTCCAGGATCCCGATCGAGGCGCCCGGTCTGGCGACGCGGATGGTCTCGCGCAGTGCCGCTGCGACGTCGCGGACCGAGCACAGGACATGGGCGAACAGGACCGAGTCGACTGAGTCGTCGGCCAGCGGCAACTCCTCGGCTATCGCCTCGATGACCTCGACGTCCACCCCGCGGGCACGTAGGTGCTCCACCCGGGTCTGGGCGGCGTGACGCATGGCCCCGCTGGGTTCCACGGCCACCACCGACGTGACTTGCGGCGGCACGTGCTCCAGATCGTGGCCGGGGCCCAGCCCGACGATCAGCAGCCGGCCCCTGGCCTGTCGCAACGCGCGGGCGCGATGCTCGCCCTGCCCGGCGTGCTCACCGACCCAGTCGATGAGCCGGTAGACCCGCGAGAAGATGGGATGCTCGTAGCCGCGCATGGCAAGCCTCAGGGCAGCCGCTCGGCCAGCCAGTCCTCGACGGCGCTGATCCCGATTCGTTCTTGGGCCATGGAATCGCGGTCCCGCACCGTCACGGCGTCGTCGTCGAGGGTGTCGAAGTCCACGGTGACGCAGTACGGTGTGCCGATCTCGTCCTGGCGCCGGTAGCGCCGGCCGATCGCACCAGCGTCATCGAAGTCGACGTTCCACCTCCTGCGCAGGGCGTCGGCGAGGTCGCGCGCCTTCGGCGACAGCTTCGGGTTGCGTGACAACGGCAGCACCGCCACCTTCATCGGAGCCAGCCGCGGGTCGAACCGAAGCACCGTGCGCTTGTCGACGCCGCCTTTGGTGTTGGGGGCCTCGTCCTCGGAGTAGGCGTCGAGCAGGAACGCCAGCACCGCCCGGGTGAGCCCGGCCGCCGGTTCGATCACATAGGGGATCCACCGCTCCCCCTTGGCCTGGTCGAAGTACGACAGGTCCTCCCCGGACTGTTCGCTGTGGGTCCGCAGGTCGAAGTCGGTGCGGTTGGCGATCCCCTCCAGCTCCGCCCAGGTGCTGCCGGCGAACTCGAAGCGGTATTCGATGTCGACGGTGCGCTTGGAGTAGTGGGACAACTTGTCCTTGGGGTGCTCGAAGAGCCGCAGGTTGTCGGGGTTCAGGCCGAGGTCGGTGTACCAGGCCATGCGTTCGTTGATCCAGTACTCGTGCCAGTCCTCATCGGTGCCGGGCTCGACGAAGAACTCCATCTCCATCTGCTCGAATTCGCGGGTGCGGAAGATGAAGTTGCCCGGGGTGATCTCGTTGCGGAACGACTTGCCGGTCTGGGCGATCCCGAACGGCGGTTTCAGCCGCGCCGTGGTGGCGACGTTGGCGTAGTTGACGAAGATCCCCTGCGCCGTCTCCGGGCGCAGGAAATGCATCGACCCTTCGTCCTCGACCGGGCCGATGGAGGTGCGCAGCAGTCCGTTGAAGTCGCGGGGTTCGGTGAACTCCCCCTTGGTGCCGCAGTTGGGGCAGGCGATTTCGGACAGCCCGGCCGGCGCCCGGCCCTTCTTCTCCTCGAACGCCTCCAACAGGGTGTCGGCGCGGAAACGGTGGTGGCACTTCTTGCACTCGGTCAGCGGATCGACGAAAGCATCGACGTGGCCGGAGGCGACCCAGACGGGCGTGGCGAGGATGATCGAGGAGTCGAGACCCACTATGTCGCCGCGGCGGCGCACCATCGCCTGCCACCACTGCCGGCGGATGTTCTCCTTCAGCTCCACCCCGAGCGGACCGTAGTCCCAGGCGGACCTTGTGCCGCCGTAGATCTCGGAGGAGGCATAGACGAAACCCCTGCGCTTGGCAAGGTTGACTACAGCATCGACTCGGTCGGCCACGTGAACTCCACTCCGGCTGGTTGTCGGCGGCGCCACGGGCTGCGCCGGGCGTGCTTCCAGGGTACCCATCCCGGCGCGCGGCCGGATCCCGCCGGCCGAGCGGTCGGCAGCCTCGGTCAGCGCAACAGGGTCAGCGCAACGGCCCGGCCTGGTCGGCATCCTCGGCGCGGTCGGTCAGCGCAATGGACCGGCCTGGTCGGCATCCTCGGCGCGGTCGGTAGTCCGCTGGATCCGTGACCCGCCCTCGAAGCGCTGGAGCACTTCGAAGACTCCCCCACCGGCCACTGCGCTGCCCTGCAATCCACCGAGAGCGACCTTGGCCTCAAAGGAACCCAACCCATGCCGCATCGACCCCGCATCAGCCCATTCCGACAGCAGCTGCCACTGCAGGGGATCGTCCGGGGAACGACCGACATCCACCCGAAGGCAACCGGGCCGCGACGCCAGTACCCCGGCGGCCTCCACCAGCAGCGACTCCACGTCAGCACCGCCCTGATGGCGCATCACAACAATCACAACCCGATACTGCCGCACGCCGCACGCCGCACGCCGCACGCCGCACGCCGCACGCCAACACCGCAGGCCAACACCGCAGGCCGTAGCCGCTTCCGCACACCCACCTGCCCCAAAATGGCCCCCAGATGCGGCGTGTCGGGCGCAATTTGGGGCCACCTTGGGGCAGACATGCGGTTGCTACGGCGACAGCAGGTGTGTTCGGCTCTCAGCATGGCTGCTCGGTTCACGACTGCTCGGTTTTCGACTGCTCGGTTCACGGCCGCTCGTGGCACCGTCGCTCTGGCTCGTGGGCTTGCGGTTCCCTTCGTGGTGCTGATGGTGGTCTACTCCCTCATTGCCACGGCCTCACCGGCCCGCGCGTACGACACCGGACCCCATGCGGAGTTCACCGAGGCCGCGCTGGCGGACGAGGGTTTCGGGTCGCACGCCCAGTCGGTGGCCCAGGTCAACAACTGGTTCGTGGACCTGTACGAACAGGCCAAGAAGAACCCGGCGTCGGGACATGCGGCCTGGTGGAAGCGACTGCTGTCGGTGGTCCCGTTGACGGAGAATTGGCGCCAGAGCGTCATCGACGCCGCCAACGCCAGCCACTTCGACAGCACCACCAAGACGCTTTCCGACACCGCGGGTGTGACCGCCGAGTGGGAGCGGCTCCAACGGTCGGTATCGAGTCTGGCCCGCCGGGCCCGCGACGCCAACGACCCGCTGCTGCTGCTGACCGTCCTCGGAACGAGCATCCACCAGGTGCAGGACTTCTACACCCACACCAACTGGATCGAGCCCGGTGATCCGGCAGTCGCCGGTGGCGAAGGTCCGGGATGGGCCGCCCGAGGCTTCGGGTCACACCCCACCTGGTTCGACGTGCCCGCGGCCACACGGAACTCGGTGAGCCTGTACGCCGGCGGCACCGCGGGGCACGATCGGGGCCACGGTGAATGGAACACCGACGGCAACCGCTCCCTCGAGGACGCGATGGCCAAGGACTGGCCCGGCAGACCGCTGTATCCCGACTCCGCGGTGACGGCGTACTTCGCCACCCGGCAGTGGATCCGCGCTGTCCGCTCCTGGGTCGACGATGACGCCTTCTGGCGCCGCGCACAGCGCTACGCCGCCAATCGCTCGCAGTTGCGCCACGACGTTGAAGGTTCCTTCCTGATCTCGCTGTACAGCGGCCATTGGCAGGGCCAGGGCGAGCCGATCGGCAGCGGCAACCGCGGACCGGGCGGCAGCCTGACCGACCTGACGCTGGCGATCAAGCGCTACTTCCAAAGCGGCGGACTGCTGCGCCGCGGCAAGACTGTCTTCCGGAAGAAGTTCGAGCAAGCCATCCGGCGCATGGCCGACCCCGACCCGGTCGGCGAAGTCGGTCCCGTGCCCTCGTCGCAGGAGCTGCAGCGCACCACTCGGCTGGTGCGCCTGCAGATCCTGGACATGCGGGGAAAGGGTCTGGGAGACCCGGGGCCGGACAAGGCCGATATGTATGTCCGCGCACGGATCGCGGGCCAGCCCTTCCACTCGGCGGTGATCCACGGCAAGGACCGGTTCTCCTTCCGCAGGCCCAACCACCCGTTCACCTTCATCAAGGGGTTGCCCGCCGACAGGGTGTACAGCCAGCCGGTGGAGCGCCTCGAGGCGACGGTCAAGACGTGCGACGCCCGCTTCGCCGGAACCGACGACAACGTCTACCTCCGGATCAACCGTTCCCAGCGGTTCAAGCTGGACAAGCGGCTCTACGACGACTTCGAGCGCGGCGACCGCGACACCTACAGCGCCCCGATCGATTCCGCCGCCCGCAAGGGCCTCTCCCTAGCCGATATCAGCCGCATCCAGATCGAGAAGTCGCGGGACCGCCTCGCCGGGGGCTGGAAGCTCTGCGGATTGCAGGTCCGCGTCAACGGACGCACGATCTACTCCGACGATCGGATCAGCCGCTGGCTGGAGGACAACAAGCGCACGTGGCGTGCCCGGGACTTCCGCCCCGCCGCCGCACCGGGCGCGGCGCTGCCGGTGTGGTTCCAGCTGATGGAGGACGACCGTGTGTACGGCAACGACGACCACGGCGACATCAACCGCTACGGGCAGCGGCGCGACATCGCCGTGGGCTACGTGCCGGGCAGCACGCTGGAGCGAACCGTCGTGGGCGGCAACCGCTATGGCGGGCGCCGCGGCGACGGTGACCGGGCACAGGTCCGGTACCGGCTCGACACGATCACGCCGACCGTCCCCGCGCCGAAGCCGCCGATCACGACCAGGCCGCCGATCACCACCCAGCCTCCGGTCGTCCAGCCACCCACCGATCCACCCACCGCAGAGCCACCGGCCCAGGACCCGCCGACGAACGAAGACCCGCCCGCCGCCAAGCCGGATCTGGTGATCACCGAATTCACCTTTGCCAAGCTGACGGTCGACAACATCGGCGCCGGTGACGCCGGAGCCTTCCGGGTGAATGCCGGCGGCCTCACCGAAACCTTCGCCGGGCTGGCTGCGGGCGCTTCGCAGACCCGCAGCCTGCGGGGGCTGAAATGCGGGGACACCCACACCGCGATGGTGGACGACCTGAACCAGGTCGACGAGAGCAACGAGGGCAACAACAGCCGACAGTCGGCGTTCGTCATCTGCTGAGCCCATAGCTGCGCCGGCCCGGCGGCCGGACCTACCTCACGCCCCTCGTCCTGCCCGCATTCCGGTCGTGGCGCAAGGCCCTTCAGCCGCGGTTGCAGCCGGTACGTGCGGTCGGTTTGGCGCTGACCGCGGTGACGGCGCACCATTGAGCCGCGCAGCGCCGCCCACACGAAGAGGAAGCACGTGTCGAACAAGTCCCGCCGCAACAATCCGCCCCGTCAGCAGTCGGCACGCCCACCCTCGGGCGGCGGCCAGCGGCGCGGCGGAAGCGCACCGCAGGGTCAACAGCGGCGGACCGGCTTCCGGCCCAGCCTCGAGCGTGCCAGCGCGCCCTGGCTGCTGATGCTGCACCGCTCGCCCCGCTGGCTGGTACCGGTGCTCCTCGCCGTGTTCCTATTCTTCGGCCTGCTGGCGTCGGGACCCTGGGCATGGGCCGGTGCCATCTTGCTCGGCATCGTCACCTTGTTCGTCGCATGGCTGTCCGCATTGGCATGGCCCGTGCTCACCCCCGGCTCCCGTCTGGCTCGGGTCCTGGTCACCGGCGCGCTGGCCGGTGTCACGGTGCTCAAGGCCATGGGGCGCATGTAGGCATCACGTCGGCGAACCGCTTCCTTCTGCACCGGCGGGCCGCCGACCGGCTCCGTGCTCCATGCGGCCCGACTCCTATTCCACCGTGGACCTCGGGATCACCGTGAGCCGTGCGACGGACTGCCATGCAGCGACCGGAAGCGTAATGTCCGGTCTATGGATGACGCCCGATACGACGACCTGCGCCACCTCATGGTGGCGGCGGCCCACTCGCACCACGCCGTCTACGGCGGCCCCAACGTGAACTGGCCGCGGTGGTACGCCGAGTGGATGTACTACCAACTGCTGGAGATCCTCGAATCGAAGCCGTCGGTGGACCAGGTCGAAGACTGGTTGAAGCGGGCGGATGAGAAGTACACCGCGGAACAGCCGGAAGGAACGTGGCCCCGCCACTACGCGGCCTGGTTCCTGGAGTGGGAGTCGGCCGGCTGAGCGGTTCTTGAGCGGTTGCTCGACCCGTGGCCGCCCAGATAGCTGAACCACGACGGCCTGCATCCCGGCGGCGGCCGACATTCTGTGCCGCGGCGGCCATCGCGCCAGGAGAGTGTTCAAAGGCGGCCAGATATGGCCGCCTTTGAACAGCAACCCCTGGAAGTGGCCGTTTGCGCACGGATTCAGCGGCAGGGTCGGGACCCAGGCCCCCCGGCAACACGGAATCCCCGCCACCAGCAGCCTCACGGGGACGAACACGCCGGACATCCCAGAGGGACCGAGCGGAATAGTCGACACCGAAAGGTCGTTAGCACTCTATAGGGACGAGTGCTAATCCTCGGACCTGAGGAAGAGACATCGAAAGGAGCAGCAAATGTCAGTACGCAGGTGGGATCCCTTCACGGTTCTGGCTCGGCTTGACGACGACTTCGATGAGATCGTGCGTCGCTCTTGGAGCGGCCAAGGCCGCACGCAGGGCTGGGTGCCGGCCATCGACATGGTCTCCGAGAACGGCGACGTGGTCATCTCGCTGGAGCTTCCCGGACTGGAGTCCGACGACATCGACATCGAGGTGCACGAAGGCCGGCTGACGATCAGCGGCGAGCGCAGCTCGACGCGGGAAGAATCCTCCGAGGACCACAAGGTGCTGGTGCGGGAGTTCCGCTACGGATCGTTCCGCCGCGACTTCGTCCTCCCGGAGGGAATCGGAGCCGATGCGGTGTCGGCCGACTACGACAAGGGTGTGCTCAAGGTGCGCGTGACCGGAGTGACCAAGCCGCCGGCAGAACCGAAGAAGATCGCCGTCAACCAGAGCGGCACAATCTCCGCGGCGGCCCACGAGGTCACCGAATACTGACCGTCGGCTGAATCAGACGGACAGACCCGGAAGCGGCGGGTGGACTCGTTCCCCGCCGCTTCCGTCCGTCACGGCAACCGCCGGTGCGCGCAGTCGGACCCGGCCCACCCACCAGTCACCTGCAAATGATAACCATTCTCAGGTCGGGTATCCTCGACAGCGTGGACTACAGGAGCTTCGTCAAGCGCATCGGGCCATCCCGCCGCAGCGCCATCCGCGCCGGAATCGCCGGAATGGCAATCGGTTGTCTGGCGCTCACCGGCTGCACGACCGACAGCGGTGACACAGACGGCGAGGTCTCGGTGCTCGCCGCCTTCTACCCGCTGCAGTTCGCGGCAGAGCGCGTCGGCGGTGATGCCGTGACGGTGGACTCGCTCACCCCGCCGGGAGCTGAGCCCCACGACGTGGAGTTGACGCCCCAGCAGGTCGCCGAGGTGGCCGAGGCGGACCTGGTGGTCTACATCAAGGGATTCCAGCCAGCGGTGGACGAGGCCGTGGCCGCCCAAGCCTCCGACCGTGCGATCGACGTCAGCGCAGACGTGCCCCTGAGGGACTCCGACCCCCACGTGTGGCTGGACCCCACCAACATGGTCGTCATCGCCGACGCAATCGCCGACCGTTTGGCGACCATCGACCCGGAAGCGGCGGCCGGGTTCCGCGCGAACGCCGAATCGTTGGATGCCGACTTGCAGTTGTTGGACGGCGAATGGCGCGACGGTACCGCCGAGTGCAGCAGCCGCGACCTCGTCGTCAGCCACGAGGCATTCGGCTACCTGGCCGACCGCTACGACCTGACCCAGGTCGGCATCAGCGGACTGTCGCCGGAATCGGAACCGACCCCGGGCCAACTTGCCGAGATCACCGACTTCGTGCGGGCCAACGATGTCCGGACCATCTACTACGAGACCCTCGTCGACCCCAAGGTCGCCGAGACCGTCGCGGCGGAGACCGGCGCGCAGACCGCGGTGCTCGACCCGTTGGAGGGCCTGGCCGAGGGCAGCAGCGACGACTACCTCTCCGTCATGCGCACCAACCTCGACACCGTCAAGTCGGGCCAGCCGTGCCCGTGAGCCCCGACGCTCACGCCCCGCCGTTCCGAATCCGCGACGGCGAGGTGGTGCTGGGCGGCGAGCCGGTCCTGCAGGGCATCGACCTGGACGTCCCCAGCGGCCAGTTCCTCGCTCTCCTGGGCGGCAACGGTTCCGGGAAGAGCACACTGCTCCGTGTGATGCTGGGGCTGCTGCCCCCCTCCGCCGGTGAGGTGCACATCTTCGGCACACCCCCGGCGAAGTTCGCCGACTGGCCCCGCATCGCCTACGTCCCGCAGCATCTGCTGGCGTCCTCAGCGGTGCCGGTCTCGGTGTCCGAGGTCGTGGCGGCCGGACTCTTCAGCCCCCAGCACCGCTGGCGGCGCACCAACAAGGACACCATCCGCCGCAGCCTGGAGCGGGTCGGTCTGTGGCAGCGGCGGCGCGACTCCTTCCACCACCTGTCCGGCGGCCAGCAGCGCCGCGTGATGATCGCGTCGGCCTTGGCCAAGAACGCCGAAGTCCTGCTGCTCGACGAGCCCACCGCCGGCGTCGACTCGGAGAACGTGGCGAACCTGGAGCGGATCCTGTCCGGGCTGAAGGGCAACGGCGTCACGGTGGTCCTGGTCACCCATGAGTTGGGGTCACTGCAGCATCTGATGGACCGCTGCATCGTGCTGGGCCATGGGGATCGATCCAGCGTCATGTACGACGGGCCAGCTCCGCCGCCCAGCAGCCTCCGCGACCCCCATCCCCACCACGGCCCCGACGACCTGGACCGCAGCGCCTGGGAATTCGGACCATGAGCCTGCTGTCCTACGACTTCATGCAGCGCGCGCTGCTCGCCGCGGTCATCGTCGGTGCACTGGCACCGGTGATCGGGGTGTTCCTGGTGCAGCGGCGGCTGGCACTGCTCGGCGACGGCATGGGCCACGTGGCCCTGACCGGCGTGGGCCTGGCGTTCCTGCTCGGCACCCAACCCGTCGTGACCGCGCTCGTCGTGGCCGTCATCGGGGCCGTCGCGGTCGAGCTGATCCGCACCCGCAGCCGCACCGTGGGCGATGTCGCACTGGCCCTGGTCTTCTACGGCGGAATCGCGGGCGGCGTGCTGCTCACCTCCCTGGCGCCGGGGAACTCCTCGACGTCGCTGAACCAGTACCTGTTCGGATCGCTGGCCACCGTCGCGGCCGCCGATGTGGCGATCTTGGCCGCCGCCGCCGCGGCCGTGGTGCTGGTTCTGGTCGTGTTCGGCCGGGAGATGTTCGTGGTCTCGCTGGACCCGGATCTCGCGCACGTGCAGGGGATCCCGGTACGGGCGATGAGCCTGCTCATGAGTGTGTTGGCGGCGGTGACGGTGGTCATCGGCATGCGCACCGTCGGACTGTTGCTCGTCGCCGCGATCATGATCGTCCCCGTCGCTGCCGCCCAACAGATGACCCGCTCCTTCGCAACTACCGCGATCGCAGCGGTGGGCATCGGCCTCTTCGCCGCCGTCGTCGGACTGGTCGAGTCGTTCTACCTGGATGTGCCGTCCGGGCCGATGATCGTCCTGCTTGCGCTGCTGGTCTTCCTGGTCGCCGCAGCCCTTCCCCGTCTCTTCGGGCGGCACCGATGACGCAGCGTCCGCCGGCCACAACGCGCGAACCGCGCGCCACCCGGCAGCGCCTGGCGATCCGCCGGCTCATGGCGGACGTACCCGACTTCCGCAGCGCTCAACAGGTCCACGCCCTGCTCGCCGAGCAGGGCGAATCCATCGGCCTGGCGACCGTGTACCGGGCACTGGCGCTCATGGCCGAACAGGGCGACGTCGATGCGCTCATGGGCGAGGACGGCGAGACCCGCTACCGGCGCTGCAGCGGCGAACACCACCATCACCTGGTGTGCGTGGACTGCGGCAGCACAGTGGAGATCTCCGGCGCCGACGTGGAGAGGTGGGCCCGTGAGGTGGGGGCCGAGCACGGCTTCACCGACATCACCCACACAGTGGAACTGTTCGGCCGCTGCCCGGACTGCAGCCGCAGAAGGAGCCTCGACCGGGTTGACCGGGTTGACCGGGTTGACGGGTGAGGTCCGCCGCCGGAATGCCGCGGCAGCCGCTGCTGTTGGCGTGGACATGACAACTTGGGGCTTCATCGGCAGCGGCAACATCGGCAGCACCGTCGCCCGGCTGGCCATCGCCGCCGGCCACGACGTGGTCATGAGCAACAGCCGGGGGCCCGACACGCTGGCCGACCTCGTCGCCGAACTGGGCCCGCACGCCCGTTCCGCCACCCCGGCCGAGGCCGCAGCCGCGGCTGACGTCGTCGTGGTGACCATCCCCCTGGGCCACTACCGCGAAGTCCCCGTCGAGGAACTGCGCGGCAAGCTCATCATCGACACCATGAACTACTACCCCGGCCGTGACGGCCAGATCGCCGAACTGGACGACGAGTCCACAACAACGTCGCAACTGTTGCAGGACCATGTGCCGCAGGCCCGCGTGGTCAAGGCGTTCAACAACATCTTCTTCCGCCACCTCGCCGAGCTGGCCCGTCCCGCAGGCGCCGACGATCGCAGCGCGCTGGCGATCGCCGGCGACGACCCCGACGCCAAGGCGACCGTCACCGCCCTGTTCGACGAGATCGGCTACGACACGTTCGACTTGGGCCCGCTGGCGGAAGGCTGGCGCATCCAGCGCGACACCGCCGCCTACGGGACGCCCTACGCCGCAGACGCCGCAGACTGGTCCCAGGGACCGAGCCCGGCGACGGCGGCTGACCTGGCAGCAGCGGCTGCCGCGGCACGCCGCTACCGCGACATGTAGGGTCCGGATCCCGGTCCTCGGTCCGGGTCCGGATCCCGGTCGCCGCCGAACCCCGGCGCTACGCCGCGGACAACTTCTGGAGGACCTTGCCCAACCGGTCGGCGGCTTCGTCGGCGATGGGGACCAGCGACTCCTGGCCGGTGGCGGTGACCAACAGTTGCGGATCGACGGCTTCCACGACAACGTCGCCGCCGACCTGCCGGACCACCACGTTGCACGGCAGCAGCGTGCCGATCGTGTCGTCGGCCTGGATCGCGCGGTGCGCCAACGACGGATTGCAGGCCCCCAGGATCAGGTAGTGGTCGTACTCGACGTCCAACTTCGTGGCCATCGTCTCCTTGACGTCGATCTCGGTGATGACGCCGAAGCCCTGCTCCTGCAGCGCCTCCCGCACGTCCGCCACGGTCGTGTCGAAGTCGCTGTGCACGGTGATCGAGTTCGCAGTTTCCATACTCGGATGATACCCCCGGGGGCATCACCGAACGGCCCGCGGCGCCGCCCCGGACGTACTCAAGGATTCAGCCAGACGCGCTCGAGGACCCAGCCAGGCACACTCGGCCTACCCGTCGATGACCACCCGATGCTCGCCGTCGGAGATCCACTCCAGCACCGCTGCCGGCAACAGGTTGTGCTGGCCGCAGTCGCACCAGGCGGGCAGCGAGTCCGGGGAGTCCACCGGCGCCGATTCCGGCAATGGTTCCACCACGTCGTCGATCTTCCCGGCGGAGTGGCCCGTGTCGGGCTGGTCGCGCTGGCCGTGCGAATGCGACCTCTTGGCCGCGACATACACCAAGCCGACCGGGGTCCGGTAGACCTTGGCCAAGTGGTGGCCGCGGTCGCACTGGATGTCGAGGGCCGTGGCCGAACGCTTGTCGGGCCCCAGATCCTCGTATGCGGACCGGGCTGCTTCCACCCGCTGCTCATGGCTCTGCCGCTGCGTGCTGGTCATATCGACCTCCTGATCGCCGAGCCGGGACCAGGACCGGCACTCGGTCGGTATATCGCCGCATACCCGTCCCGGGGCTCCTACCTCCATCACAGCACACGTGCGCCGTCGGGTGCCACGCAGCCGCCGCCGGACGCGATGGAATGATCGGGTTGCCGAGTGACCCCCGATCCGCGACGGTGGGAACCGGCGGGGCGCTGCCACTGTCGGCCGCGCGGAAGGAGAGGCGTGCCAGTGGAGCAGACCCAGCCCAAGGATTCGACCGCTTGGTGGATCGATTCCGATGGGCAAAGCTTCGGCCCGTATACCCGGGAACAGGTGGAGGCCCTGCTGAAGGCGAGGCGGGTGCCGACAGCCTCGCGGATCTACGACCCCAGGAAGGACCGCTGGCGCCCCGCGAAGCCGGGCCAGAACGGGACATCGTTCACTGCGCTCATCACCGCGCTGGTGGCGGTTCTGTGGGTGCCGCTGGCCATCGAAGAGAACGCTCCGCTCATCGCGGTCGGCTTCGGCGCGGCTGCCCTTCTGCTCGGCATCGCCGCCCGCCATCGGATCAACAGGGCCACGCCGAGGGAGAAGGGCATGGTCCGCGCCATCATCGCGATGGTCCTCGGCGCCGGAGTTATCGTGGCCGCGCTCGCTGCCCCCGTCCTTGAGGGCTTCGTCGAGAGTGAGGGGGTGCCGTCCGCCTGCCGTGTCGAGATGAATGACAACCTGCAGGCAGCCGCCACGGCGCAGCGCAACGTCTTGGCGGCAACGTCGCAGTACACACCCAACGGCTCCCTGCTGGAATCCGAGGGCGGCTACGAACCCTTGAATTCCGTAGCCTGCACCGACAGCCCCAGCCTGGTGATAACAGACACCGACAGTGGCGACTACTGCATGCAGATGACCAGCGAAAGCCTGACCCTGTCGGTTCGCTCCACCACACCAGTCCGCGAAGGCCCCTGCTAGTCCTGGCAGGAGTGGTTGTCGCGCCCCTGGTCTACGGTTGCGGGGACGAGAGGGGGCACTGTGTCGATGCTCGCTGCGGACGACCCGGAGCACTTCCTGGCGGGCCTCAACGACGAGCAGCGGACTGCCGCGCGGCAGGTCTCGGGTCCGGTGGTGATCCACGCTGGCGCGGGAACCGGCAAGACCCGCGTCATCACACACCGCACCGCCCACGCTGCGGCGGTCGGGGCGATGGACCCGCGTACCGCACTGCTGGTCACGTTCACCAAGAAGGCGGCCGACGAGATGAGCGGACGGCTTGCCCGCATGGGTGTCCGCGGGGCTACCGCATCGACGTTCCACGCGACTGCGTGGCGGCAGTTGCGGCACTTCTGGCCCCGGGTGCACGGCGAGGAACTGCAGATCCTTGACAGCCCGTGGCGGGCGATCAATCCCATGGTCCGGGGATTGCCCGGCCACTACCGGTTCACCGCCACACAGGATGTGCTGGAAACCATCGCCTGGATCAAGAGCCGCCGGGTGGACATCGATGGGGTCGAGGCCGCCGCCGATGCCGCGGGGCGGTCGCTGCCGATCCCGGCAGACCTGCTGGCCAAGATCTTCCGCCGCTACGAAGAAGGCAAAGCCCAGCGCCACCAGGTCGACTTCGAGGACATGATCCTGCGGTGCACCGACCTGCTGGCCGACCACGCCGAGGTCCGCGAGCAGGTGCAGCACCGGTACCGCTGGTTCAGCGTCGACGAGTTCCAGGACACCAACCCCGCCCAGTACGGCCTCCTGCAACTGTGGCTCGGCGATTCGCGGGACATCAGCGTGGTGGGTGACGAGAACCAGACGATCTACACCTTCACCGGCGCCACCTCGCGCTATCTGAGCGGCTTCACCGCCGATTTCCCCGACGCTGCGTCGTTCGAACTCAGCGTGAACTACCGCTCCACACCACAGATCCTCACCCCGGCCAACCGGCTCATCGCTGGCGGCCGGTCCGGTGCCATCCAACTCAAAGCCCTCGCAGGCGCGGGGCCCCAGCCGGAGGTGCGGCGCTACGAGTCGCAGGACGAGGAATCCCGCGCGATAGCCGAGCAAGCTCGCCGGTGGGCTGATTCCGGCATCCCGCTGCACGAGATTGCGGTGCTGGTCCGCCTCAACGCCGACACCCCCGCCATCGAAGCCGCGCTGGCCACCGCCGGGCTGCCGTTCCGGGTGAAAGGCCGGGCGTTCTTCCAGCGCCGGGAGGTCCGCGATGCGATAGCCGAACTGGCCCGCTCGGCGCCGGAGGACGACGAATCGGTGCTGCTGTGGTGCGACCGGGTCTTCCGCGACCGGCTCGGCTACACCCCGGACGTGGAACCGGAAACCCCGGAGCAGCGGGAACGGCAGGCCGCCCTGACCGCGCTGCAGCAGATCGTCACCGAACTCGGCGAGCAGCATGACCACGCCGGAATCCTCGACGACCTGCGCCGCCGCGGGGAGTCGGAGGGCTCCACCACCGAAGACGCCGTGGAGATCGCCACACTGCACGGGGCGAAGGGCCTGGAATGGCAAGCGGTGTTCCTGCCCGGGCTGGAACAGGGCCACCTGCCGGTGCAACAGGCGCTCAAGGACCCGCTGCTGCTGGCCGAAGAGAGGCGGCTGCTCTACGTCGGGATCACCCGGGCGAAGGCACATCTGGCTCTCTCGTGGGCCGCAACCCAGCGCGTCTCCGGCAAACCGGATCGCAAGCGCAGCCGTAGCGTGTTCCTGTCCGACATCGAACCCGAACGCCCGCGGCGCCCCGGTTCCGCGGGCCGTGACCGCGTCCGGTCTGACAGCAGCCGCAGATCCCTGGGCGGCGGGCGCACGATCGACGCCGCCCCCGGTTCCGACGAGGAACTGTTCGAACAACTGCGCGCGTGGCGCCGCGATCGCGCACAAGCCGACGACATCCCCGCCTACATCGTCCTGCCCGACTCCACGCTTTGGCTGGTCGCCCAGCACCGCCCCCACACGTCTGCTGAACTCGCCCCGCTGCACGGCATCGGACCCGCCAAGCTGGACAAGTACGGCGCGGAAGTGCTCGCCGTGGTCGCCGCGGCCCGGGGTGCCGGCTGAGCCCGGCCCTCCCACGGCACGCCGCTCCAGGCCGGGCGGTGAAGCGCTGAATCAGCCGACACGGCGCTGCATGCTGGAGGTATGGCGCAGCAGCAGGAGTCGCAGCGGCAGTCGTCCCCGTGGCAGACGACGGGGCTGCGGCGCCGCTGGACAACTGCCTTCGTCATCGGCGAGCTCGTCGGCTTCATCCCGCCCGCGGTGACCGGCGCCTTACTCGCCGGGGCGGGCATCGACGGGTTCCCCCTGGTCCTCGGCCTGACTGTGGCCGGCTCGCTCGAGGGTGCTGCCCTCGGATTCGCCCAGTCGCGGGTGCTGTCCCGCCATGTGCCGCCATTGGACGGCGGCCGCTGGATCGCCTGGACCGCCGCAGCTGCGGCGTTCGCCTGGTTCGCCGGTATGTCCGGGCCGGCGCTGTTCGAGTCTGAGGCCTTGACCATGCCGGTGGCTTTCGCCGTGATGGTGCCGGTGTGGATCTGCGCACTGCTCGGCATGGGGTTCGGGCAGTGGCTCGTGCTGCGGCGGTCAGTGCCCCGATCGGTCCGCTGGATCCCGATCACGGCGGGGGCTTGGCTGGTCGGGGTGATGATCCCCGTGGCGGCATTGTCGTTGCTGCCGGACAACTCCCCCGCGTGGGCGATGGTGTCCGTCGCGGTAGCCGCCGCCGTGGCCATGGGAGTCACCGTCGGGGCGCTCACCGGCGGCACCCTCGTGCGGCTGATCCGCCGATCGGCCTACGGAGCCGGTGACAGGTAGAACCACCAGGACCACACCTCTGCGGCGGCGGCGGCGGCGCCAGCGACGCCCGCCTCCTCGTGGGGCGGCGCACGTCTGCCTAACTGCCTACCCGCCCCAGGGGGCCCAGCCAGCGCGCTTGAACAACCGCCAGGCGACGTAGTCCTGGATGTACTTGGGCGCTTGGTCGGCGGTGGGGGCGAAACGGTGGCCGTTCACCGCCCGCCATGTCGCGTAGGCGATCTGGTAGGCACCGTAGTAGCCGTTGCCGGTGTTGATGCGGTAGTTGCCGCCGGACTCCCGTTTGCGGATGTAGCGCACTTTCGGCAGCCGGGCCCATCGCTTGGCCTTCTTGTAGCCCTTGAGGCTGCCGCGCTTGGGGAAGCGCTCAGCCACAGCCCCGGGGGTGAACTCCCGGGCACCGGCTGACGCCTCCGTCCCCACTGCAGCGCCTGCCGCCGCGGCAGGAACTGCGGGTCCTGGTGCCAGGGCGATGGAAGCGGCCACGACAACGGCAGGTGCGGCCAAGGTGGATTTCACTGTCATGCTCCTTGCATGGACCCCGGGGGTCCGCGTGGGCGATCGGCTCCCCGCCGACGGGTCCCTTGTCTAGCGGACGGGGGCGCCGCGCGCAGCGTCCTTGCCGAATCGGGGCGGTTGGCCGCATTGGGGAGGTGAGTGTGGTTTGTGCCGGTACCGATGAGCGCCGCAGGCCGCGGCCCGTGTCAGCCCGATCCGGGCCCCACTGCCAGAAGTTGCAGGGCCGTCTGCTCGAGGTCGGCTGCCACCAGGTTGGAGTGGAAGCCGGGCACGTGCCCCAGCAGTGAGGCGCGCCATGCTTCGGGGATGATCTCTACGCCGTACATGGCTCCCATCAGCCCGCCCGCTATGGCCGCCACCGTGTCGGTGTCGTTGCCGAGGTCGATGACGTCGGCCATGGCTTGCGGGTAATCATCGGTGCGGCGCAGGACCCACACCGCTTGGGCGAGGGCGTTCCACACGTCGCCGTTGGCAGTGTTCGGCTTCGCCTCCCAGGACGGGTCAAGGTATTCGGCCCACTTCTGGGCACCCGGGTTGCTGGCCACGAGTTCCGGGATGCGGTCCAGCGGATCGACATCGCCGGCCATCGCCGCATGCACGATCCCGTGGAAGATCGCGACCCCCGCCCCCGCCTCGGGGTCGGCGTGGGTGAGGGCGGAGATGTCCCGGGCGCGGGCCATGGATTCCGCCAGCGGCGCCCGAGCGAAGCACACCGCCGATGTCGCCGCGCGCATGACGGAACCGTTGCCGGCGCAGTGACCGTGGTTGCCCTTGCAGTACGCGATTGCAGCAAGATCCCACGGCAGCCCGCCCCGCAGCACCGAACTGGTGGAGATACCGATGTCCTTCAGCGGCGCAGCGGCCCAGGTTCGGAAGCGCTCGAACATGTCCGCCGGGTCGAACCCGGAGTGGGCGAGCAGGCTGTCAGCGACCAGCAGCGCCATTTGGGTGTCGTCGGTCCATTCCCCCGGACCCCACACCCCGCCGCCGGGCAGGGGGTCGGCGGCGACGGCGGCCAGATCCGGGTAGGTGCTGGAGAACAGTCCAGCCCGCCGGAACTCGAACGGGGCGCCCAGGGCATCTGCCACCGCGGTACCCACCACTGCTCCCATGGCACGGCTGTGGTCCATGGTCCGGCTGCCCGGCGCCTGCCCCGCTGCACTCATATCGCTCCTGTTCGTCTGCCGTCAGTTCCTTCGTCATACCCGTTCGCAAGCCGATCGCAACCTTGTTTCCGCCCGCGATTCCGTAGCTGCCGGTATCAGCCGTCGCTGACATCAGGCGGCCATGAGCCCCAGCAGCCGGGTGGCCGTCCGGCGCCCACAGCTCGTCCAGCGGCTGCCTCTACTCCATGTGACGGGGAATCTTCTCCCGGCTCAGCGCCTGACCCGGTCAACACATCCACGGCCGGATGCCCAGCCTGCGGCGCTACTGCTCGCACCCACGATCATGTGGCGCTCTCCCCCGCTCCCGCCGGGGTGCAACCCCGACGGCTGCCGCCGGCCCTGGGGCCTCTCCCTCAGGCGGAGTTGGCGGATCAGCGCAAACGGAGGCCGGGTCATTGCACTAGGCGGCAGCGACGGCAAGACTGCTGATCATGACCGAGTTCAGCGTCATCGAGCGCTCCACCGCTGTCAATGCCCCCGCCGAAGAAGTGATGCCACTGCTGGTCGACTTCCACGAGTGGGTCAAATGGTCGCCATGGGAAGGACTCGACCCCGATCTGAAGCGCACCTACACCGGACAGGACCGCGGCGTGGGCGCCGCCTACGAATGGTCCGGCAACCGCAAAGCCGGGGCCGGCCGGATGAAGGTCGTGGGCGCCGACGACGAGTCGGTGGACATCGACCTGGTCTTCACCAAACCCTTCAAGTCCACGAGCCAAGTGCGATTCGAACTCTCGCCCCAGGGGGACTCGACTCGCGTGGTGTGGCAGATGCGGACCCCCAAAACGCTGATGATGCGGGTCGTGGGCATCTTCATGAACAT
>JAQAZZ010000181.1:0-3485 GCA_032127075.1 Micrococcales bacterium | reverse complement strand
CTGAGGCGCAGCGAATGGCTATGCTCGGGTCGGCCGAGGGACGGAGGGTGCATGAGTCGCCGCGTGACCGGGACCCCCGTGTGGCAGCCGCCGGGCAGCCCGTGCCGCCGGCCGCGGCGGGGATCGGCATGACCGGCTCGGCTGGCCAGGCCTTGGCCGGAACCAAGATCGTCGTGATCAGTTCCGAGCAGCCCGGTCGCAGGATGGCCGGTCCGGCCATCAGAGCGGTGAACCTGGCGAGGGAACTTCTCGCCGTCGGCGCCCTGGTGACGCTGGCGGTGCCGCAGCGCCCGGACACCGATCTCGGGGTCCCGGTCACCGCCTTCGGCCGGCCCTCGGCGCCGGGCATGCGGCGGTTGGCCGCAGGGGCGGACGTCGTGTTCACCCAGCCGCAGCGGGTGGATGTCGCGCGGGGTCTGCACTCTGCGGCGGCGCGGATCATCTATGACCTCTACGTGCCCGCGTATGTGGAGTACCCGGCGTCCCTGATGGCCGAAGGGCTGCCGCGGCGCACCCGGGCGAGGCTCGTGGAGCGCAACCAGCGCGAGTACGCGACCGCCATCGAGTGTGGCGACGCCTTCGTGGTCGCCTCCCAGGGGCAGAAGGATTTCGTACTCGGCGCCCTCGGCCAGGCGGGCCGGCTGCGAAGCCCCCCGTCGCCGCACGCCGAGGCGCATCCACGGGTAGTGGTGGTCCCCTTCGGCCTCCCGGCAGGCCCGCCGCCCGACCCCGGGTCGCCCCCGATCCGAGGCCGACTGGTGCCCCCCGACTCGGTGGTGGCGCTGTGGGCGGGGGGGGTCTGGAACTGGTTCGACCCGGTGACCGTCGTGCGGGGCCTGGCCGCTGCCCGGCTGCGGAATCCGCGGTTGCGGCTGGTGTTCCTCGGGGCGGGCCATCCGTCAAGCGCCTTCCAAGGCCAGTCGGCGGCGGCGGACGCGCTGGCTTCGCCGGAAGTGGCGCGCGCGGTCGATGACGGGTCCGTGGTGTTCGCCGCGGATTGGGTGCCCTACGAGGAGCGCGGCGGCTACCTCGCTGACGCTGACATGGCGGTCTGCGCCCACTACGACTCCCCGGAGACCCGGATGAGTTTCCGGACCCGATTCCTCGATCACATGTGGGCGGGCCTGCCGACGATCACAACCGAGGGCGGGGTCCTCAGCGATCGGATGTGTGCAGATGGGGCGGCGTTGTGTGTTCCCGCCCGTGATGCCGCGGCATGGTCGGCTGCTCTGCTGGAGCTGGGTGGGGACGTGGAACTGCGCCACGCGATGGGGCGCCGCAGCCGGCAACTGGCGGATCACTATCGGTGGAGCGAGGTGGCGCGCCCGCTCGCCGCGGTGATCGACGATATCCGCCGCGGCGAGGTGGGGCCACGGCGGCGGCCGGGAGTGGCAACGACGGCCGCGTACCTAGCTGTTGCGATCGAGAACCGGCTGCGATGACCGGTGCGCTCAGCTCTTGCCGATGAGGCGTCGCAGCCGGGACTTGATCCGCAGATGCTCCGCCATCCGGTAGAAGTCGTCGCGCTCCGCTCTGATGGCGTCCCGATCTTCCCTGATCGCGTCCCGATCTTCCCTGATCGCGTCCCGCTCTTCCCTGATGGTGTCCCGCTCTTCCAGGAGGGCTTCCATGTTCCGGCGGGTCCAGTCGCGCTGTTCCTTGAGCCCCCAGAACTCGCTGAGTTCGTCCAGTGCCTCCTCCACCCAGTCCGGTGTATCGGGCAACTCGGAGGGCAGGTGGCCGCCGTGGGCCATGTGCAGTACGTGGAAATGCTCGTCCAACTCCCGCGCGAGTGACTCGGCGGACCCCGTCAGCGAATCGACTCGTTGCCGGTGAAGGTGCCGCTCCACCCCAGACGCGACCGCATCCAGCTCATCGGCTTGGGTTGGGTTCACCTCCGACTCGGCCAACTGCGCCAACGCTTTGAGGCTGGTGCCCGGATCGGCCAGGGCTGAGCTGTAGTCGACAACAAGACTGGGCCGGCCCTGACCATGGCGGACCACCTGCCGGTTGTAGTCCAACCACACGGCCATGGCACGGCGATGGGTCATTCCGTCGCGCAGATTCAGCGACATCGCCACTTCCCGGTGGCTGCGGACGGCGACCAGGATCGGGAGGCGGTCGAGCAGGAGCCGGTCCCACAACGGCAGCAGCAGACTGATTCGTGGGTCCTTCACAAACCAGGGCGGTCCACCAGCCGTGCGCAGTCCCGCGACAGACTCCCGGGCACGGCTGAGCCTCACCCCGTCCACAGACCGCCAGGTCTGCTGCTTGACCCTTGGGGGAGCCCACCACGACCCGCCCAGCTGTTCCAGCCAGCCGTCGTTCAACTCGACGAGGTCTTTTGATTCGTACAGCCCGCGGGGGTTGGCATCATCCACGGGGAATTCGGCACCACCTGGTGGCCGCGTCCCCAGCCGAAACGCCCATTGCGCCAGCATGCTCGTTCCGGACCGGTGCATTCCGGTGATCAGCAGGCCCATGCCGCACGCTCCCTGAACTGGCGCGTCGCCGACCCCCCGACTTCCCGAACGCTAGTGATCCAAGTGTCGCGACGCAAGAATCCTAACCCGCGGACGCCGAGATTCCGGTGCGATCCCAGGCGGAGCCTGCGCATCTCTATGCTCGGCATGTGCTCCCACTCGATCGGCCCAAGGTGCTACGCACCAGCGCGGCGCCAACCTGGGAGGCGGGACCGATGCTGGACGCGGGGTACGCGCCGCGCCGCGTAGCCGTCGTGGCGCACTGGTCTGCCGTGCCGACCGTGTCGCGATCAGTGGAAGCCCTGGTCGGCGAACTGGCTGCCGCGGGCTACGACGTGATAGTCAGCAGCGCCGCGGAGTGCTCCGGCCCACTGCAGTGGCGGGATCTGCCACCCGAGGTCAGCGTCTTCCGGCGCCCCAACCTCGGGTACGACTTCGGGTCGTGGGCCCAGATCTTGGAACTGTTGCCCCGCGTCCGCTCGGCCGAGGTGGCGCTGCTAGTCAACGATTCGTTGGTGGGACCCTTCCGGCCGCTGGCGCCTCTCCTGGCGCAAATGGAGGCCGACTCCGCGCCGGTGTGGGGGCTGGTGAGCACAACTCAGGACGCACCTCATCTGCAGAGCCATTTCATCGCCTACAAGTCCGGCGTGCTCGAGTCGAGGCGGTTGCGCCGATTCTGGTCAGATGTCCGCATCGAGAACTCAAAGCGCCGGATAGTGGACCGCTATGAGGTGGGATTGGCCCGGGAACTGCGGCGAGGGCGGATTCCCTACTCGTCAGGGTTCGACTGGCGCCGAGTTGTCCTCAGCGGCGGAAACCCGACCAGTTCCGGATGGCGCCGCCTGCTGCTGTGGGGGTTTCCCTTCATCAAGCGAGAGCTGGTGCTGCATCCGCCGCCAGAAGTGGCCGATGCCGGCGATATCCCGGCGGTGGTGAAGAGCATGTTCGGGCAAGACGTGATGGAGTGGGTGTAAATGCGGATTCCCCGCAACTACCGCTGGG
>JAQAZZ010000180.1:0-14420 GCA_032127075.1 Micrococcales bacterium | reverse complement strand
TCCGGCCGCGCTGGTACCCGGTCTCCATCGCGCCGAGGACCCCGCCCCGCTCGGTGAGCCGATCGAACTCCGCCAGCACGGCCTCCTCCACGAGGTCGGTGAGCTGCTCGATGACGAACGATCCCTGCTGTGGGTTCTCGTTGAACGCGAGCCCCCACTCCCGGTTGATGATCATCTGGATCGCCAACGCTCGGCGCACCGACTCCGGGGTGGGGGTGGTCACCGCCTCGTCGTAGGCGTTGGTGTGCAGCGAGTTGCAGTTGTCGTAGATCGCGATCAGCGCCTGCAGAGTCGTGCGGATGTCGTTGAAGGACATCTCCTGAGCGTGCAGCGACCGGCCCGAGGTCTGCACGTGGTACTTCAGTTTCTGCGACCGCTCGTTCGCGCCGTACTTGTCCCGCAGGGCGATGGCCCAGATCCGCCGCGCCACCCGCCCCAGCACGGCGTATTCGGCGTCCATTCCGTTGCTGAAGAAGAAGGACAGGTTCGGCGCGAAGTCGTCGATGTCGAGCCCACGTGCGAGGTAGGCCTCGACGTAGGTGAACGCATTGGCCAGCGTGAACGCCAACTGTGAGATCGGGTTCGCCCCCGCCTCTGCGATGTGATAGCCGGAGATGGACACCGAGTAGAAGTTGCGAACCGCATGTTCGATGAACCATTCCTGGATATCCGCCATGCACCGAAGCGAGAACTCGGTGGAGAACAGGCAGGTGTTCTGTCCTTGATCCTCTTTGAGGATGTCCGCCTGCACTGTGCCCCGGACCCGGTTGAACACTCGACCTTCGATCTCGGTCCGCTCCGCTTCGTCGGGATCCCGGTCGTGCATGAAGCGGAATCGGTCGATCTGCTGGTCGATCGCGGTGTTGAGGAACATCGCCAGGACCGCCGGCGCGGGGCCGTTTATCGTCATCGACACACTCGTGCTCGGGTCCAGCAGGTCGAACCCGTCGTAGAGGACCCTCATGTCGTCCAGCGTCGCGATGGACACCCCCGACGTTCCCACCTTGCCGTAGATGTCGGGACGAGAGGCGGGGTCGCGACCGTACAGCGTGACTGAGTCGAACGCCGTTGACAGCCGAGTGGCCTCGGTGTCTTCGGACAGGAGGTGGAAGCGCCGGTTGGTGCGGAACGCATCGCCCTCCCCGGCGAACATCCGCGCCGGGTCCTCTTCGGGTCGCTTGAACGCGAATACACCCGCCGTGAACGGGAAACGGCCGGGCAGGTTCTCCTCCCGCAGCCAGCGCAGAGTGTCGCCCTGGGCGCTGAACCGCGGCAGCGCCACCCGCGGCACCTGAGTACCGGCCAGCGTGGAGCGGGTCAGCGGGGTGGTGGTCTCCTTCGCCGCGCGCACCGAGACCAGCGACTCCTGCCCGTAGGCACGCACCGTCTCCGGCCATGAGTCCAGCAGTCCCTGGTCCGCGGGCTCGATCTGCAGATCCAGGTCGGCGGCCCGCGACGTCAACGCGTTGCGCACCGCCACGTCACCTGGCACCTCCGCCGCCGCAGCCCGCACCGCCTGGCGGCGGTTGACCAGTTCCGCAGCCGCCGCGGTGTGCGCGTGGTAGCCGCGCACGACCTCGGTGATCTCGGTCAGGTACCGGTCGCGGCTGTTGGGCAGCACCCGGTGCAGTCCGGTGGATGTCTTGCCCGCGGGAACCGGCACCAGCCCGGCGCCTCCCGGCAGCCCCCGTTCGGTGAGGGCCTTGCGCAGCCATTGGTACAGCGCCGTGACGCCGTCGTCGGCGAACCGGGCCGCGCTGGTGCCGAACACCGGCATATCCCGCCAGTCGGCGCCGAACGCCGCGGTGTTGCGCACCAACTGCCGGGCAACGTCGCGGCGGGCGTCCTCGGCACCCCGCCGCTCGTATTTGTTGATCGCCACGACGTCGGCGAAGTCGAGCATGTCGATCTTCTCCAGCTGTGACGCCGCCCCGAACTCGGGTGTCATCACATACAGCGACAGATCCACGAGATCGACCAGACCCGCGTCGCCCTGCCCGATCCCGGGGGTTTCCACCACGACGAGGTCGAACGGACCCGACCGCAACGCGTCGATGATCCGCGGCAGCCCCTGCGGCACCTCGCTGCCGGAGCCGCGGGTGGCCATGGACCTGAAGAAGATCGCGCTGCCGGACAGCGAGTTCATCCGGATCCGGTCGCCCAGCAAGGCACCTCCGCCGCGGCGGCGCGTGGGGTCGATCGCGACCACCGCGATCGACAACTTGTCCTCGTAGTCGGTGCGGAACCGCCGCAGCAGCTCGTCGGTCAAGGATGACTTGCCCGAGCCCCCGGTCCCGGTGATGCCCAGCACGGGGACCTCCCGGCCGCTTCCCGCCAACTGCGCCGGATCTCCGAACTCCAGGGTGGTCAGCACACGGGCGACCTCACGAGGATCGGCCTGGGCCCATCGGACCGGATCGATGTCGTCGTGCGGCGCCGGGGCGGTGTCGCACTCGCGGATGATGATGTTCACCATGCCGGGCAGACCCAGGCGCTGGCCGTCTGCGGGGCTGAAGATCCTCACCCGCCGCTCCAGCAACGCGTCGATCTCCGCCGGCACGATGACACCACCGCCCCCGCCGTAGACGCGCACGTCTTGCGCGCCCAGCGCATCCAACTGCTCCCGCAGGTAGGTGAAGTATTCGACGTGGCCTCCCTGGTAGGACGACACCGCCACGGCATGGACGTCCTCTTGGATGGCCGCAGCCACCACCTCGGCGACCGACCGGTCGTGACCGAGGTGGATGACTTCCGCCCCTTGCGCCTGAAGGATGCGGCGCATCACATTGATCGCCGCGTCGTGGCCGTCGAATAGGCTCGCGGCGGTCACCACTCGGACCGGATGCCGCGGCACGTGCAGGGGAAGCATCGCTACCCAGACCGTTCCACCAGGCTCTGCAGTACCACGCGCACCAGCAGTCGCACCCCGATCGCGATCACACCTTCATCCACGTCGAAATGGGAATGGTGCAGATCCAGCTGGGCGTCCGACAGGGGGTTGTGAGTGCCGAGCCGCACGAACGCGCCAGGAGCCTCGTTCGTCATCCAGCCGAAAGAGTCCCCGCCCCAGGAATGCTCGGTCTCCACCAGCCCATCGTCGCCCAGCAGCGACCGCGCGCAGCGCGCCAGCGTCTTCGCCGCGGCCTCATCGTTGATCACCGGCGGCACCCCGCGCACATGCCGCAACTCCCACTCGGCTCCCGAAGCCGCCAGCAGTTCCTGCAGCGACTCCTCCAGAGCCTCCGGCGCAAGGTCCCACGCCTCACGGTTGGGGCTGCGCAGCGACCCGGTCACCACACCCCGCGCCGGGATCACGTTGGCTGCTGCTCCCGTGTGGATCGCCCCGAATACCATCCGGCAGTTGTCCGCACCGCCCATCCGGCGCTCCACCTCCACCGGCAGCCGCAGCACCAGATCGGCCATCACCGACACCAGGTCCACCGTCAGGTTGGGCCTGGCAGTGTGCCCGCCCGGGCCGTGCAGCGTGACCTCCACCAGATCCGACGCCGAAGTGATCGCGCCGATCCGGGTGCCGACGACGCCGACGTCCAACTTCGGATCGCAATGCACCGCGAAGATCGCTGCCACGTCGCGAAGCAGTCCGAGGTCCACGACCTCCAACGCACCGCCGGGCACCTTCTCCTCGCCGGGTTCGAAGATCAGCCGAACCCGGCCGGGCAGCAGCCCCTCACACGCCAGCCGGTTCAGCACCAGCCCCGCACCCAGCACAACCGCGGTGTGTACGTCGTGACCGCAGGCGTGGGTGACCCCGGGGTTGCGGGAGCGGTAGGGGACGTCCTTGACGTCGTCCATCGCCAGGGCGTCCAGATCGGCGCGCAAGGCGACCAGCGGACCCTCCTCGCCGATGACGCAGTACAGACCCGTCCCGCTGGGCAGCCGCACCGGTGCCATGCCGTCCACCGCGAGCCGCTCCATCACGGCATCGGTGGTGGCGACTTCTTCGAAAGACAGTTCCGGCTCGGCGTGCAGCCGCCGGCGGAAGGCGATCAATTCGGTCTCGTGCTCGTCCGCCTTGTCGTCGGCGACCACCAGCGCAGCATCGGCGATGTCGAGGCTGTGACCGTCAGACACGGCGCGGCCGTTGCTGGGGCTGCCGCGCGGTGCGACGTCCGGGGTCTGATGTGTCACCCTCACGCTCCGATGCGATCCTCGCGGAACTCGACGAGCAACTGATCCACCACGTCCCGCAGTGATCCGCCCGACTCCACGATCGCCCGCTGCCGCTGGTAGCTCGCGCCGTTGTGGAGGATCTCGCGGACCCACTCCAGCTGCTCCACACAATCCAGCGCCACCGCCGTGGGTCGCAGATCTTCCAAGAGCCGCTCGACGTCGGTCCGCAGGGGGACCGTGGTGCCGTCCTGATCCACCAGAACCGCGTCGAGCCCGAAACGCGCCCCGCGCCACTTGTTCTCACGGATCACCCAGCCAGTGGGCTCCTTGGGAGGGCGGCCGGACTCGATGGCGGCGTCCAGATATTCCACGAGGCATTGCGCCAGCGCCGCGAGCCCCGCCGCTTCCCGCAGCGTCGCCATACCGTCGCACATACGGAACTCCAGGGTGCCGTAGCCGGCGTGGGGTCGGATATCCCACCAGATCTCGCGGATCGATCCGATGCCGTTGGTGTCCAACATGATCGCCACGTAGTCCTCGTAGGCCTTCCAGTCCTCGAAACGGCTCGGCAGCCCCGCGGTTGGCAACGACTCGAAGATCTTGGTCCGGATCGATGCCAGCCCTGTCTCGTCGCCCTCCCAGTACGGCGACGAGGCGGACAGCGCGATGAAGTGGGGCATGTAGCGCATCAGCCGGTTCAGGATGTGGATCGCCCTGTCCGGGCCGCCGACACCCACATGGAAGTGGACGCCGTGGATCTGCAGTCGGCGGGCAGGCCACTGGATGCGGCTGACGAGGTTGTCGTAGCGCTCGCTGGGACTGCGCACCAGCGTGTGCGGATCGGTGAAGGGATGCACCCCACCGCCCATCAACGCCAGGCCGCGGGGACGCAGATAGTCCTGGATGTCCTTGACGGTGGCCGACAGATCCTGGTGCGCCTCCTCGGCGGTGCGACACACGCCGGTGATGACCTCGATGGTGGACAGGAACAGTTCGTGCTTGGCCTTGGGATGCTCCACTTCGCCCGGGTGGTGCTGCAGCAGATCGGCGATGATGTTCGACGACTCCGGCACCAACTCGCCGGTCGCGGTGTCGATGATGCCCAGTTCGACCTCGACGCCGAGGCTTCGCGACGGCGAGGGGTTGAACTCGATGCCCATCGTTCCTCCACTGGTGGACGCGGCCGATCGGCCGGTGACTGCCCGACCCGTGCCAGCCTAGTGCCCCCGGCTCGCCTTCACCCGGCAGTCCAGGCGACGGCTGCGGGTGCGCCGACGGTTGGGCCGGGTGCAGCGCCGACCCCGCAGTGGACCGTCTATGTCAGTAGCCTTGCGCCTGTGAGCGAATCACCATCGGTGACTGCGGGACCTGCGGGCAGCCAGCCGGCTATCGCCCAGGGTCCGCCTGGCTGCGCGGCGGTAGCGGCCGGGAGCCGGGATTCCGCCCTGGCGGCGGCGGTGGTGCTTCGCGAGGGCGGAAACGCTGTGGACGCGGTGCTCGGCGGGACCCTCGCGGCGTGTGTGTCCGAGGTGGTGTTCACCTCCCTGGGGGGCGGCGGTTTCCTCAACATCCAGCCTCCCGACGGCCACGCACGAGTGTTGGACTTCTTTGTGAACACCCCGGGCTTGGGATCCACGGAATCCGACAAGTCGCCCGACTTCACCCCGGTGACGGTGCGCTACCCGGGCACCGAGCAGGTGTTCCACGTGGGGCCGGGTTCGGTGGCTGTGCCCGGTGCTCTCGCCGGCCTGTTGGCGGCCAACCGCAGGTACGGCCGGGTACCCATGGCCACGGTCGTGACCCCGGCTGTCGCATTGGCGCGCGACGGAGCGGCCTTGGAGCCGATTCAGGCAACGGTTCTCGATCTGGTCCGCGAGATCATGCAACTCACCGAGGAGTGCAGCCGGCTCATCACCGCGCCGAGCGGCCGCACCGCCGTACCCGGCGATCGCCTGCACAACACCGACTACGCCCGATTCCTGCGGCGCATCGGTGAGGGTGAGGTGACCGGCATGACGTCGGTGCCGTTCGCCGACCCGTTGCTGGACCTGATGAACCACACCTCGGGCCACGTGACTCTGGCTGATCTGGAGAGCTACGAGGTGGTCGAGCGCGCGCCGCTGACCGTCCGGCGCAACGGGGCAACAATCTCACTCAACGCCAGGCCCGCTTTCGGCGGAGCGATCGTGGCCGACGCGCTGGGCCGTCTCCCGCGGATCGACGGCAGCCCGGAGCACTGGGCCGACACGGCTGCGGCCCTGAACGACGCCACCGAGGCGATCCGGCTCGCGGACATGGCGGCGGGGATCCCGCATGTGAGCCGGGGGACGACCCACATCAGCGTCGTGGACGCCGATGGTCTGGTGGCCAGCATGACCACCTCCAACGGCTCAGGTTCCGGGGTGGTTCAGCCGGGCACCGGCATCCACCTGAACAACATGCTGGGCGAAGAGGACCTCAACCCGGGCGGCTTCCACTCCCTGCCACCGGGCATCCGGATGGGGTCGATGATGGCGCCGTCGGTCGTGACGCATCCCGACGGGTCGATCACCGGACTGGGGACCGGCGGCAGCGAGCGGATCCGCTCAGCGCTGCTGGTCACTCTGCTGCGGCTCGTCGATCTGGAGGAGGGGACACCGAGCGCGATCGGTGCCCCGCGGATGCACCCCAACCGGGAAGCCGTGCAGCTGGAACCCGGCTGGGCCGCCGACGTGGCGGCGATCCTGCGACGCACCCGACCGGTCAACATCTGGCCGGGCACCAACCTGTTCTTCGGCGGGGTCCACGCGGTGACCCGTCACCCCGACGGCAGCGTCACGGCGGTCGGCGACTCCCGCCGCGGCGGTGCCGCAGTGGTGGTCCCCATCACCGGCTGACTCCCCATCGCCGGGGGTCCGAAGTGCACGGGCGCAGCCCGTAGCCGGCGCCCGTGCACTTCGGGGGCTGATCGGTCAGGCGGGGTGTTCCTTCGCTGGGTAGGAGTCGGTGAGGTCCAGGCCGGCGGCGGTCGGCGGCAGTTGGGCAGCCGCGGGCGCTTCGCTCATGGTGCTTCTCCTCGATCTGGTGGTCCCGCTCGTCGGATCCGGGTATCGCACCTGCACCGCCAGGTCAGGCGCACCCTGTATTGGGCGGGCCCCACGGGTGCGTCGGTACTCCGGGGGGTTTGGCTACCGACGCACCCGGCGGGGGACCCGGGACTACTGGGATGCGCCCAGAGTGACGGTGATCTCCTGCTCGCCGCCGCTGCGGTCCACCGTGAGAGTCACGGGCTGGCCGACCCCTTTGTCACGTATCGCGACGACGAGTTCGGTGTAGTCGGCGACATTGCGACCGTCCACGGCGGTGATGACGTCGCCGGACTGCACTCCGGCGCTGTCGGCCGGTCCGCCCGCCGTGACCTCCCCGACCCTGACCCCGGGCCCGGAGTAGCTGTTGTCGATCTGCGCACCGATCACGGGGGTCTGGGAGCTGCCGGTGTTGATGAGCTCCTCGGCGATCCGGTTCGCCGTGTCGATCGGGATTGCGAAACCCAGTCCGATGGAGCCGGCCTGGGCGCCGGCGCCGGCGCCGAGGCTGGCGATGGCGGAGTTGACCCCGATGACCTTGCCCTCACCATCCACCAGCGGACCGCCGGAGTTGCCGGGGTTGACGGCCGCGTCGGTCTGGATCGCGTTGATGAACGCGGTCTCGCCGCTGCCGCCCGCGGTGACCGGACGATCGAGGGCGCTGACGATCCCCGAGGTCACTGTTCCCTGCAGACCCAGGGGTGAGCCGATGGCGATCGCGGTGTCGCCCACCTTGACGTCGGCCGACGAGCCCAGGCTCGTCACCGGCAGCCCGGTCTTGTCGGCCTTGATGACGGCGAGGTCATACCCGGGATTTGCGCCGACCACCTGCGCCGAGGCCGTCGATCCGTCTTCGAACGTGACCTCGACGGTGCCTGCACCATCAACGACGTGGTTGTTCGTCAGGATGTAGCCGTCGGAACGGATGATGAAGCCGCTGCCCTGGCCGCTGCCCGTGGAGATGTTGACCACAGACGGACCGACAGCGGTCGCGACCGCCGCGATGGTGCCGTCGACGGGAGCGGATGTTCCTCCCCCAGTCACGACGGGTGACGCGACAACACTGGACTGCGAGTCGGCCAGCATGTAGCCGGCAGCGCCGCCGGCGCCGCCAGCCAGCAGCGCGACGGCCGCCGCCCCAATGATGATCTTGGCGCCCAGGCCCGACTGATCCTTGCGGCCCCCGGGCCCGCCGGGGCTCACTCCGATGGTGTCGTCGTGGATCGGCGCCCCGGCGCC
This sequence comes from Micrococcales bacterium, assembly GCA_032127075.1. Lineage (GTDB taxonomy): Bacteria > Actinomycetota > Actinomycetes > S36-B12. The sequence goes on along the minus strand of JAQAZZ010000180.1, from coordinate 5,985 downwards.
TGCGACGTACCAATCGTCGACGCGCCGGTCGCTCTCGTTGGGAGGTGAGTCCGCGTCAGAGCCGGCGTCGGCCGCCGGGGGCACGAACCACTGCTGCACCGCTGTGGGCTGCTCGCCCCGGATCGGCTCCGTGGGGTAGGCGCCCTCCCGATCATCGTCGTGCATCGCCATCGTTCCCTTCCCTCGCTCGCACAGCGCTTGTACCGCTGGGACACTGCCCAATCGCAGTGCCCCCGGGTACCCGTTGCGTACCCGTGGAGTGGGTAGCCGTCGCGCCAGTACCAGTGAAAACGTATCGAGCCGGAATTGCATACCCGCGGGGACGACCCCAAACGTGTCTCTAACACAACCTTTACATTCAGCCCCGACCTCGCTGCCGCCACAGCCCGGGGCGGAAGGACTGCCCCTGCCGCGTCAGTGCATAGTGGAGCCATGGACGAGGAGCACGGTTTCGAGTCCGAGGCCTCACACGTCGCAGCGGCGCAGGCACAGCTGGAGGTGGCCCGCCGTGGCGGCCATTCCGGGGCCATCGGCCTTGCCCATCTCAACTTGGCGATGACGCTAGCGGCGGTCGGCGACCACGAATCGGCGGTCACCGAGTATGCGGAACTGATCTCCTACCTGGATCTGGCCCGCAACGATGAGGAGGCGGAGACGCAGCGGTGGCTGAAGATCGCGAGTCCGTCGGCGCCGCCGCCGGACGCAGCGGACATCGACCCGGCACAGCTGCAGACGTTCGCCCGCATCCGGCGCGCCGACTCATTGCTCCACCAGGGCCGGCGCCAGGAAGCGGCAGCCGAACTCGACGCAGCCGCGCCGGGATGCCGTGGCTTCGGCAAGGGCCGGCTGCGCAAGCAGCTCAACGCGGTGCGCAAGCGGATGGCCCAGGCCGCCACACCCGAACCGCAGGAGGCCGGACCTGCGGCGGCCGCTTCGGCCGCCGCCCGGACGGCGACGCCCACCAGCCTGCCGGAGCAGGTCGCGGCCGCCGACGAGTTGTTGGGCCAGGGCCATTTCCCGGAAGCAGCACGAATAGCACTGCAGGCGATCGCCAAATGCGACACCAGCGACCTGGGCATGCGCGCGAGGGCCCGACAGGTCCTCGGGATGGCGCTGGAGGGCATGGGCCAATCCGACGATGCGGCCGCGGTGCTCTCCGACGCCCTCGCCGACTACCTCGGAGCCGACGAAACAGTCTCAGCAGCGCAGATCGCGATCCCGCTGGCGTGGCGGCAGTGGCACACCGGCGAGCGCGCCCGTGCCATCGAGCAGCTGCGCCAAGCGCTTCAGTTCACCGAGACGGCGGGGGAACCGGAGCTGCGGGTACAGCTGCACACCGACCTCGGGTCACTCCTGGACCAAGACGGCGACGACCGCGGAGCCAAGCAGGCGTTCCAAGCGGCCCTGGGTACCGCCGAGCCGCTGGACAACACCGAACTGGTCGCCAACGCCCGGCACGGATTGGCCGTGGTCCTGGCCAACTCGGGCAGTACCGACCGGGAGGACGAGGTCGAAGCGCTCTCGCTGCTGGAATCGTGCCGCCAGGACTATGAGCAGTTGGGGCAGACCGACCGAGTGGCGGGCTGCGAGCATGAGGCCGCGGCCCTTCTGGGCAGGCTGGGATCGTTCGAGGCAGCCCGCGGCCGCTATGAGCGGGCGCTGCGGCTCTACGAGGAACTACCCGCCGAACTGCGCGACACTGGTTCCTGGCCGGACGAGGTGGCCGATGTCCGCCGCAACCTGGCCGCGCTGCAGTCGGGCACGACGCAGGAGCCGAGCCTGTTCCAGTCGGGCGGTCACGCGATGTCGCACCAGGGCGGCTGATCGGGGAGCCTCCTCGCCGCATCTGCCGGACACCACGACATAGACTGACGCGTGATCGACGTCCCCCGGATCGAGTTCGAGGACTTGGTGGCTGTCGCGCTCGACGAGATCCCGCAGGACCTTGCCCGCTTGGTGGACAACGTCATCATCGAAGTCGAGGATCGGCCGCCCCCCGGCCAGCACCTGTTGGGTCTGTACCACGGTGTTCCGCTCACTCAGCGCGGCAACTGGTACGCCGGCGTGATGCCGGACCGCATCACCATCTACCGGTTGCCGATCCTTCGGATCTGCCACACGATCGACGATGTGATCGACGAGGTACACATCACCGTCGTGCACGAAATCGCCCACCACTTCGGCATTGACGACGACCGACTGCACGATCTCGGCTACGGCTGAGCCGGCTCTGGCGGAGGTCCGGCCGCGAAACGACTGCAACCGTTCGAACCGACCGAAGAAGTACGGTCGTTCTGCGCACTTCCGGTCGTCTTACCTGCCGGATGCCCGCCGCGCCCCGGCGCGTTGCAGTCGGTCGCGCACCGCGACCGCCGCAGCGGCGTTTCCGGGGGGCGGCACTGCCACCACTTCGTGGAGCAGCAACTCATCTGCCTCGCGAAGCGCGTGGTAGAGCACACGGGCGTACTGCTCGGCGTCGAGGGGAGCCGCGAGCCGGACCACACCGGCCGGGGTCTCGACGTGAGCGAGCGCCAGCAGCCCGGTCGTTGCGCTGGAGCCCGCGGCCGTCGGGTGCAGCTCCTGCCGATCCTGGACCAGCCGCACGGCGGCGCGGGGCGCGTAGTGGGACTCCATCGATCCGGAGACCCTGACCGTCGTGGGCCCGGGGTCCGCCACGGCGATTCCCGCAGCCGACTCGATCTGGCGAGCGCCGATCGACCCCGGCCGCAGCATCCTGGGCTGATCGCCGGTGCAGTCGACGATGGTGGATTCCACACCCACCCGGCAGGGCCCGCCGTCAACCACAACATCGACCCCGGCGAGCAGGCGGTCCCCGAGATCCGCGACGGCGTGGGCAGCGGTAGTGGGGCTCACATGGCCGAAGACGTTCGCAGAGGGCGCGGCCACCGCACTGCCGAACTCTGTCAGCACGCCCTGCGCCTTGGGGTGATCGGGAACGCGGATGGCCACAGTGTCCTGGCCACCGGTGATGAAGCCGCCCACACGATCCGAGCGGCGCAGCACCAGGGTCATGGGGCCGGGCCAGAAGGATTCGGCCAGGCGCAGGGCGTAGTCGGGCACGTCCCGTGCCCACACGTGGGGGTCGGCGCCGGATCCGATATGCAGGATCAGCGGATGGTCGGCCGGCCTCCCCTTGACGGCGTACACCCTGGCGACGGCGTGTGCGTCCGCGGCGTTCGCGGCCAGGCCGTAGACGGTCTCGGTGGGCAGCACCACCAAGCCACCGTCCCGCAGCGCCGCAGCCGCCTGTTCGATGTCACTCACACCGCCATTGTCCCCCGGGTTGGAGATGAGCTCGTGAGTCGCCTATGCTGAAGCGGCACTCAACGGCATCGGTCGATGAGGGCCTAGCACTCCGGCCCCCATCGTCTAGTGGCCTAGGACGCCGCCCTTTCAAGGCGGTAGCACGGGTTCGAATCCCGTTGGGGGTACCAAGGCCCTGTAGCGCAGTTGGTTAGCGCGCCGCCCTGTCAAGGCGGAGGTCGCCGGTTCAAGTCCGGTCAGGGTCGCTAGGTCCGGGTAACCCCGGCTCTCGGCCAGGTAGCTCAGTTGGTACGAGCGTCCGACTGAAAATCGGAAGGTCGGCGGTTCGACCCCGCCCCTGGCCACCGCGGATTTTGCACGATCGTGGGCCCTTGACCACCAGCCCTTTCCACCCCGAGGCGCGACAACCGGCGACTGGGCCCGCCCCCGCGTGCTAGACAGCAGGTATGGAGCCGCTCACCTACGAGGAAGCCATGCTCGCAGTGGCCCGGCTATTCGAGGCGATCGCGGCCGGGGTGATCCTCGTCGGTCTCATCTGGTCGGTGGCGGTGGCGTCGCGGGTCTACCTTCGGTCGAAGGACGGCTCACAGGCCTACAAGTCGATGCGTGAGACGTTCGGCGGGGCGATTCTGCTGGGGCTGGAGATCCTGGTCGCCGGGGACCTCATTCGCACCGTGGCGGTGGAACCCACTCTGGAGAACGCCACGGCGCTGGGCATCATCGTCCTCATCCGGACCTTCCTCAGCTTCAGCCTTCAGATCGAGATGGACGGTGTGGTCCCCTGGCGCCGTGCGCTCGTGAGCGGTGCCACGGTGATGAAGAGCGCCTACGAACGGTCCGGCGAGCCGACCGCGGACAGCCGCGGCCGCAGCGACGGCTGATGCGGGGAACAAGCGCAGCCACACCGTAGATTCGGCGGGTGCGAGCTGCTGTTGTCGGGGTCAACTGGGGCGGCGTCCACATCGCGGCGCTCCGGGACGCCGGGGTGGAGGTGGTTGCGGTCGTCGGGCGAGACGCGGAGCGAACGGAAGCGGTCGCCAGGGATCGGGGCGTGCCCGAGGCGCTGGTGGACCTGCAGCCGCTGGGGGGCATGGGCCTCGACCTCGTGGGCGTCGCAACGCCGCCCGCGACCCATGCCGAAGTGATCCGGAATCTGCCCGATGTGCCGATCGTCTGCGAGAAGCCGGCCGTCGGGATGGGTCGGCCGGCAGCAGTGGACCGAGGTCGGCGGGCTCCCGTGTGGGTCAACTACGCCTTCTCCTACCTCGATGTCGCCCAGCGCGCGGCTGCAGCGTTGGACCGGATCGGTTCTGTTCGGTGGGCCCGTACCGCATCCGAATACGACGGGGACCGCCCCATCAGCGCTGCGGAGTGGTTCTTCGAGGTGTCCGTCCACCCGTGGTCCTGGCTGATCGAGGTTCTGGGCACGCCTTCCGCCCTGCCCGATGGATCGGCGGCGGTGGCGCCGCTGCTGCCCGACTCGGTGGATCGCCGGACCATCGACGTCCGCTGTGGCGCTGTGACGGCATCGGTCTGTGCTGCGCCGAAGCCGGGACTGTCGGGGGTACGTCACACGGTGGAGATCGGCGGCGAACACGGCAGGCTGCGCCTGGCCGGCGCGTACCGGGCCGCACAGCCATGGCGATTCGAAGCGCCGCAGGTGGATGACGGCACTGGGTGGCGCGAGTTCGGCGGCCCCGAGGAGGGTCTGCCCGACCCCTGGTATCTGGCGAACGCGCGGTCCATCGCGACGATGGTCGCGGCGGTGCACGACCCAGCGGTGCGAGTCCCCTTCGACTGGGGGCGCGCCGTCGCGATGGACCGGCTCGCCCAAGATTCACTGGCTGCGCAGCCCCGCTGATCCCGGCCCGCGGCATTCGCAAGGCGCCGCCGCAGCCCCCGAGGGATCGGTCGGCCATAATGCTGATGTGTCCCAGATGCTGGAGTACTGCACCGACCTGCCCGAGGAGTCCGTCGCCGCAGGGGACGTCCTGATCGAGGAGGGGTCACAGTCGGGGCACATGTGGGTGCTGAGGTCGGGGTCGGTCACGATCGAACGCGACGGCGTGCCGTTTGCGCGCATCGACGCCCCGGGCTCGGTGTTCGGCGAGATGTCGTGGGTGCTGGACAAGCCGGCCACCGCCACCGTCCGCGCCGCCTCGGATATCGACGTGTTCCGGATCGACGATCCCGAATCCTTCTTCCTGGCGGACCGGCCCGCGGCCGCCCTGTCGGTTCTGCGCATGACCGCTGCGCGCCTGGACGGGCTGACCCAGTACCTCGTCGACGTCAAGTCGCAGTTCGCCGACATGGAGGGCCACCTGGGGATGGTTGACAAGATCCTCGACACCCTTGTCCACCACCAGAACACCGGCGCTCGCCCGGGCTCAGTCCGCGACCCCGAAGGCCACCACTGACGGGCGGCGGTCACGCCAGATCGATCGTCTCGGAATCGAACACTCCGAACCAGTCCGCAGTCCCCGCCGCGGTGTCCACGGTGACATGGGGCGGCACCTTGCCGATCTGCTTGCCCACGTTGAAGATCCGGGTCCGGCCCAACTGTGCGTGCCACGAGCCCCCTGGCGCCCAGGGCGCCTGATGGATGTGGCCGGAGAACACGATGTCGGGTTGGAACTCCTCGATCCACCCCGCCACGTCGTGGTCGGGGAACTCCCGCCGCCCGTCGTTACACAAAGGGGT
>JAQAZZ010000179.1:0-17462 GCA_032127075.1 Micrococcales bacterium | reverse complement strand
CGGATGCTCCAGCGCCCCAACACCTGATGCGCGAATCCGCCCCGAGAGCACAAGTATGGAGACTCCCGGAAGCAATGGCTGCGACCGTCCAACCTGCGCTCACGAGTTGTGGTGTGGCAGTCGGCACGCCCAAGGAGCCAGTCCCCAGTTGGGCATATGTGTTGTCGCCCCAGCAGCGCGTTTGACCTGCAGTATTGACGCCACATGAGTGCTTTGAGCCGAGGGCAATACTCCCGTTCCGCATGCCGCCGTCCACAGCGGTCGGGGCTGGCTGGCAGAACCAGTCATTGATGCTTCCTAATCCCGCACATCCAATGTTCCTAATCATTGGGCTACCAAGCTGTCCGTCTTCGTTCATGCCCCAGCACCAGGCTTGACCGTCGGAGTCGGCGAGAGCGCAGGTGTGACCTGTGCTGGCAACGATGCGACGGAAGGAAATGCCACCGGCAACCTTGACGGGGGAGGGCGAAAGGGCGCCGAGGGTCGGGTTGCCCGACCCGAGTTGGCCCTCGGAGTTCTCACCCCAGCACCAAGCCCGATGGGCGGAATCAAGCACGCAGCCGTGGAAGTCGCCCAGGGCTATCCCGGTCAAGCCCATCATCTGTCCCGCGGCTGAGCGGGGTCGGCTCCAGACGGTGTTGGCGCCGCCGATGGACTTCTCCAGGCCCCAGCCCCAGCACCAGGCAGCGCCGGTTGTGTCCAAGGCGCACATCCCCGCCCGGTCGCCAGCACCGCCGGTGATTGCGCTGAAGGTGTGATCGCCGGCTACGGCGACGGGAGTCTCCCGATCGCCTGCAGGGTTGCCGCTGCCTGTGGCCGTGGGGTCGCCCCAGCACCACGCCTTGCCGTACCGGTCGAGCGCGCAGGCGGTGTCCGCGGACATCGCGATCGTCGTGTACTGGCGGTCGCCGGGGACGGGTGTGGGGCGCGGACTGGCTGATTCGCCCCAGGCGCCCCAACACCATGCCTTGCCGGTGACGTCCAGAGCGCAAGTTGCGGCTCCGGCGGCTGCCACGGTCTGGGGATCGAGCGGGGCGACATCTTGCGGGACGGTCTGCGGCGGCACCGGCTGCGAGCCGGTCGGGGAATCGGGCTGGGGGGCGGGTGGTTGCTGACCAGTGGAAGGGGTCGCGGTTGGTGTCTCGGCACCCGCTGGGCCGGCGGGCTTCTTCTTCGGCCTGGTCAGCCTTACTTCGACGTTCCCGCTGACGATGCCCCGCTGGCGAACCGCTTTCGCGCGGAACCACGTTCGCTTGGCCCGCTTCGGCGTGACCACCCTGACCGTGAAACGGCCCTTTCGGTTGGTCCGCTTCTTGGCGGCGGGAACCCATTTGGTACCTGTCCAGCGTTGGACGGACACTTTCACATCGGACTGTGCGGGGCGGACGCGTCCCTTGAGGCGGGCCTTGCGCCCGGCAACGGCTTTGCGATCCTTGGCCTTCAGCAGTACAGCGCGAGTACCGGACTCGGCGCTTTCTGCGGCGGCTGCCGGGGCCGTCACCATCGGGGAGGCCAGCAGGGTCACCGCCAAGAGTGCTGCGGGCATGGCCCTGCTGCGGAACATGACGCTAGTCCTCCGGCGGTTTCGATCTGCATCCCCGGGGGCGGCGCGACGCGGTTGCCGGTATATGAGGTTGCCCCCAGCCCGGCGCTACTGCGGAATCATGGAACCGGCGGTCCCCCCGAGGCCCCAACCACATCAAGGTAACCCACCCCGGCTGCCGGCTCCGGCGGTGGGTTGGCGCTGTGGACAACCGCCGATTCTTACCCTGCTCACACGCGCGGTTTGCCGGCCCCTGACTCCGTGCGGCGACAGTGGGGCTATGAGCACAAGCGGAACCGGGGGAGACGATTACCGCGGCGAGGTTGCGGGTGAGGGATGGCCGTCGGATTTCCCGGACGCGGCCGCAGGTCAGGAGACCCCGAACGACCAACCCACCGAACCCGTGGTGCGCCCCGGTGTCGACGAGGCCGCGCACCACGCCGCATCACCCGCGGGCCAGGCGGGCCCACGGGAGTCCGGGGTCGACTGGGAGCAGGAATATGGCAAGGAGCGAAAGCGGTCGCGAACATTCATGGCCACAACGGCTGTCGCTGCGTTGCTGTTCACGGGAACTCTGGCCTATGCCGTAGCGGCCCCGGACCTTGGGGGCGACGATCCCACGGGTGTACCCGGGGTGGTGGCCCCCGACGAGGAGATCGGGGGATACGAGGGATACCGGGGTCGGCACGACCGCGGGGGCCCAGGTGGAGGGCCCCGCGGGAGTTTCGGCGATGAGTTCTCCGGCGACCGACCCCAACAAGGCGTCACGGGGGGCTATGCCGGCGAGGGTGCTGCCGGGGAGGCAGGGGACTACGAGGACGGTGATGACCCTGCGGACGAGGATTACGAGGATTACGAGGACTACGAGGACCACGGGGACGAGTGACCTCGTCGCGTTCGGCAGTGGGGGAGTGATGAGGGGCGAACCGGCTCGGTCGCGGAGGGCGACTACTTCTTGCGCAGCACCTGGGCGAGGCCCTTGTTGATGGTCTTCAGCGTCGCAATCCGGGCGTACCACTTGTCGTTGGCGGGGATCACATTCCAGCGGGCGCCGTCGGTGGTGGTGCGCAGCACCATCTGATCGATGGCCCGGACGTACTCATCCCACTTCTCGCGGTTCCGGTAGTCCTCTTCGGTGATCTTGTGCTGCTTGTAGGGGGTCTCCTCGCGAGCCTGGAAGCGGGCGAGTTGCTCCTCCTGCGAAACGTGGAGCCAGAACTTCGCCACGTAGTATCCGCGTTCGACCAACTGTGCCTCGAAGTCGTTGATCTCGTCGTAGGCGCGCTGCCATTCGGCCGGCTCGGCGAACCCCTCGATGCGCTCGACCAGCACCCTGCCGTACCAGGTCCGGTCGAAGAGGACGAAGCGCCCCGCGGCGGGCAGGTCCCGCCAGAAGCGCCACAGGTAGTGGTATTTGCGCTCCTCCTCGGTCGGGGCCGCGACCGGGACCACGCGATAGTCCCCGGCTTCCAGCGACTGGGTCACCCGGCGGATCACTCCGCCCTTGCCCCCGGCATCCCACCCCTCGAACGCCAGAACTGTGCTGACACCCCGTTTGCGCGCCTCGATGGACAACCGATGCAGTTTCCCCTGCTCGTGGGCGAGCTGGCGTCGGTAGGTCTCCTTGTCCAGCTTCTTGCTCAGATCGACGCCGGAGAGCACGTTGGTGGTGCCCTGCATCTCACCGAAGACCGACTCTGCCACCGACGGTCCGGTGCTATGCGTCTGTTCCAGTCTGGCCGTCACTGCGGCGAGCACGGTTCGTGCCACCGTGAGATCCCGGTAACGGGCGTCGGTGGACTCCACGATGGTCCACGGGGCCCCGGGCGCGCTGGTCTCGTGCAGAATCCGCTCGGCGATGGGCAGCACCGGGTCCATCTGTTCCAACACAGCCCAGTCCCGCTGATCGACCCACCAGCCCTGCTCCGGGTCTTTCGCCGCCTTCTTCAGCCGTTTGCGCTGCTCCTTGCCCGGCGTGTGGAGGAAGAACTTCAGCACCAGGGCGCCGTCGGCCACCAGTCCGTTCTGCATGGCGGCCACGTGCCGCAGCCAGTAGCTGAAGTGGTCCTCGCCGAGGTCCCCAGAGGCCCGCATCGCGGCCGCTCGCATCAGGCCACCGGCGAAGATGGCGGTCCGGCCCTTGGGCGGGAGTGATCGCCAAAGCCGCCACAACTGGGGGCGCTCGGACTCCTCCTGGGACTCCTCGGCGAAGACCCGGGTATTGACGTAGCGGGCGTCCATCCACTCGTTGAGCCGGTTGACCACCTCGTTGGCGGCGAATCTATCGTCACCGGCGATCCAGATGATCACGGGGAAGTTGGCATCGCGCAGGTCGTATTGCGCGTTCACCAGGCCCACCCGCAAGTCCGGGACCTCAGCCTTGTACTCGGCCTTGGAGATCTTGTTGCCCACTTCAGCCACTTCTAGCACGGGAGCCCTCCTCCGCAGTCCACCCGTGGTTAACCCCAGGTATCCGAAGCAGTCTTGCCGAAAACGGCCGCCCTGTCCCGCTGGATGCACCAGCGCCCACGGAATTGTGACGCCAACGGGTGGGAGGAATGCCTCACCGACCCCAACACCGGCGTGGGTTTCGCGCCGGAGCGGGTCGGGTCCCGCGGGAATCGTGAAAACGGCCCTTCGTCGTCGCTAGGCTCGGCGCTGACAGTGAGGCGGTGGTCGGTGAACCTGGAGAAGGTGGTTTTCGGATTCTTCGTCCTGCTCGCCGCCACCCTCAACTTCGGATTCTTCATCGGCGACATCGACCGGCCGGAACTGCACAACGTCTACGAATTGTTCGCCGCGGTGGTGGTCAACATCATCGTCACGGTCATGAAGTTCGGCGACCGCACGCAGATCGGTGCGGTGCACCTTGCGACGAGCCTTGTCGCGGACCTGCAGCTGATCGCCGCCGCGGCCGTGTGGGCCTACTACAACAACGTTGCGCCGGACGGTATCTCGGGCGGCGAGATGGCCAGCATCGTGTCCCTGTCAGGGGGAGCGCTGTTCGCCAACATTGTGTCGGTGGTGCTCCTGGTGGTCGAAACCGTGTCCTTCCGGCGGCGCTGAGGCTGCAGTGGCCGAGTCGACTGCGCCCCCGGCCGAGCCGCCCACGGGCGAGCAGGGGTCGACTGCGATCTTTCTGGTGCTGCGGCGCATGCGCGCCCCGCTGATCGTGTTGGTCGCCACCTTCTCCGTCGGCGTCGGGGGCCTGATGCTGATGCCGGGCTTGGACGCCGAAGGCAAGCCGTGGCGCATGGACGTCTTCGAGGCCTTCTACTTCATGAGCTACACCGCGTCCACGATCGGGTACGGGGAGATCCCCCACCCCTTCACACCGCAGCAGCGGCTCTGGGTGACGATCTCCATCTACTTGACGGTCATCGCGTGGGCGTACGCCATCGGGACGGTGTTCGCGTTGCTCCAAGACCGCGGGTTCCGCGCGGCCCTGGCGTCCCAGCGATTCACCCGCGCCGTGGCACGCATGCGTGAACCGTTCCTCCTGGTGGTGGGTTTCGGCCAGTCCGGTCAACTGGTGGGCAAGGCCCTCGACGAGATGGACCGCCGTTTCGTTGTGGTGGACAACGATCAGGCGCGGATCGACGCGCTCGATCTTGCGCAGTTCCGCTCCGATGTGCCCGGCCATGCCGGAGATGCCCGCAACCCCGACGAGTTGATCCGGGCGGGACTGGGCAGCCGGGACTGCGAGGGTGTCATCGCCCTCACCGATGACGATGAAGCCAACTTGGCAGTCGTCATGACGGCGGCGTTGCTGCGGCCCGAACTGCAAGTTGTCGCGCGGACGATGGAGCAGGAGATCGCCGACCGGATGGCCGAGTTCGGCGATCCGATGATCGTCGATCCGTTCAACCTTTTCGGCGACGAGCTCATGCTGGCCGTGAAGCGGCCACAGACGTATCGGCTCATCCAATGGTTGACGTCGTCCCATCGGGAGACGATGCCGCCGCCGCCCCCCGCCCCCCGCGACGGACGCTGGGTGGTGTGCGGATACGGCCGCTTCGGAAGCCACCTCGTGGCGGACCTCATCCGACACGGGGTTCGCGTGACGGTCATCGATCCCCAGATCGCCGTGCCAGCCTCGTCGGGGGTCGAGGGGTTGTCGGGCAGCGGGACGGACCCCGACGTGTTGGCGGGTGCTCGTCTGGGTGAAGCGGTCGGATTCGCCGCTGCCACGGACAACGACACGAGCAACCTGTCGTTGATCACCGCTGTCCGCAACGCAAACCCGGAACTCTTCCTCGTTGCACGGCAGAACCAGCCGGTGAACGCACCGCTGTTCGACGCGCTGGGGATCGATTCGGTGCTGGTGCCCACCAATCTGATTGCCCATGAGGTCACCGCCCGCATCGGATCGCCGCTCTTGTGGCGGTTCGTGCAGCAGGCGCGGCTGGAGTCCGATGCGTGGTCGACCGCGGTCTTGCACCGGCTGAGCGGATCCTGCGGGCAGTATCGGCCCGACCTGTGGCGGGTGGGCATGGACTCAGAAGGTGCCCCCGCCGCCCGGGCTTGGCTGGCGGACGGCGACGCTGCACTGGGTGATCTGCTGTTGGACCCCACCGACCGGGATCGGCCCCTCGACGCCGTCGTCCTGCTGGTTGTTCGCGGCGCGGAGGCGGTTGTGACCCCGCCGGATGACTTCCGGCTCCACCCCGGCGATCAACTCCTGCTGGCAGGCACCGCGGCGGCTCGGCGAGGCCTCGATACCACGTTGGGCGTGCCAGCCGCGTTGCAGTACGTGGTCAGCGGCCGCCGGGTGGCGAACAGTTGGATCTGGCGCACCCTGGTGGACCGGAGCTGAGGAACCCCCGACATTTGACGTCGGCGACCCGCCTCAACTCGGGTCGTGGGAATCCAGGCCGGGGTGGCGGTCGCGGTACTCCTGGACCGCCACCGGCAGTGTCGGATACATGTTGTCCGACCCGATGAGGTCGGCCACACCGTGGTCCTTCATCGGCGCCAGGACGTCGTTCTTCACCCGCGCCAGCCACAGTTGTGTGCCCTGCTCGGTGAGGGCTTCGTGCAGATCCTCGAGTGTGTCGAGGGCCGTCGAGTCGAGCTCGACGTTCGCCTCCATGTTCAGGATCGTCACCTCGGTGCCAGGTGGGGAGTATTCCTTGACCTTGCTGTAGAAGTCGTAGGAGTTCATGAAGAACAGGGGGGCGTCGTAGCGGAACACGACCAGGCCGGGAATGGTCTCGCTGGTGTCCCAGTCGTCGATGTCGTGCATCCCCGGCATGTCGGGGACGAAACCCAGCACCCCTTCGTGCGGCCTGGCCAACCGGGCCATGAACTCCGCGATCGACATGAAGATCGCGATGATGATGCCGGGCAGGATTCCGAATACCACGACCAGGATCGCAGTGACGGCGGCGATGGTGACTTCGCGTTTGCGGAACCGGGCCAACGAGGCCCACTCCTTCGGCTCGATCAGGGTGATGGCGGCGTAGAGGATGACACCGGCCAGACCCGCCTGGGGGACAGCGGCTATCACTCCGGGGAAGAGCAGCGGCCCGCCGAGGAGTACCGCGATCACGAAGATCGAATAGAACCTGCTGGTGGCGCCGCCGGCCGAGGCCAGCGCGGTGCGTGACGAGGACGCCGACATCGGGTAGCCGCCGGCCACGCCGGTGATCCCCTGCACCGCAGCCATCGCGCGCATCTCCGAGCCGGGATCCGGCGGCACCCCGGTGGCGAAGGCGCGGGAGGTCACCATGACGTCGGTGTAGGAGACCACCGCGATGCTGAGTGCGGGCACGACCAGCGCTGAGATGGCCTCGAAGGTGATTCCGCCGAACTGGGGCGAGGGCAGGCTGAGGGCGACTTCGCCGATGTCCCCCACTGTGGGGACGTCGTCCCACCGAAGGCCGAGGAGGATGGCCACGCCCAGGCCGATCAACGTGCCCGGGACCCGCGGCGCCACCGCCCGCAGAATGAGGGCGGTCGCCAGCACCGCACCGGCGATCGCCACCGTGCGCCAGTCCGGCACCTGCCACTGGCTGTTGAACAGCTCGGGCAGCGACTCGGTATCCAGGTCGTAGTCGAAGACCTTGGGCAGCTGCGACATGATCATCAACACGGCCACACCGGTGAGATAGCCGAGCAGAATCGGTCGCGACAACAGGTCGGCGAGGAACGACGCCTTGAGCAGCCAGGCGGCGGCGAGGATGATGCCCACCAGAATCGAGGTGACCGCCAGGGCGGTCATCACCGGAACGCCGAGGTCCGCGGCCACCGGCCCCACCGCGGCGGCGGTCATGAGGGCAACGGTGGATTCCGGGCCCACGGACATGTACTTGCTGCGCCCCAGCAGCATGTAGACCAGGATCGGCACCGCTGCCACAGCCAGTCCGGAAGCGGGGTTCTCGATCCCGGCGAGGGTGGCGTAGGCCATGGCCTGGGGGATGAAGTAGGCGCCGACGGAGATGCCGGCAAGTACGTTTCCCGTGGTGAAGACGGCTGAACGCAGACGACTGGATCGGCCCGCCTTCTCGGTATCGGCTTCAGCTTGTCCCACGGGCCAAACCATAGTGGTGCAAGCAGCGTGAAGGGCGGACTACGGCGGTTCCCGACCCGCCGGATTCCAGTCGGTCAGGAGGCCAGGGTCTTGTACCAATGCATGGCGTAGCCCCCGCGGACCGTGCGGATGAACGAGCTGCTGTCGGCGGAGCCTTCGAACTCGTCGTGGAAATAGACCGTGGCATCGAGGACGTCGGTCATCTTCTTGTACCGTCCGATGTCGAAGCCGCCCCAGCCGGCCTCCATCTCGAAGAGCATGAACCTGGTCTGCGTGACAGCGTCCCAGGGATCCAGCCCCCGGGCTCCCGCGAATGCCAACAGGCTGTTCGCCCCGTTGTCCCATCGGCCCCCTTGGGACCATTGCGCCAAGCCCCTGCCGGGACCGCCGTTCTGGACCGTGGTGGGGTCGATGTTCGATTCCTGCTGCAGGTTGCCCAGAATGCCGGCAGTGGCCTCTGCGGAGAATCCTTCCGCGATGAGGATGTCCCACACCAGTTGCGCCTGATTGCCCGGCGAGACAGAGGGAGCCTTCGCGACACCGCCCGCCGAGCCGCCGCGTGCCTGCAGTTGGGATCGGAACTGGGCCTGCGCTGCCGCGAACCGCTTCTCGGCAGTCGCGAGGGCCGCGGCTGCGGCGCGGTCACCTCTGCCGGCCTTCTTCGCGGCCGCGGCAGCATCTTCGACTTCACTGCGGCTGCGGACCAGCGACTTTCGGGCAGCAACTCTGGCGTCGGTGGCGGTGGTGAAGTCGTCGCGGGCCTGTTCGGCTGCGTCGGCGGCTTCGATGGCTCTTCCGCCGGTGCGGGCCACTGTGTCCACGATGGAGGTTTCGATGCGCTCCACTGCCATGTCGTGGCTGGCCAATGCGTTGAGGGCGGGGGGGCCGACGGTGGCGAAGTCCACGAAAGCCGCGAGTTCCACGTTCCCGGACCCTTGGATGTAGGCGCTGCGGATGATCTGCACCATCTCGGACCTCGCAGCGGCAGCGACCTCCGCGGCGTCGCCCTCGGTGGCTGTGGCCTTCTTCGCGGTCTTGGCGGCCCGCTGCTGTTCCTGCTTGGACTCGGTGGAGCGCGCTTCGGCGTCGGCTTCGGCCTGCCGGGCCGCGTTCAGGGTGTCCTGGGCCTCTTGTGCCGCGCGTCGCGCCCGCCTCGCGTCGGTCGTGGCCTCATCCACTTGCTTTCGGGCGGCAGCCACCTTCTGCGCCGTCTCGCTGAGGTCGCCACTGGCCGCCGCCGGGGTCGCTGCGGCGCCGAGGGCTAGCGCCAGGGCGGCACCCACCCCTGCGGCGACGAGCCTGTCCCAGCGCAAGCGGACTCCCATGCTTCGAGTATCGACTGTCCGGGCTCCGGCGGGTGGCCAGTGTCCGATTCGTCCGGAGTGGGCCCGGCGATCCTCCAGTTGCCTCCTAGGTTACTTGCTCAGCGCTGCCTGCACGAACGTGTTGGCAACCTCGGCTGTCCAGCATCGCGGTGCCGCGGTCACTGCGCGGTGAAGGAGTGGCCCACACTGACCACCTGCTGGAATGTCGGCCGGTTCTGGAACGGGAACGCCCCAGGTTTGGTGATCGCCGCGGTGAGGCGGGGACGATTGGCGTCGAAGCACGAAGCCTGTGGGTTCTCGGCGCAGGCATCGCGCCCGTACAACTGCTCCGGAGTCACCGACAATGCCCGCCGCAATGAGTCCCGGACGTCTTGGCGGCAGCGCGACCTGCTGCCCTTGCCGCAGAAGGTCCGTGGGGGTTTCCCGCTCACTGAGCCCGGCCGGAAGAGTGCGCGCAGG
This sequence comes from Micrococcales bacterium, assembly GCA_032127075.1. Classification (GTDB taxonomy): domain Bacteria; phylum Actinomycetota; class Actinomycetes; order S36-B12. The sequence continues at coordinate 7,603 of JAQAZZ010000179.1, read as the reverse complement.
TCCTTGGACACGTAGCCCCACCAGCCGTCGGCGAACCCCGGCGCCTGTGGCGATCCGCCGGTCACGGCCCCGATTCCGATCATGGCCTGTAGCGACTCGTAAGCTCTTTTGCCGAGGGCTGGCCGGAACTGCGATTCGACCAGCAACGGCCACCAGGCGTCCATGAGTTGCACGGCTTCGTTGTTGTCGTAGGCGCCGTCTTGATCCAGGTCGCGGCGGTGGGCGCCAGATTGCTGCCAGTCGCGCAGCGTCGTCAGAGCATCTACGAGGGCAGGTTCGTTCGGCGTGCCTATGGCGCGGAACAACAGCGGCAGCAGCGTCACGCCGCGGATGTCCTGGGTGGCGGGCTCTTCCATGGCGCGCACCAGATCCGAGGGCCGCATCTTGCCCTTGCGACGCAGGTCATCTTCAATGCGGTCTTCGATGAGTTGCGAGCGGTAGACCGGGCCGTACCCCCACTGGTCGTCGGCTGCCGACCAACCGGGCGCGGGCTTGTTGTTCCACGACACAAGGACATCGGGATCAACCGCCTGGGGGTGGCGCTTGGACCCGACCATGTCGGCAGTGCGGGTCTTCGGGTCGTACCCGCGCCAGTCGTACGGGCCGGTTCCCAGGACCGGCAGATCCGGGGACGTACCCCGGGCGTCGCGCGGGTAGTCGCCGGACAAGTAGTAGGCGGTCTTCCTGTCGTCGGCGTATGCCCAGTTGAAGGTCACCGTGATGGCGCTGGCGGCTCGCTGGAAGCTCTTGGCCCCTTTCACGAAGCCCGGATCGTTCAGCCGGGCGAACCCGATGACCGAGTCGGCTTCGTGCATGTACGTCGTGCGTGCAGTCGCGAACGCGACCTTGCGGCCGCCCACCTTGCCGAAGGCGTCCACGATGCCGTGGACAGTGCGGAAGGAGGTCAGCGTCGCGGAACCGGCGGGGGTGTTGTCGATGGCGCTGGGCTGCCACGACACCCGCCGGGTGAGTCGCTGCATCTTCCGGCACTTGCCCTTGTAGCGGTAGTGGTAGCGGTCCTTGCCGCACAGGACCTCGGCGAAGACGTCCACGTTGTCCGATCCAGCCGAAGTTGCGCTCCAGGCATAGTCGCGACCGTGGCCCATCTGGACATACAGGTTCACTCCGGCGAATGCGACGCCGCGGGCATCGATCCCGGGGCCGTGCAGATCCATCTCCAGCAGGATCTGCGGCAGGAAGTACCCCACCTGCGGGCCCATCACAGCCAGCGGCCGGCCGGTGCTGGAGCCACGCCGCGACACGAGTTCCCAATTGGACGCAGCGGCGCCGCCCAGCGATTCTCGGACCCAGCCGGAGTATCCCGCGCCCTGGTCCGCGGGTCTGCCCGCCGGCCGCAGGGAAGCTGCGGCCACGGCGCCCGTCCGCTTGGTGATGGTCGCCACCGGTTTCACCGAGCCGGTCTTGGGGACCGCCAGCCCCTTGGGCGAGAAGGGGTCGCGGTTCATGTAGTTGAACCGCTCATCGACGACCGTGGGTGCTTCCGGATCGTTCCTGGCGCGGAACCCGCTCCAGATCCGGCGTCCCTCCTTCCGGCCGAATCTGCTCTCCAACGCGCGCAGCACGGCGGCGGCACGCAGCTCGCCGCCGCCGCCGCGACCGAAGATGCCCCCGAAGAGCGATGCGGTGGCGATGACGTCGGTGGCCTTCCAGTTGCGGACCTGCTTGCCGAGAAGGCCGTATTCGACCGGCATGAGTTCGGGATCGTCGCGGGCCTCCCCGATGTAGGCGTTCACGCCGGCGGCGTAGGCGCGCAGGTCCCGCACGGCCCTGCGTCCGGCCTTGCCGTTGAGTTCCTTGGCGAGGTCGAGTTGCCTGCGCAGGTCCGATTCCGTGTAGGGCGCGTATCGCCACTGCTGCTCGTCGGATCCCAGACTGGCCCCGCCGAGGAACGACGACAGGTCCGCCCTGCCGGTGTGGCGCAGGACATCCATGAGGAACAGCCTGTCCGCGGCACCGGCGTATCCGGCGCCGAACATGGTGTCCGACCTGGTCCTGCCGTAGATGTGGGGCGCCCCGTAGCCCTTGTCCCGGATGATCGTGACACCTTCCCGCGGGCTCCTGCGCGACTCCACATCACCTGCTCGGACGCCGAAGGTGGCATCTTTGAAGTACTCGGGTATCTGCGCGTCGGTGAGCCCGGGGGAGGACTGCAGCAAGCCCTCATACAGCGGCTGCTGGTCGGCCCAGTGGCGCGGCAGACTGCCATCGGCGAGGAACCGGCCGAAGTCGGTGGCGTTGGCCACACCGTCGGAGCCAGGTGGCAGCACATTCAGGAAACCGCCGGCATCGTCCTTGCCGTACTTGCCGGGTTCACCGACCTCGCCGACCGCGGCTGTCGCCCCGCCGAGCGTCACGGCCGCGGCAGCGACACCCACCGAGCCGATCCGCAGCAGTCGTCGCACGTCCGCCTCCTCGAGTCGCCGACGAGTCCGGGTGGCGCGGATCACCGAGACGACCGGTTCCGACCCTACGCGGCATGCCAGGCGGTTGCCGTGGACAGGAACGCCTCGTCCTTTCCAGGCGGGGGAAGCGGCGGCGGGCGGCCCGCGCGCGGTCGATAGGCTGGTCGGGTGTCCAGGCAGGCGAGAACCCACCGCCGCCAGGCCGCAGGCCCCGGCCGGGTGATCCGGTGAGCAGGCCGCTGGGCGAGTTGATCCATCCCGGCTGGTTGCCGTGGCTGGGCCCGCAACAGGAACAGGTGGCGCGGTTGGGGGAGTTCCTGCGCGCCGAATCGGCCGCGGGGCGCGGTTTCCTGCCGTCGGGCGACCGGATACTGCGGGCGTTCAGCCGCGACCCCGCCGAGGTGCGGGTCCTCATCGTGGGGCAGGATCCCTATCCCACCCCGGGTCACGCTGTGGGGCTGTCCTTCGCGGTGGCCCCGGATGTCCGTCCGCTGCCGCGGAGCCTGGTGAACATCTTCCGCGAATACTGCGGCGACCTCGGATTCCCGCAACCGACCAACGGCGACCTGAGCCCCTGGTTCGAGCGGGGTGTGCTGCTGCTGAACCGGGTGCTCACCGTGCAGCCGGGCAAGCCCGCATCCCATCGGGGCAAGGGCTGGGAGCAAGTCACCAGCGCGGCAATAGCCGGGCTTGCCGCCCGCGGGCTGCCCTTGGTGGCGGTCCTGTGGGGTCGGGACGCCCAGACGGCGCGCGATCTGCTGGGAGACACCCCTCGGATCGAGAGCGTCCACCCCAGCCCCATGTCGGCCGACCGGGGCTTCTTCGGCAGCCGGCCGTTCAGCCGTGCCAACGACATGTTGCGCCAAGCCGGGGCGGCGCCCGTCGATTGGCGGCTGCCGTGACCACCCCCGTGCCGGACCGCTCCTACCTGGGGACTCCTGCTACGGCACCTGGCCCGAACGGTCCGCAGATGCTGCGCAAGACCATGCTGATCCGGCGGGACCCGCTGGCCTTCTTGGCGGGGATGCGAGATTCCTACGGCGATGTGGTGCAGTTCCCCCTGCCGCGGCCACCGACGTATCTTGCCGCTGCCGCCGACAATGCGGCGCAGATACTTGTGGGCAACGCCCGCAACTACGGAAAGGACACCATCCAGTACCGGTCACTGTCACTGGTGACCGGTGAGGGCCTTCTCAGCGCCGACGACGACATGTGGCGCACCCAGCGGCCGGTGGTACAGCCCGCCTTCCACCATTCGGCGCTGTCGGGGCTCGGTGACATCGTCGCGGAAGAGAGCGAATTCGTCGCCGACGGCTGGAATGGTCTGCGCGACGGTGCGGTGGTGGACGTTGAGGCGGCGATGATGGACATCGCGCTGCGGGCGGTGGGCCGGGTGCTTTTCGGCGACGACCTGCGGGGCCGCAGCGCCGACCTGGCCAGGGCGACGATCGACGCGCTGCAAGTGGTGATCAAGCGTTCCCGGGTGCCGATCAGCGTTCCTCGCGTGATTCCGACTCCCGCCAACCGTCGGTTGGACCGCAGCACGGCTGAGCTGGACCGGGCTGTCGCCGGGTTGGTGCGGCAGCGGTCGGCCGTCGCGCCCGACCCTGGCGCACCGCTCCTGCTGGACCTGCTGCTCGCCTCACCGATGAGCCCCGATCAGGTGCGCAACCAGGTGGTCACGTTCCTCGTGGCCGGTCACGAGACGGCGGCCAGCGGACTCACGTGGGCGCTCTGGCTGCTGGCTGCAGCACCCCGATGGCAGCAACGCGTGGCGGGGGCCGAAGACCTGGCGTCGGTCTACCCGGTGGTGGACGAGGCGCTGCGGCTCTACCCGCCGGCGTGGGTGATCACCCGCCAAAGCAGGGAACCGGACATCGTCGGCGGTCGCGAGATACCGGGGTCAGCGCTGATGATCGTCAGCCCGTACCTGATCCACCGGGATCCCAGGTATTGGGATGAGCCGGACGAATTCGAACCGTCGCGTTTCGTGGGCGCCAAACCGCAGCGGATGACGGCCTACCTGCCGTTCGGCGCAGGCATGCGCCTGTGCATCGGACGGGACTTCGCGCGGTGGGAGATGGCCGTGGTGCTGCGGGAACTGTGCCGCCGTTTCACCTTCGAACGGTTGCCCGGCCCGCCGCCCCGCGCCGTGACCGAGGTGACCCTTCGGCCCGCCGACGGCATGCCGCTGCGGATCCGGCGGAACCGATAGCCGACGGTGCGGTCAGCCGCCGATCGTCACGTAGTTGATCAGTGCCTCGCGGTCCAGTTCCAGTTCGCCCATCCGGCTCTTGACGACGTCGCCTATGCTCACGATCCCGATCATCGTCTCGTTGTCGTCGAGCACCGGGACGTGCCGGATGCGGGACTGGGTCATCAAGCCCATGAGGTCGCTGGTTGTGGCGTTGGGCGGCGCGCAGGTGACGCTGGTCGTCATGATCTCCGACACGGGCCCGTCCAGGATCTTCGGGCCGTCGGATGCCAGGCGGCGCACGACGTCCCGCTCGGACACGATGCCTTCGACCGCAGACCCGTCGGTGGAGACCACCAGGGCTCCGATGCGCAGTGCCGAGAGGCGTTGGACGAGATGCGCAACGCTGTCGTCGGGACGGATCGTTTCGACATCCCCGCCCTTGTTCTGCAGGACGATCTCCAACTTCATCGTTCCTCCTCTTTGGCTGGCGGGCAGCCGAGCGGTTGCTCCTTGGGGGGAGGCTAGTGGAGTCCTTGGCCCGGTGTCAGCATTGTCAGGACCAGTTCGTGAAGCGGGCCGTTGGTGGTGACCGCGGAACCGCTGATCATGGGGTCCACCCCGCCGTAGCCGCTGACCCGGCCCCCGGCCTCGGTGATGATCGGGATCAGTGCCGCCATGTCCCACGGCATGAGCGCCGGTTCCGCGGCGATGTCGACCGCACCTTCGGCGACAAGCATGTGCGACCAGAAGTCGCCGTAGCCGCGGGTCCGCCAACAGGTCTCGATGAGCCGGCGCAGGCCCCGCTCGGCACCGCGCTCGGCCCATCCCCGCTCATCGGAGTAGGAGAACGAGGCATGCGCAAGGTCGGTGATCCCGCTCGTCCGAACCGGCCGGGTTCGCCCGTCCACGTCGCGCGTCCACGCACCCTGCCCGGCGGCGGCCCACCACCGGCGGCCCATCGCCGGGGCGGATACCACCCCGACAACCTGTTCGCCGTCGGACTCCAACCCGATCAGCGTGCTCCACACCGGGACGCCGCGCAGGTAGTTGGCGGTGCCGTCGATGGGATCGATGATCCAGCGCCGCGTCTGCGAGCCCTCCTGGCCGAACTCCTCGCCCAGGATCCCGTCGCCGGGGCGGTGCCGGGCCAGCATCTGCCGGATGACCTGCTCGGTGCTCTTGTCGGCCTCCGTCACCGGAGTGGAGTCCGGTTTGGTCTCCACGACGAGGTCCTCGGCGAGGAATCGGGAGACGGATACCCGATCAGCCGCGTCCGCGATGGCCAACGCGAGTTCCAAGTCATGGACAGGATCCTGGGTCACCCTCATAGTCTCCCCGCCCGGCCGTGTCGGCGCCACCGTGGTCAGCCCGCGTCGCTGTCCGCTCTGCCGTAGCTGGACAGGAACAAGACCTGGGCCAGTATCGCTCGCTGCAGTTCGGCCAGGTCGATGCTCTCGTCGGGGGCGTGGATCCGGGCGCGGGGGTCTTGCGCCCCCGTGGCCACAACCTCCAGCTCGGGGAAAGCGGCGACGAGGTTGGCGACGAAGGGGACCGAACCGCCGGCTCCCTGCCGGGTGGGTTCCTTGTCGTAGGCCACCGCCATCGCTTCGGCGTAGGTCCGGTAGGCGTTGCCGCCGATGGCGACCGCGGTTCCGTTCGCGCCCGGGTCCGGTTCGAAATCCACGGACACGCCCCACGGCGCATGCTCGCCGATGTGGCGGCGCAAGACTTCGGTGGCCTGCTCCCAGTCGACCCCGGCGGGGATGCGCACGCTGATGCGGGCCCGCGCCGCCGGGACGATGGCGTTGGCGGCGGTCTCCACCGCGGGGGCGTCCATGCCCACGACCGTGACCGAGGGTTTGGAGTACAGCCGGGACGCGATCGAATCGGTGCCGATGAGCGGTGTGCCCGGCTCGACGCCGGCGATGTCGCGGAAGGTTTCCTCGAGCACATCCGCGCCGGGCCACGGCGAGCCGGGGATGCCCTCGATGGTGCAGTCGCCGTTGTCGTCGATGAGTGTGGCCAGCAGTGCGATGAGTACCATCAGCGCGTCGGGGACGGGCCCGCCGAACATGCCGCTGTGCTGCTGCTCGGCCAGTGTGCGCACCGACACGACGCCGCCGACGATGCCCCGCAGTTCGGTCGTGAAGGTCGGCACCCCCAGATCGACTCCACCCATGTCGATGATCAAGGCGGTGTCCACTCCGGCGAAGGCGTCCGGCTTGGTCGTGGGCCATTCCTCGAAGTCGCCGCCGTACTCCTCCTCGCCCTCGATGAGGATCCGCAGGGTCACCGGCGGATCGTCCGCAAGCGCTCGAACACACGCCAAGTGGGTGACCACGCCGGACTTGTCGTCGGCCGCACCACGGCCGTAGAGCCTCCCATCCCGCATCGTCGGTTCGAAGGCAGGCGAATGCCACTTGTTGTCGTCGCCGCCGGGCTGCACGTCGTAGTGGGAGTACAGCAGGACGGTGGGGGATCCAGGGGGCCCGGGGAGTTCGGCCGCGACGGTCGGCACGCCGCTGCTGCTGGGCCGCAGCTCCACATCGGCGGCACCCGCCCCGCGCAGCAGTTGCGCCACGGCTTCGGCGCGGGCGACCACGGGCTGCTGGTTGTAGCCGGGGAAGTTGATGGAAGGGATTCGCACCAGATCTTCCAGGTCGGACCGCACCTGGGGCATCAGGCTGTCGACGCGGGCGGCGAGTTGGGTGATCTTGTCGTCAGTCAAGGGCAGGGACATGGGGCCAACGCTAGCCGCCGGCGCCGCGACAGTCCCGACGAATCGGCGCCCGCCGTGCGGGCCCCAACGGCGCCCAGGTTCAGTCCTGGCGTCGGCCCAACCGGGCGACCCGGCCCGTGACACTGCCGCGGCCCGCTTGTGCTTGGGCCTCGTCGAGACGTCGTCGCAGCGTGCGCACCCGCCGTTTCGCGTCGTCGGCCTTGGCCTTCTCGGCGGCCGCCGCGTCCTGCGCCCGGTCGAACT
>JAQAZZ010000178.1:0-4217 GCA_032127075.1 Micrococcales bacterium | reverse complement strand
GGGTAACCGTGAGTGCCTATGGCCTGCGGGAGGGACTGCTGTGGGAGATGATCGGCGCGTCGGCGACCGTCGCGCCCCCGGTCGATCCGATGCAGCTGGTTCGGGAATTCGCCGACCGGTGCCGCACCGACCGGCAGCACGTCGAACAGGTCCGCCGCCTGGCGCTGTCGCTCTTCGATCAGATCGGCGAGGCCATCGGCTGCACAGCTGAGGAACGCCACATCCTCGAGGCCGCCGGCATTCTGCACGATGTGGGACAGCTCGTCAGCTACAAGAGCCACCACCGCCACAGCTACCAGCTCATCATGCACGCCGACCGTATCGGCCTCGGCGCGCGCGAGCGTTCCCTCGTGGCACTGGTCAGCCGCTATCACCGTCGCCGCGGACCCAAGAAGTCCGATCCCCCGTTCGCGGCCCTGACGCCGGACGACCAGGCTCTGGTCCGACGCGTCTCCGGACTGCTCCGGGTGGCCGACGGCCTCGACCGGGGCCATACGGCTGTTGTGGATCAGGTCGCTGCGGAATTGACTCGAAAGAAGCTGGTCTTGCGGATCACCCCGCGGCGCACTGGCGCCAACATGGCACTGGAAGGATGGGCGGCGCGCCGCAAGGCGGATGTGCTGGAGAAAGTACTCGACCGGAAGATCAAGATCGCCGCTTCACTTGCCCCGGTCTCCAAACCGAAGAAGCGGGCGACTCGCCGTACGGCACCCAGACGTCCTTGATCCGAGTGCGTGGCGGTGTGTGTCGCCGCGTCACGCAACGTTCACAGGCGCATCAGATACGCGGCTTGCGGAGCCGGTCCCACACAAAACCCGCGATCAGCAACCCGACCCCGACCATCAGCCATTTGTCGAAGTCGTAGTGCAGCGCCCAGGTCTTCATGCTCTGGAACGCTTCCTTGCCGTTCAGCATCGCGTATTCGGCCACAGGAGCCTCCGGTTGCCTGGCTTAACGCCTATTCGCCATACGGCACCCAGACGTTCTTGATCTGGGTGGCGTGACGAAGGAACCGCCCCCCCTCCCCGTCCGCAGCCACGTCCCAGCGAACACCGCGCCCGTGATCCACCCAGGTCTGTTTCAGGTTGCCTGCCGACAGCCGTTCCACCTCAGCACTCCCCACCGCCGAGCCCCAGTACCACATCGCGTCGACGTTATCGTGCGCTGCGAGGACGGCGGCGAGTTCTTCGCGAGGCCCGGTCACGATGTTGAGGGCGCCCCCTGGCAGGTCGGACGTGTCGAGCACCTGGTACAGGTCAGTCGCCAGCAGCGGCCAGGTCCCGGACGGCACGGCGACCACGGCGTTGCCCATCGCAAGCGGCGGGATTGTGGCCGAGAGAAAGCCGAGCAGCGGCCACTCATCGGGGCAGACCACCGCGATCACCCCCAGCGGCTCCGGCATCGCGAGCGTCACGTTGCGAATAGGAGTGTGGTGGACCCGTCCATCCCACTTGTCCGCCCAGGCGGCATAGCTAAAGAGGCGCGACAGAGAGATGTCCACCTCCTCGCGGCCCTGCTTCCTGCTGCGGCCGGTCAGGTTGACGAGCCGGGCCACGAACTCCTCGCGGCGCGCGCCCAGGTTCTCGGCGATGTAGTACAGTACCTGGGCACGGAGATGCGCCGTCGCCCGGCCCCAGCCGCGGGCGGCATGCGCCGCCTCGACAGCGTTGCGGATGTCCTTCCGGTTTCCCTGTCCGACCTCACCCGCCACAGCGCCCGACGCGTCGTGAACAGGCAGGCTGTATCCGGAATCGGGGCGCACTTGCGCACCCCCGATGTAGAGTTTCGCGGTACGGTCGATTGAAGGCGGGGCAGCAGGGCTGCGGGGCCGTTTGGCGGCGGAGCTTCGCGGGGGCGCGTACGCCGTTGCCGCCCCCCTGCCCCCCTGCCCCCCTGCCCCGCTGTGCTTCACGTACTCCCACAACCCTTCCTTCCCTCCCTCGCGCCCGAACCCGCTCTCGCGATAGCCGCCGAAGCCGGCGGCGGCGTCAAACACATTGGTACAGTTGATCCAGACGGAGCCCGCCTTGACCTTCGGCGCAATATCGAGCGCGAGGTTGATGTTCTCCGTCCACACGCTTGCGGCGAGCCCGTACCGGGTGTTGTTGGCGAGTTCCACCGCCTCCGCCGGTGTGCGGAAACTCATCATCACGACGACCGGACCAAAAATTTCCACCTGCGCGACGGTGGCGGAGGGCGCCACGTCGGTGAACAGCGTCGGCGGATAGAAATAGCCCTCGGTCGGGCAACTCCACGACGGTTGCCACATCCGGGCGCCCTCTTCCTCGCCCGTCGCCACAAGCTCGCGGATCTTCTCGAGCTGCACCGGCGCAATGATGGCCCCGATGTCGACGGCTTTATCCAGCGGATCACCGATGCGGAGGGTCTCCATGCGCGCCTTCAGTCGCGCCTCCAGCTTCGGCGCGACTCCCTCCTGCGCCAGGATGCGGGAGCCGGCGCAGCAGACCTGTCCCTGATTGAACCAGATCGCGTCCACCACCCCTTCGACCACACTGTCGAGATCGGCATCATCGAACACGATAAAGGGAGACTTCCCACCCAACTCCAGGGAGAGCTTCTTGCCGCTGCCTGCGGTCGCGGTGCGAATCAGGCGGCCGACCTCCGTGGAACCTGTGAAGGCGATCTTGTCCACGCCGGGATGGGCCACCAGCGCGGCGCCGGTCCGGCCGTCGCCGGTGACGATGTTGACTACCCCACCTGGGAGCCCCGCCTCCTCGCACAACTCCGCGAAGAGCAGTGCCGTCAGCGAGGTGAACTCCGCCGGCTTGAGCACCACGGTATTACCCATGGCCAGCGCCGGCGCGATCTTCCACGCGAGCATCAGCATCGGGAAGTTCCAGGGGATGATCTGCCCGGCGACACCGACCGGTTCCATGCCGGGAAGTTCCCGGTCCATCAGCTGCGCCCAGCCGGCGTGGTGGTAGAAATGCCGGGCGACGAGGGGAATGTCGATGTCGCGCGACTCGCGGATCGGCTTCCCGTTGTCGAGCGACTCCACCACTGACAGCAGGCGTGCGTTGCGCTGCACCGCGCGTGCGAGCGCATACAGATGCCGGGCGCGGCCATGCCCGCCGAGCGCCCACCACGCGGGCTGGGCCGTTCGAGCCGCGGCGACCGCGCGATCCACGTCGGCGTCCGATGCTTGCGTCACCTGGGCGAGTGACCGCCCGGTCCCGGGGTTGACCGTCTCGAAGAGCTCGCCCGGCGCCGTCCATGCGCCCCCGACGAAGAGCCCGAAGCGCCGGCCGTGCCGGTCGAGCCATTCCTCGGCCGGTTTGGCAGATTCGGGAGCGGGCCCGTATGCCATCGCGGCGAAGATCTCGGGAATAGTTGCCATGGTCGAAGTCCTTGAGCCGTCAGCCCGTGAACGCTACGCGATCGGGTGGCGATGCGCGGCCGAGTACCGGCCGGTGACGAAATACTCGAGTTGTCGTTCGATGTCGGACAGGAGCCCGCTCGCCCCGAAGCGGAAAAGCTCGGGTCGGAGCCACGGCTCGCCCAGTTCGTCCTTCAGCATGGCAAGCCAGTCCAGCGAGTCTTTCGCAGTGCGGATCCCACCGGCGGGCTTGAACCCGACCCGGGTGTCCGTGCGCTCCAGGTAGTCGCGAATGGCGCGCACCATCACCAGCCCCACCGGCAAGGTGGCGTTTACGGGTTCCTTGCCGGTCGACGTCTTGATGAAGTCGGCACCGGCCATCATCGCCACCAGGCTGGCCCGGGCCACGTTCCGCAGGGTCCCGAGCTCGCCGGTCCCAAGAATCACCTTGATGTGTGCATCACCACAGGCGTCCCGAAAGGTCCGAACCTCGTCGTACAGCGCCTGCCAATCCCCGGCAAGCACATGGCCACGGGTAATCACGACATCGATTTCATCGGCGCCCGCCTCCACCGAGGCACGGATTTCCGCCACGCGCTGGGGGAACGGACTGAGGCCGGCGGGAAAGCCGGTGGAGACCGCCGCCACCGGGATCCCGGTTCCCCGCAGGGCTTCGACCGCTGCCGGAACCAGGCTGTGATAAACACAGACCGCGGCCACCCGGATCCCCAGCCCCTCGGCGCCGAGAGCGGCGAGGAGGTCCGCACGAACGGGCGAACGGGCCTTGACGCAGAGCCGCCGCACGCGGGCGGGGGTGTCGTCCCCCTGCAGGGTGGTCAGGTCCATCAGGGTAATGGCACGGAGCAACCAGGCGGCCTGG
>JAQAZZ010000177.1:0-20839 GCA_032127075.1 Micrococcales bacterium | reverse complement strand
CGTCGTCAGCGCGGGCATGGGTGCCCTGATCGCCGGCGCCACCATGGCGAGCCTGCCGTTCAGCGCCGAGATCGTGCGACAAGTCTCGGTGGTACGCGACTTCTTCGTGACCCTGTTCTTCGTGGGATTGGGGATGACCATCCCGGCGCCGGACGGTGCCGTGATCCTCATCGCGGTGGGGCTGGCCGTACTCGCCCTGGTGAGTCGCTTCGTCGTGATGCTGCCACTGCTCTATGCGACCGGGCTGGAGCGCCGTATCGCAGTGCAGACTTCCACCAAACTCGCCCAGATCTCGGAGTTCACCCTCGTGATCGCCTTCCTGGGCCTCCAGCTGGGCCATATCAACGCCGCGCTCAACTCCGCGATCATCTTCGCGTTCGTCATCACCGCGGTGGTGACGCCCGTGCTGTTCGCGCGGGCCGACGCCCTGCACGACTGGGCCGCGCCGCTGCTGGGAAGGCTCGGGATGAAGCCCCCGCCGGAGGACAGCACCGACCATCCCGAAGACTACGACCTCGCGCTGCTCGGGGTGCACCGCACAGCATCCTCGCTGCTGCACGAACTGGCCCAGTCGGCCCCGGGACTGCTGGAGCGAACTCTCGTGGTCGACTTCAACGTGGCGATCCACCCGCACATCAAGCAGATGGGACCCCGGGTGATGTACGGGGATCTGACCAGCCCGGAAACATTGCACCATGCGGGTGTGGACCGGGCCCGTGTTGTGCTGTGCACGATCCCCGACCACGTGCTGTCGTCGGCGAGCACGGTCGACGTCGTCCATGTTGTCCGGGAGGTCAACCGCGCGGCGGTGCTGATTGCCACTGCCACCACCTTCCCCGAGCAGCGCCGGCTGTACGCCGCGGGTGCCGACTATGTCCTGATGCCCCGGGTTCAAGCCGCCGTCGCGGCCCGCGACGCTGTCGAGGCGGCGCTCAACGGACGGTTGGACGAACTGCGCGACGACGGCGGCGCGACTGGACGCAGAGAAGTCCTGGACTAGCGGCGGTGCGCCGCAGCCGCGGGCGCTACCGATCAGGCCGGTATCAGCGTCAGGCCCCAGCGCACCGTGCTGGCCTCGCCGGGCGCCAGTCGGATGAGGTTGTCGCCGGTCCGGAAGGCATCTGCGATGCAGGTCATCGGTTCGGCCGCCAAGCCCGCGCGGCGGTAATCGGGTGCGGCAACCGCGTCCCCGGTGCACACCTGCCAGCACGTCATGCTGCCGTCCATCCATGTGGCCGCGGTGTGGCCGTCGGTGCCCCGCAGCCTGATCCAGGACAGCCCGTCGCGGAACGTCGCATCGACGAACGCGTCGTCGAACTCAGTGTCGCCGAGGACGCGCGGTGTGCGGAAGTCGAAGTGCTCCGGAATCGGTTCGGCCGCGACCGGCAGCAGCCTGTCGTCGGTCCGGATCCACTGCTGGGCATCAATGCTGAGCGCGCACTCGTCTACAGCCCCGGGGCCGGGCGAAAGCCACGGGTGGAAGCCTGCGCCGTAGGGGGCGTCGGTGTCGCCGACGTTGCCGGTGGTGAGAACCACTTCCAGGCCTCCTTCGCCGAGGGCGTAGGTGATCTCGCAGCGCAGCGGGAACGGGTAGCCGTGCGTTGCGACGAGGTCAAGGCCCAGGGTCACCGACGAGCCTGTGCGGGCCACGAGGCTCCAGCGTTCCCAGCAGGCCAGGCCGTGCAGGGCCGTCTGCCGGGAGGGCTCGGTCAGCGGGACGTGATAGTCGGCGCCGTCGAAACTGTATCGGCCGTCGCGCAGGCGGTTCGGCCACGGCAGCAGCACGGCTCCGTGGCTGGCGGGTGCGATCTCGTCTTCGCGGAACGGCACGATCACGTCACGTCCGGCCGCGGAGTAGGCCCGCAGCGCGGCCCCCACCTCCACCACGACCGCACGTTGGTCCCCCGACTGCAGGTTGTACTGCACACCGCTGGGCGCCTTCGTCGTCACTGGTCGAACCTCGTCTCTGCCCGCACATCCCAACGGCATCCGTCGCGCAGGCCGACTCGTATCAGCCGTTCGCGGCGACGACTCCACTGGGCGTCTCGAAACTCCGCAGTTACCTCTGCAGGCTCATCTTCTGCCAGATCCCCGCCGACCGCCCCTGTCTTGGGCAGATCAGCGTCGCTGTTGCTGTGCGCGGCGCTGAGTCAGCGGGACGCCAAGTAGACCGTGTTGGCGGACTGACCGCCCGTCAGCGGGTTGGCGAACTCCACGATGTGTGCCGAGACGTCGGCGAACACCTCCGAGAGGACCGCCAGGAAGTTGGGCTCCGGGGGATCGTCGGACCACAGCGCGAAGATGCCCTGTGGGGCGAGGTGGTGGCACATCGCGGTCAACCCCTCGCGGGTGTAGAAGTGCGCGTGGCTGGGGTGAAGCACATGGTCGGGCGTGTGGTCGATGTCGAGCAGGATGACGTCGAAGCGGTCCGGCAGGCCGTCGGCGATTGGTCCGTCGCGGTCGATCAAAGCGAAGAAGTCGCCGGCGAGCAGGCGGGTGCGCCCGTCCGTGGCGAGTCCGGCGGTATCGGGCAGGAGTGTGCGTCGATGCCAGCCGATCACGGGGGAGAGCGCCTCGACCACGACCATCCGCTGGACGCGGGGGTCGGCGAGGGCAGCCGCGGCGGTGTACCCGAGTCCCAGCCCACCCACGAGCACGTCGATGCGGTCGGCGGTGCACCTGGCCAGCCCGAGACGGGCGAGTTCGACCTCGGCGGCGGTGAACAGGCTCGACATCAGGAACTCCTCGCCCAGCTTCACCTCGTAGACATCGACGCCCAGGGTCGGCTCAACGCGGCGGCGCAGCACAATCTCGCCCATCGGGGTTTCCTGCCAGTCGAGTTCCTCGAAGCGGCGTCCCATTGTTCCCTCGCCTTCGCATCCGGCCAGCCGCTGCTGACCAGTTGGATCATCGCAGCCGCAACTACCGCCGGGTCCGTGGCCCTGACGGCCCCCGGGGCCGGTCACCTCTGGTCGTCGGGTCCGCCGCAGTGGTGTCGGGGGGCGGGGCCGTCGCGGTTGCGGTGCCCGCGGAGGGGTCCGGCTCGGTCCCCACGAGATGGTCAAGTTCGGCGACGCCTCCCTCGAGGTAGTCGATCCAAGGCCCTGCGGATCCGCGTTCCCTGCGGGTGGCGAGGTCTGCCGTCCACTTGTCGCGGATATCGGTGAGGTCTGCCCCCGAGTCGCGGCGCAGGCGCCGGCGGACCTCCAGCAGGACGGCCATGCGACCCTCCAGCGACTTGGCGGTGCCGCCGGTCCCGTCGATCCGGCAGAGGGCAGCGCCCCCGGTGGCGTCGTTCAGCGAACTGCCGACTTCCTGGAGCCGCCGTTGGACCTGTTCGAGCCGCTCGGCGCCCAGGTCGCTCGGGTTGAGGCGGCGGTCGGCGTCTTGTCCGTCTTGATCGTGCCCCGATGCAGTGGTCGTCATCGAAACCTCCAGCGCCGATACTGCAACACAGTATCCCCCGGGGGCAGCGGCCCCGGGTCCGTTGCACCAGGAGGATCGAGCCCGCGCCAGGTCTGGGCCTGGAGTAGGTTCTCACCCATGAGCGCCTGTGCCCATATCCAGTCGATGTCCCTGGACCACGGTCTGCTCGGGGCGGCGCCGCTGTCAACCGGGTGTGGCGATTGCCTGGCCGCCGGGTCGCAGTGGGTGCATCTGCGGCGATGCCTGGCCTGCGGGGCAGTAGGGTGCTGCGACAGCTCGCCCAACCGCCACGCCTCACGGCACGCGAGAGAACACGGCCATCCGCTGGTGCAATCGTTCGAACCCGGCGAGGACTGGGTTTGGTGCTTCGCCGACGAGGTCGCACTTGCCATCCGGGGAGCGGAGAACAGCCCGTCCCACCCCTGACCGCGGGATTCCGGCCAGACTCTCAGCCGTCGGCCGACGCAGCCGACATCGATGCCATGAGGCAGACGACCAGGAGCGGAACGGCGCATTGGCCCCCCTAGGGTCCGGCCCGGGAAGATACTGGAGAAGTGGACGCCTCGTTGGCGGTCGTTGTCGTGGTGCTGGTGGCGCTCACGTTCGACCTCACCAACGGCTTCCACGATTCCTCCAACTCGCTGGCCGCGCCGATCGCCACCCGCGCGATGACCCCGATGCAGGCCCTCGCCGTGACCACCGTCTTCACTCTGCTCGGACCAATCGTCGCCGGCACGGCCGTCGCGGACACTGTCGGCGGGCTGATCTATGTCGGCAGCGATGACATCCTCGGCATCCTGCTCGCCGCATTGCTCGCGGCGGTCGCATGGAACCTGATGACCTGGCGGTTCGGGCTGCCGTCATCGTCGTCGCACGCCCTCGTCGGTGGGCTGGTCGGCGGCGCCCTGCTGGTCGGCGGCGCGAGCAGTGTGAACTGGGGCGGTTTCGACGGGTGGCGGCCTGTCGGGGTGATGGGGGTGCTTGCGGGGCTTGCGATCTCACCGTTGATCGGAGGGTTGGCGGGGTGGCTCGCCGAGGCCTCCGCCCGGCGGGCGCTGCGCCGGGCGGACCGCCGCATCACCGGTGCCGTCAAAGCCGGGGAGTGGGGTACGTCTGCGGCACTGGCCTTCGCACACGGTACCAACGACGCGCAGAAGACCATGGGCCTGATCACGCTGGCGCTGGTAGCGGCGGGCAGCATCCCGACGTTCGTGGTGCCGCTGTGGGTGAAGGTCCTGTGTGCGGTGGCTATGACCCTGGGCACCGCACTGGGCGGCTGGCGGATAGTGCGGACGCTGGGCCACGGCATCTATCGGATTCGGCCGTTGGACGGCTTGGTCAGCCAAGGCTCGAGCACGATGGTCATCGGCGGCGCAGCCGCCCTCGGCGCTCCAGTCAGCACAACCCACGTCGTGGCATCCTCGGTGGTCGGTGTGGGGGCTGCGCGGCGTCGCCGTCATGTCCGTTGGCGGGTCGTGCGCGAGATCCTGCTCGCCTGGGTCGTGACGATGCCGGGCTGCGCGGTCATGGGGGCCGCTGTGGCATACGTTGGAATGGTGATGCGATGAGGCTGCACTGGTTCCTGCCGGAGACTCCGGACGTCCTGGGTACGTTGCGGACCCAGGCGGACGTCACCATCGACGGTATCGCCGCGTTCGCGGCCTGGGCGCATGGCGATGCCGAGCAGCAGGCGAACGTCCGTGCCGTGGAGCACCAGGCCGACGGGGTGCGACGAACGCTGCAGCGCCAGCTGCGGGAAGCCTTCAGCACGCCCATCGACCAGGAGGACCTGTACAGCCTCTCGGAGTTGCTCGACGATGTGATGAACGCTGCCAAGAACATCGTGAGAGAAGCGGAGGTGCTGGGCATCCAGCCAGACCCGGCGGCGGCGGACATGGTCGACAGCCTGGCCGAGGGCATGGGGCACCTACGCCGCTCCTTCGACCATCTGACCAACGACGGCACCACTGCGACGGCGGAGGCGGACGCCGCAGTAGCAGCCGAGCGGAGAATGGAGAAGATCTACCGCCAGGCCATGAGCGATCTGTTGTCGTGTGAGGATCTGCGCGAGGTCATGGCCCGCCGCGAACTGTACCGGCGCCTCTTGGCGGCGGGCGAGCGGATGGCTGAGGTGGCGGAGCGGGTCTGGTACGCGGTGGTCAAAGAGGGCTGAGGTGTTGTCCCCGACGACTTTGGGATTCGACAACCTTGCCGGCGGCTAGCCAGAGATGCTCAGATGTTCACAGCTGCGCGGCAGTACTCGCGGGTACGGAGATTGCGGGCCGTGGCGGTCAGGGTGCGGATACCCGGGTCGTCAGGGATGGTGCGTGTCACGCGCAGCCGACCGTGTTTGCCCTTGGTGGTCCGTCTTCCCGCTGCTGCGACGGTGCCGCCCTCGCGAATGGTGTAGGTCCAAGACCGTCCAGGGCCTCGGGATCGGATCACAAAGCGGATCTCAATCCTTCCGTCGTCCGCCTCGGTCCGCAGCCGCCACATCGACCGCGAGGAGCAGGCGCCACGCTTGCGGATCTCGTCCTCCCCGTCGCGGCCCTCATCGTCGTCCGCGTAGGCCCTGCTCGTGTTGCCCACGGTGGTCAGCAGAGTGAGCAGCACCATCAGCACCATGATCCTCGCCGCGTTCGTGGCCGGCCGACTCAACACTGCGACCCCTCTCCTCGCGACAGGGAACCGGGACCGGGCGGGTGATCCGCCAGGCCCCAGTCACCCGATCAGGTTGTGGTCACATCTTGAGACGGGCGGAGCACTTCTCACCTGTGGAACGGTTCTTGGCCCGGTAGCGGAACCGGTCCCTGCCCTCGTCGTCGGACAAGCGCTGCTTGACCTTGAACGAATCGCTGGCCCCGCGGGTGGTCCGCTTGCCCGAATCCACCACATCGCCGTTGTGCGCCATCGAGTACTTCCAAGTCTCACCCGATTCGCTGGATTCCACGATGAACTTCACCTTGATACGGCCGTTGCGTGATTTCGCCGTGAGCTCCCATCGGGAGTCGATCTTGCAGCTGCCCTGCTTCTCCTCGCGATCCCCGTCGTCGTCGTCGCGTGAGTCATCGGAACTGTCGTCGCGGCTGTCGTCGCCGGGGCCGTCGTCGTCGCGTGAGTCGTCCGAGCTGTCGTCGGAGTCGTCGCGTGAGTCGTCGGAACTGTCATCGGAACTGTCGTCCGAGCTGTCGTCGGAGTCGTCGTCGCGGCTGTCGTCGCCGGAACTGTCGTCGCCGGGGCCGTCGTCGCTGTCGTGGTCGCGGCTGTCATCGTCCGGGGCACCGGGCGTGCCGTCGTCCATGCTCGCGCCGGCTGGATCGTCATCCGCGCCATTGCTCGCCCATGCAGGTCCCGAAACGGCTGTGCCGGTGATGAGGGCCAGGGCAGCCGCGATGGCGCCTATTCGACTGAGGCCGGTGGGGGTTCTCATGGCTTCTCCTCGTGCTGGGTTTCTGACCGCCTGCTGGGTTTGTGACGGCCCCAGTCTCCACCGGCACGGGTATCACCCACCATCAGACAAGGGTGCTAGTACTTTCGGGCACCCGCCGACTAGCCCGAACCCGGCCGATCATTGCCGTGACCCGTGGTGACGCTGCCACCAGAGGGCTGCCTGGACCCGGTCGTCGGCGCCGATCGCAGCGAACGCTTTGGTCAGGTGCGACTTCACGGTTCGTTCAGCGATGTCGAGCCGCCGAGCGATCTGCCGGTTGGACAGGCCATCACCCACCAGCGCGAGGATTTCGCGCTCTCTCGGCGTGAGGTCGGCTGCATCCGTGGCTCCGGCGGACCTTCGACGATCGATGAGGACCGAGGCGGCGCGGGGGTCCAGCGGAGCCTCGCCGCGGTGCGCGGAACGGATCGCACTGCTCAGGCTTGTCGGATCGGCATCCTTGAGCAGGTAGCCCATCGCGCCCGCGTCGATGGCTTCGGAAACGTGGGAGCGGTCGGCGAACGTGGTCAGCACAACTATCCGCACCTCAGGTGACTCGCGAAGGATGCGGCGAGTCGCCTCGGCGCCCCCGATTCCGGGCATCGACAGATCCATGAGGATGACGTCGATGTCATTGTCCCTTGCCAGTTCTATGGCCGTCTCGCCGTCCGCGGCCGCGGCCACCAGCCGCAGATCGTCGAAGCGGCCGAGCAGCATCGAGAGGCCGGCTCGGACCACCTCGTGGTCGTCCACGACCATGACGCGGATCATGCCGGCAGCTCCATCTTCACGACTGCCCCCTGCCCGGGCTGCGTGTGAATGCTGAACCTGGCGCCTATCGAGTCGCAGACGTTGCGCATCATCCGCTGTCCCATGTGGCCCGGCGGGACACAAGCCGGGTCGAAGCCCACCCCGTTGTCGCTCACCGTCAGCACCGTTGTGCCATTCTCGCGGTCCAGGCGGATCTCCACCGTGCTCGCCCGTGAATGTTTGCGGGCGTTCGACAACGCCTCGCGCGCGACCCGGTACACGGCCGCCCGCCGGTCCGATGTCAGCTCCACGTGTGGGTCCACCTGCGCGGTGACGCACATCGAACCGGAATCCACCGTGTCAGCAAGATCGGTGAGCGCGCCAGCCAATCCGACCTCGTCGAGGTTGGGCGGGTAGATCTCCACGAGGAGCGACCGCAGGCTGCGCACGCTGCGTCTGCTGGTGGTCGCCGCCCCGGTGAGGGTTTCGGGTGACGGTTCGGGGGTGCCCCCCGCCATCGCTTCGAGGGCGAAGGTGAGCCCCACGAGGTCCTGAACCACGCCGTCGTGCAGATCGGCGGCTATGGTCCGGCGCTCGATGTCGGAGGCCGTCAGAGCCTGCCGCAGCAGATCCTCGCTCTCGCGCTGTGCCCGCTCGAGGGTGCGTGCCAACCGGTAGCTCAACAGGACTTGGATCAGCCCGAGAAGAAACAGCACCGCCACCACCATCGGCGCGAATGCGCCCAGAATCCGGCGGCCGGCGTCGTCCAGGCCGGCCGTGCTCTGGTAGGTCTCGAACAGCATGCGCCGACCGCCGGGGCTGCGAACAAGGACGTAGACCTCGAGCAGCTGCTCGAAGTCGGCCTGATCGGCGTTCTCCGGTTTCGCGAGGTCGGACAGCTCCGCGTGCGGCTGCCCCGTTTCGAGCACTTGGCGGATGTCGTCGCCGAGCGGGAACCGATCGCCGATGTTGGACAGGTCGTCGGAGTAGAGGATCTCGCCGCTTTCGCTCCACACCCGCACTGTGAGTATGCGGTCGCTCAGGACAGTGGACTGTACGGCCTGGTCCAGCCGATCGATCGATCGGCTCTTTCCGCGGAGCAGGCCCTCGTCCAGCACGGGACTGATCGTGGCCGCAGCGAGCAGTTCAGTCGCGGCCTCTGCCTGGCGCACGGCCTCCTGGGCTGCAGCGGATCGGGCTGCCCAGAATCCGCCCACGGAGACGGCGGTGATGGCAGCCACGCTCAGAATGGCGGATTTGGCCACCTCCCGTCGCACGGTCACAGGCCCATTGTGGCCGTCGGGGGGTGTCGTGGGGGTCGACCGTGCCAGATTCGACCCATGGCCATACTCGACACGTACCGACCCGACCCCGACCGCTACGACGGCCGAATCCCGCAGCGGCGCTGTGGGAGGAGCGGAGTGACCCTGCCGGCGGTGTCGCTGGGCTTCTGGCACAACTTCGGCGACGACACCCCCGTGTCCACCCAACGGGGGATCATGCGTGCGGCGTTCGATGCCGGTGTGACCCATTTCGACCTTGCGAACAACTACGGGCCCCCGTACGGCACGGCTGAGATCAACGTCGGCCGGATTCTGCGCGAGGACTTCGGCGGACTGCGCGACGAGTTGATCATCTCCACCAAGGCCGGGTGGGATATGTGGCCCGGCCCCTACGGCTTCCTCGGCTCCCGCAAGTATCTGCTCGCCAGCCTCGACCAGAGCCTGGAGCGCCTCGGACTGGACTACGTCGACATCTTCTACAGCCACCGGCCCGACCCGGATACCCCGCTCGAAGAGACGATGGGCGCATTGGCCACCGCGGTTCACCAGGGCAAGGCGCTGTACGCGGGAATCTCGTCGTACTCGCCGTCGCGTACCCGTCGCGCCGCGGAGATCCTGGGCGACATGGGTGTGCCGCTGCTGATCCACCAGCCGTCGTATTCGATGCTGAACCGCTGGGTCGAGAACGGCCTGCTCGACAGCCTCGGCGAGTTGGGGGTCGGCTGCATCGCGTTCAGCCCCCTGGCTCAGGGCATGCTCACCACCCGCTACCTCGACGGCATCCCCAGCGGATCACGTGCCGCCCGCGACGCATCCCTGAACCCGGACTGGCTCACCGACGCCTACCTGGACTCCGTGCGCGGGCTGAAGCGGATCGCGGACAGCCGAGGTCAGACGGTGGCGCAGATGGCAGTGGCGTGGACGCTGCGCGACGACAGGGTCACCTCCTCGCTCATCGGGGCAAGCAGTGTCGGGCAACTCCACGACACCCTCGGGGCGGTGGGCAACACCACCTTCAGCGCCGAGGAGTTGGAGCAGATCGACGGGTACGCGGAGGACGGCAACATCGACCTATGGGCTGAACCCGCCCGCCTGCAGTGATGGGCGCCCCCCTCACACCCCGCGGCGGCCGGCCGGATACCCGCTACGTCGAGACTGATGGTGGTTTCCTCGCCTACCAGGAGTTCGGATCAGGGCCCAGGGACATCATGTTCGTCACCAACGGGCTGTCCAACATCGACGCCATATGGGAAGAGCCGTCCGCTGCGCGCTTCCTCGACCGGCTGTCCCAGATGGGCCGGGTGATCCAGTACGACATGCGTGGCTCCGGTGTCTCGGACCCGCTGCCCAGCGGTACCCACTGGTTGCCGTTGGAAGACAACATGAAGAACGTCCTCGCGGTCCTCGATGCGGCCGGCTCGACGAGCGCGGTGGTGTACGGCGACACCGAAGGTGGGCTGTCCGCCATGATGTTGGCGGCATCTCGGCCCGATCGGGTCTCGGCCATGGTGCTGGTGAACTCGTTTGCGAAAGTGATGCGCGCCGACGACTACCCCATCGGCATGCCCCGCGACGTAGGTGACGCATTGTCGGACCTGTACGCGGCACAGCACGGGACGACCGGGGCGATGCTGGAGCTGACGGCGCCCAGCGTGGCCGACGACCGGCGTTTCCGCTCCTGGTACACCCGATACCAGCGCATGGCTGTCCCCTTGGGCCTGGTCCGGCGCACCTTCGACTGGTTCAGCGAAGTCGACGTCCGCGCCGCGCTGCCGCTGATCCACGTCCCCACCCTCGTGGTTGCCCGCCGGGACGCGCAGTACCACCGGTCGGCCTTCGGGGAGTACCTCGCCGGACACATCGTCGGCGCGGAGCTCAAGGTGATCGAGGGTGCCGACACGCTGCCGTTCCATGCGGGTGACTTCGCACCCGTGCTGGACGCCGTAGAGGACTTCCTCGAGGGGCGGCGGGAGGGCGTGCGGACCGATCGAGTGCTCGCAACGGTGCTGTTCACCGACATCGTGGGCTCCACCGGACTCGCGGCATCGATGGGGGACCTGCAGTGGCTGGACCTGCTCGACGGGCACAACCGCATAGCCCGCTCCCAGCTGGAACGGTTCGGCGGCCGGGAGATCAAGATGACCGGCGACGGCTGCTTGGCCACGTTCGACGGCCCAGGCCGCGCCGTCGCGTGCGCCGAGGGGATCGTTGCCCAGGCGGCGGAGATCGGGCTGACCATACGGGCGGGAATCCACACCGGTGAGGTCGAGTTCCGCGACGGCGACATCGGTGGTCTCGCGGTGCACATCGCCTCGCGGGTTATGGCACATGCGGAGCAAGGCGGAGTTGTCGTGTCCGCGACGGTGAAGGATCTCGTCTTCGGCTCATCGATGTCCTTCGAGCCGCTCGGGACAACAGGACTTCGCGGCATCCCGGGGCAGTGGCCGCTGTTCCGGCTGCAACTGCCGCGCTGAGCGCCGCAGCAAGGATCCGGTCGCCGATCCGCCAGGTTGGTGAAGCGATCGTCCGGGCTGGCCGCAGGGCCGCAGCGGGTGTTGACTGTCCTTGAGGCCAACCCAGGGAGGAACCGTGGCCTACGACGTGATGATCAAGGAGTTGCCGGCGCAGAACGTGTTGCTGGTCCGGACACGGGTGACCATGGCGACCATCGGCGAAGCCATGGGTGCCGCGTTCGACACGTTGATGCGCCACGCCGCCGCAACCGGCGCCCAGTCCGCCGGTCCGCCGTGCGTGCTCTACCCGCAGATGCCCGACGGCGAGTACGAGATCGACGTGTGCCTGCCGGTGGGCCCGGACGCGGAACCGGGAGAGGGCGTGGTGTTCGGAGAGCTGCCCGAGACCGAGGCGGCCACACTGATGTATCAGGGTCCCTACGACGCTATGGAACCCGCGTGGCGGCACCTCATCGAGTGGGTTGGCGCCAACGGTCGGCAGCCCGCGGGCCCGATGCGCGAGGTCTACTTGAACACCCCGGGCGAAGTGGCGCCGGCCGAGCTGCTGACCGAACTGGTGATCCCGCTGGGCTGATCAGGCCCAGCGCCGCGTACCCGGTGGCAGCGGCAGTGGCTGGTGAGGCCGAGCCGGGGGCTCTAGAGGTCGCGTTCGTAGAAGTAATTCACCGAGCCGCCCGACGATTGGTCGGTGTTGCGGAATCCCAGGCTCTCGTAGAGAGCCCGGGCTGCCACGTCGTCGTGAGCCGTCCCCAGGTCCATGCTGGTTGCGCCGCGTTCCTTCGCCAGTCGGATCGCATGCTCCATCAGCGCCCGTCCCCGGCCCTGCCCCCGGTGGTCCGGGGCGACGTACAACTCGGCCAAGTAGCACTCCAGCGACTGCGACCAGATGGCGTCCCGGTAGCGCAAGATGGCCAACCCGTGCGGCGGCTCGCCGATGACCAGGATGTCGTTGTCCCGCTGCAGCAGCAGCCGCAGGCGCTGCGCGAGCACGGCCGCGCCGGGAGTGGGTTCGTCGTACTCGGTGTTGAAGTCGTGCAGCAACAGCGCGACAGCGTCAGAATCCGACACGTCCGCGGATCTGGGTTGGTCATCCATGCGGCCCCATGGTGCCAATCGTGGCGCATCATGGCGAACCCGGTCCGCGGCCACCATGACGGTCCCCGACGGGGCCGCCTTCTCCGACCCCCCCGCGTTCACGGCGGGCGGAACTCACCCCCCGCGGCGGCTCAGCACTGTCCGGGCGGCGTGCCACCCGCACATCCCGTGGACGCCACCGCCGGGCACCGTCGACGACGAGCACAAGAAGATATGCGGATCTGGCGTCGCCCAGGGAACGCGCGACGCAACAGGTCGGGCCAGCAGCTGCCGCCAATCCGCAGACCCACCGCCGATGTCGCCGCCGATGTGGTTGGCGTTGTGTGCTTCCAGCGCGCCCGGACCCATCGAGGATCGCCCGATGATCCGCTCCCGGAACCCCGGGGCGAACCGTTCCACCTGAGCCTCGATCAGGTCGGTCACATCCACATCGCAGCCCCGCGGGACGTGGCAGTAGCCCCACGCGGTGTGCTTTCCCGCTGGCGCGCGGGTCGGGTCGGCGACCGTTGCCTGGGCGAACAGGACCATCGGCCGTTCGGCGATCCCGCCGGCGGCAACGGCACGCTCGGCGGCGACAACTTCCGCTGCGGTTCCGGCCAGATGCAGCGTCCCGACGTCGCCGAGGCTCTCATCGGACCAGGGAACCGGACCGTCCAGCGCCCAATCGACCTTGAACGATCCCGAGCCGTACCGCCAGCGCTGCAGGAGGCGGCGGTAGCGGGGGGTGAAGCGAGCCCCGGCCACCGAGAGCACCTGGCGGGGCGTGAGGTCCAGCAGAACCGCGCGGCTGCCGGGGAGGTCGTCGAGCGACCGCACCCGGTGCCCGCAGCGCACCTCACCGCCGAGACGCTCGATCCGCGCGACGAGAGCGTCGGCTATCGACTGCGAGCCGCCGACGGCGAAGGGCCAGCCGACGGCATGACCGAGCATCCCCAACAGCAGCCCCACGGCAGTCGTCATCGGTGCGCGCAGGTCCAGCACCGCGTGGGCCGCCAGCCCCGCGAGCAGCGCCCGCGCCGGTTCATCTCGCAGCCCGATGCGCCCTGTCCAGGTTGACGGCCAGGCTCCGAGGGCGCCGAAGGCAGCCGTCCACAGCGGGCTGCGAGGCGGCAGCGCCAACGGATCCAGCACTCCGGCGACGACGGGCTGCCAGTGCCGGGCCATCCCGCCCACCACGGTGGACCACCTCTGGGCGTCGGCACCCAGCGCGGCAGCCGTGGCGGCGACGTCGCGGTGCAGCAGGACCGACTCCCCGGGTCGCAGCGGATGTCCCAACGGCACCGGCGCATGGGCGAAAGCCAGGCCCTCTCGTTCCAACCCGAGCGCGCGGAAAGCCGGTGACGCCTGGGACAGGGGGTGAGCGGTGGAGCAGATGTCATGGTGGAACCCGGACAGGGTGATCTGTTCGGTGCGCAACCCGCCGCCCGGGCGATCGGCCGCCTCGAGCACAAGAACACGAAAGCCCGCTTGGGCGAGCACCGCGGCAGCCACCAGGCCGTTCGGGCCGGACCCGACGACGACGGCATCGGCGTCGTAGGTGGTCATGGCGCGATCCTGCCACCAGCAGGAGGTCCCCCGCAGTGCCGATGGCAGGGCTCGTGGGGCGACACACCTCTCAGCCGGTGACACGCGCGAAGGGATTGGAACAGCCAGCAGTGGCGGGATGGGCACCCGGCGGCGGGGCACCGGTGTGCTGGCGGGATAGATTCGCAGACAGGCACGAGTGCGCCAGGAGGCGACATGACCGCAGCCATTCACACCGAATCGCTGACCAAGCACTACGGCACAGTCGAGGCGCTGGTGGACCTCGACCTCGACATCGGGCCCGGCGAGGTGTTCGGCTTCCTCGGGCCCAACGGCGCTGGCAAGACCACGATGATCCGCACCATCTTGGACGAGATCAGGCCCACGGCCGGTTCGGCCGCGATCATGGGTATGGACAGCCACCGTCAGTCCGTGGCCATCCGCCGTCGGATCGGCTATCTGCCGGGAGATCTGTCGCTGTACCCGAATCTCACCGGCAAGGATCTGTTGACCTACTTCGCGAACCTGCGCGGCGGCGTCGACTGGGGTTATGTGGACCGGCTCGCCGAGCGGCTCGAGGCCGACCTGGCCAAGAAGACGGGGGACCTCTCCAGCGGGAATCGGCAGAAGGTCGGGATCGTGCAGGCCTTCATGAACCGCCCCGACGTGTTGATCCTCGACGAGCCCAGCACCGGTCTCGATCCTCTTGTGCAACGCGAGTTCCA
Organism: Micrococcales bacterium; assembly: GCA_032127075.1. Lineage (GTDB taxonomy): Bacteria > Actinomycetota > Actinomycetes > S36-B12. Next base: position 6,132 of record JAQAZZ010000177.1, on the reverse strand, counting down.
GGCCATGATGCGGGAGGTGGCTGCCGAGGGCCGCACGGTGTTCCTGTCCAGCCATACGCTGTCAGAGGTGCAGCGGGTGGCCGACCGGGTCGGCATCATCCGCCACGGCCACCTGATTGCGCTGGAGAACGTGGCCGACCTGCGCAGCAGGGCGATGAGGCATGTGGAACTGGAGTTCTTCGACACCGCGCCGGCAGATGCCTTGGCCGCGGTGACGGGGGTCCGAGACCTGCTAACGGACGGCTCCCGCGCGACTTTCTCATTCGACGGAGACATGGCGCAGCTGCTCACCGCCGCCGACGGCCACCGACTGCGAGACATCAGCACCGAAGAAGCCGACCTGGAAGAGATCTTCCTGACCTACTACCACGACGAGACAGCCCCATGAGGCTCGCCGGTGTCTATACGAAGGCCACTGCCGACCGTTGGCGGGGCATGGCGGTCGCATCCCTGGTGATGGTGTCGTTCCTGGTCATGGCTATGGCCGTCTACCGGGACATCGACCTGTCCATCTACACCAGTCTCCCCGAAGTCTTCCAGGGGCTGGTCGGTATCGACGAGGGGGCCGACGTCGCCAGCCTCGCCTACAGCGCCGTCTACACCTCCTACGGCGGGCTGGTGCTGGCCTCCGTCGCGCTGACCATCGGCGCCGCGTCGATCGCGGGCGAGGAGCGCAAGGGGACGATGGGGCTGCTGCTGGCCAACCCCCGCAGCCGCACTGACGTGGTCGTCGCCAAGGCCGCGGCACTGGTCACCCTGAGCGCCTGCGGAGTCGGCGTGCTGTGGGTCGGCGGGGTGATCACACCGCTGGCGCTCGACGTCGATACCACCGGACAAGACGTGAACGCGTTGATGGTGCATCTGCTGGCCGGCACCTTGTTCTTCGGGTTCCTGGCGCTCGCGGTCGGCTGTTGGACCGGAAGCAGCAGCCTGGCCAACGGCATCGCCGCCGGGGTGATGGTGCTGTCGTTCTTCGCCGCCGGCTTCCTGCCGCTGTTCGACAACCTCGATGGACTGGCCCGCGCATTCCCCTGGTACTACTACAGCGGCAGCGACCCGCTCGCCAACGGCATCAACTGGGCTCACGTGGCGGTCCTGTTGGGCGGTGCCGCTGCCCTGGCCGCGGCTGCGGTGGTGGGGGTCAACCGCAGAGATCTGCGCGAGCACCAGGCCGGCGTGACCCTCGCGGACCGGCTGCGGGCACTGCCCGCGACTCGGGCGGCCGTGGAGCGGTTGGCCGGTTCCGCCCGGGTATCGCGGATCTGGGTGTTGACCGCATCGCAATACCAGGGGCTGTTGTTGATCGTCTGCACCGCGATGTTCCTGCTGATGGGCGTCTTCGTCGGCGCGATGTACCCGGCGCTGGAAGATTCCCTGGTCCCGCTGGGTGATGCGTTCCCGGCACAGTTGCTCGCGCTGTTCGGCGGCGGCGACCTGGCCACCCCGGAAGGCTTCTACCAGGTGGAGACCTTCGGGATGATGGCCCCGATCGCGGTGATGATCGTCACCGTCCTCATCGGTGCCCGTGCGGTCGCCGGCGAGGAAGAAAGCCGGACTATGGGGCTGTTGCTGGCCAACCCCGTCTCCCGGTCCCACGTTCTGCTGGAGAAGGCTTCGGTCATGGCGGCGTACGGCTTCGCAGTGGGGGCCGTGACGTTCGCCGGCGTCGTGGCGGGCAACCTCCTCGGCGGGCTGGGCATGAGCGTCGGCAACATCGCAGCAACGTCGCTCCTCGTCTCACTGCTCGGACTGGTGTTCGGTGCCGTCGCGCTGCTGGTCGGGGCGGCCACCGGCGTCGCCCGGGCGGCCGTGTGGACGGCCGTGGGGCTGGCGCTGGTGTCCCACATCGCGAACGCCTTCCTGCCGTTCAGCGGCTCGTTCGCGGGCATGGCGAAATGGACGCCCAACTACTACTACCTGTCCAGCGACCCGCTCGGCACCGGTATGCCATGGAGCCACGCGATGGTCTTGACCACGGCGGCAGCGGTGCTGATCGCCGCCTCGGTCCCAGCCTTCAACCGTCGCGACCTGCGGGAGCGCGGCTGAGGTCGCTGCGGGGCAGGTCGGGTGGACCTGGGGGCCAGTTCGGGCCGCAGGCCGACAGGGAGGCTAGAGGCCGACGGACTTGGCGACCTCGGCGACACGTTCGGCGCTGTTGCGCAAGCCTTCGATCTCCTTGTCGGAAAGCGGAACCTTCAGGGTGGCGGCGACGCCGCGGTCGTTGACGATGCACGGCACCGACAGGCATACGTCCGAGATGCCGTGGTAGTCCGTCAGCCGCGACGACACCGGCAGGACCCGGTCCTCGTCGCGCAGCACGGCCTCGACTATGCGGGACACAGCCAACCCGACTGCGTACCACGTGGCGCCCTTGCCCTGGATGATCTCGTAGGCGGCGTTGATCGTCTGGTCCACGATCCGCTCGCGAGCGTCGTGGTCGAGGGGGGAGTGCCCCGGCGGGCTCCAGTCCTTGAGCGGCACCGCCCCCACGAAGGCGCTGGACCACAGCGCGATCTCGGAGTCGCCGTGCTCGCCGGCGATGTAGGCATGCACGTTGCTCGGTGACACCCCGACCGCTCGCGCCAGCAGGTACCGGAACCGGGCGGAGTCCAGCACGGTGCCCGAGCCGAAGACACGCTCGTAGGGCAGACCACTGAACTTCTGCGCCGCCATGGTGACCACGTCGCACGGGTTGGTCACGACGAGGATCTTCGCGTTCGGCGAATTCTCGACCAGGGCGGGCATCATCTTGGACATGATCGCCACGTTGGCCTCGGCAAGCTCCAACCGGCTCTGTCCCGGTTTCTGCTTGGCGCCCGCGGTGATCACGATCATGTCGGAGTCCGCGGTGACAGCCACGTCGTTGGAGCCGATCACCTCGCTGCGGGGTACGAACGCGGCCCCGTGATTCAGGTCGAGGACCTCGGCCCTCGTCTTCGCCTCATTGATGTCATAGATCGCCAGGGTGTGCGCCACCCCCCGGATCTGGCAGGCGTAGGCGGTGGTCGCGCCCACCGAACCCGCACCAACAATGGTGACCTTGGAACCGTGTGCATCAGCCATGCGGCCAGAGTAGGGATCGCTGCTGGGCCTTGCGCGTCGAATCCGGATGCCCGACAGGCTCAGCGGCGCGCCATCCCGAAGCGCCGGCACCTATGCCACGGACCCGTCGGCGGAGTTGAGCCGCAAGTCGGTGGGGATGGGCAGCCCGGCGTCGTCGGCGGCGAGCGCGCCGGCCAGCCAGGTCGCCACGACCGCCGTATCGAGGGCGGGGGGCGCCGCGGCCGGTTGGCGCCCGAGGTTGGCCGCGGCCCGCCGCAGCAACCGACTGGCCCCCGGCCGGTTGCCGCGCAACTGGTGGGTGACCGCCACCGCCAACTGCGCCAGCCCCTGCCACATCGACCGCTGCTCGGTCGGGCCGGTGCGCCACAGCTCTTCCAGCACTTCGTGGGCCTGGAACGGCCGACCCGTGTCCAGCAGCGTCTGCGCCAGCGGCACTGCGACGGCGGGGTCGTGCGGCAGGGGCTCCGGCAACGGCGGCACGCCCTCGCAACCGTAGGGCAGCGGGCGACCCAGGGGGTCGCGCGGACGGGCCTGCTGCGGCCTCCCGGTGTCGTCCCGGTCCCTGGTCATGCCGTTGCCCGCATCACCAGCGGGGTTGTTCCACCGGCGGCGAGCACAGTTCGTGGCCCCACTCGACGGAGTCGATGCTCTGGTTGTGGTACTCGGCTTCTCCCGCTGAACTGGACATGAACACCAAGCGGTCGATCGACGCCCGGTCCGGCGGCAGCCCCACGGCGACGGGGGAATAGGCCGCGGACGTGTTGGCGAGTGCGCCCTGCGGTGCGGTCGGGGGTTGCGCCCCGGCGCGGATGGGGAGGTAGAGCCGACCGCTGTCATCGGTGAGCACCGCGGGCCGCAGCGCGGTGGATCCGGCGAGCAGGACCGTGACCTCGAGGTCGGCAACGCCGTCGGCGGTGAAGCCGCAGCCGTTGGTGGTCACCGCGACCACATCGGGGATCGAGTCCGATCCGGCACCGGGCGGTGCCGCACCGACGCTCGACTCGCTGTCCGGCCCCGCCGATTCCACTGCCGGGGGAGGGGGCGGCGGCGTCGCGCTCATGATCACCGGGGGCGTCGGGCCGCGCTCGGGTCCCACGGTGGTGCTGGCGACGATTCCGCGGCGGCCCCCAGCCATCCCTGCGACTTCCACCCGGTAGGGCAGCCCGGGTAGCAACTGGTCGTAGTGCACCTTCGTCTCCTGGACCTGGCGCCAAGCGCCATCGACCGCGACCGCGTAGCCGTCGGTAGCGCCGTCCACGTCCAGCCACGAGATGGTCATGCCGCCCGCGTTGACCGAAACGTTCAGCCCCTGCGGCTCCGCCAGCGCAGCCTTGGGTTCTCGCTGCTTCTTCGCCTTGTTCGCGGGCCGCTCGGCGGCGACGGCGTCCGTCCCGGCGGTCCCCGAGTTCACTCCGATGGCCGCGCAGGCAGACGACATCGCGGCGGCGATGGCAACCGTCACGATCGGCCGCCACGCGGCGGCACCGGATCTCACCCCCTCATCGTGTTCCCTCTTTCGGCCGGAGGGAAGTCGACTCAGCCGCGATAGCATCACCACGTGGATCGTTGGCCGAATGTGGATCGTTGGCCGAGCGGGAACCAGCGGATCGACACGACCGCGGACGACGCACTGGGCAGCAGCGACATGGTCGAGTTGCTCGGTCGGCTCGAGCGCCGGGAGGTCAATGCCGCCGAGCTTCGCGACGCGGCTCAGCAGCGGGCAGCAGCAGCCGATGCCGCACTCAACGCGCTGACCGCCGTGGTGTCGCAACCGCGGGCGCAGGCCGATCCCGCCCGCGCGCCGCTGGCGGGCATCCCCACCGTCGTGAAGGACAACGAGTATCTGGCGGGCCTGCCCACGCTGCAGGGTTCATGGGCGGCGCCCGACACCCCGGCGCGGCGCAACGCGCCGTTCGTGGCCCAACTGCTGGCACTGGGCCTGGACCCGATCGGCAAGACGGCTCTGCCCGAGTTCGGCCTCACCGCGACCACGGAATCGTCGCGGCACGGTGCGACCCGCAACCCCTGGGACACGTCTCGGTCCACGGGGGGCTCCAGCGGCGGCTCTGCCGCACTGGTGGCTGCCGGGGTGGTGCCGATCGGACACGCGAACGACGGCGGCGGGTCCATCAGGATCCCCGCATCCTGTTGTGGCCTGGTCGGCCTCAAACCGTCGCGGGGCCGGCTGGTGGATTACCCCGAGATCGATCAACTGCCCATCAATATCATCACCCAGGGCGTAGTCACGCGTACGGTCCGCGACACCGCCCGCTACTTCGCCGCCGCCGAGCGCAGCTACGCCAATCCCGATCTACCGCGGGTGGGCCATGTGCGCGACCCCTCCCGGCGTCGGTTGACCATCGGGGTCGTCACCGACTACGAGGATCGGCCCATCAGCGAGGACACCGCTGCCGCCCTGCGGGGGGCGATGTCTTTGTGTGAGGCGTTGGGTCACCGGGTGGTGGAGGTGCCCTTTCCGTTCTCCCGGCGCGACGGCCGCGACTTCCTGCGCTACTGGGCGCTGCTGGCCTACTCGCTGCAGACCTTCGGCGGCCGGGTCCTCGGCGAACCGTTCGACGGCGCGCGCACGGAGATCCTCACCCGTGGCCTGAGCCGTCTGTTGGCCACTGTTGCCGAACGTGTGCCCCTGTCGCTGTGGCGGCTGCGCAGGGAGGCCCGCCATGACTGGCACCGGCCGACCCCCGACGGGCATACCTTCGACGCGCTGCTCACCCCGGTGTTGGCGCACGAGCCGCCGCCGATCGGATGGTTGGGCCCCGATGTGGACTACCGGACCCATATGGCCCGGCTGCTGCGCTACGCGGGCTTCACGGCGATGAACAACGTGTCGGGAACCCCCGCGATCTCCCTTCCACTGGGACGCAGCCGATCGGGTCTGCCGATCGGGATGCAGTTCGCCGCACCTGTCGGCGAAGAGCGGCGCCTGCTGGAACTGGCGCTGGAGTTGGAGGAGGCACAGCCTTGGCCGCACACCCCTGCGGCCAGGTCGTGAGGGCACGTGCCTGAGGGTGACGCCGTGCGCCGCACGGCACTGCGCCTCGACGCTGC